>NZ_DASSES010000019.1:0-27930 GCF_035695185.1 Frateuria sp.
AGCCGCAGCGTCTGCGCCTGCGGGCCGAGGTTGCCGAGGTAGCCCGGCAGCGGTGCCACGAAGCTCATCGAATGCGCGTCGCCCTTGAAGAAGATCGCCTCGTCCTTGTCGTTGGCGGCCAGTTGCTCGGTCATCGCCTGCTCGAGCTCGCGGCGCAGGAACTGCTGCGCCGAGCGCACCGCATCGAGCCGCTCCACCGCGGCGCTGCCGGCGCGCACGCTGTGCGTGGCGGTGCGGATGCCCGAGTACACGCCCACCAGCAGCAGCGCCAGCAGCGCGAGCGCGGCGAGCACTTCCATCAGGGTGAAGCCGGCCTGGCGCCTCATGGCGCGTTGCCGGGCAACGGTGGCGCGCCGACCCGCAGCGTGCTGAAACGGGCGTGGTAGTCGTGGCCGGCGCTGGCCCAGAGCACGTCCAGGTCCAGCCGGTACAGCCGCAGCGGCGACACCGGCACCGCCTGCTGCGGGCCGGGCGCCGCGGTAACCGGCGGCTGCCATGGCTGCACGTCAAGTTGCCAGCGGTAGGTCGCGTCGAACTTCCCGCTGCTGCGGCCGACGCGGATCGGCTCCAGCACGAACGCGCTGTCGAGCAGGCTGCGCGCGCGCAGCGCCGCGCCGCTGCGTTCGGCCGAGCGCGCGGTGAGATTGAGCGAGCTGCCGGCCACGCGCATCAGCGAGGCGAAGGTGATCGCCAGCAGCAGCACGGCGGCGATCACCTCGAGCAGGCTGAAGCCCCGCGCACGCGAGGCGCGCCCGGAAAGGCCACCGCAGCTTGACGACCGTGATTGCCCGACGCGAACCACCACGTGTGTAGCGCACACCGGGGCGGATCGACGCGCCACCGCACGCCCTGCATGCCGTGCCCTCACGAGGTCACCACGCTCACGGCGCCGGTCAGCCACGCCACGTTGACCTGCCAGCGGCGTTCGCCGCGCTGCAGGACGATGTGGCCGCCGGTGGAGCTGCCATCGGGAAAGAAGCGGATGCGGCCGGTGTGGTTGTCGGGCTGGTCTTCGCGCGCGCTGGTGATGGACAGGCGCATGCCCTGCGGCAGCTTGATCTCGTGCCCGCCGGCGGCGTGGTAGCTGGCCGCCTTGAGGTCGAGGTCGAAGGTCTGGTCTTTCCCCTTGACGATCGCCTGCGCGCGGGTGGCGCGCAGCGCGGCGGCCAGCTCCACGCTCGCCGCGCGCACCCGCGCACTGGAGAGACCCTGGCTCACCGCCACCGCGACCGCCGCGGCGGCAATGCCGATCAGCAAGATAACCGCGAGCATTTCCAGCAAGGTGAAGCCGCGCGCGCGCGAAACACCACGAACGCGCTGGCGGCCGGCGCATGCCGGCGCCGCAGGGCGCCCGCGCCCCGCCTGCCCGGTTGCCCGTTCCCCGCGCCCCGCTTTCATTGCCAGTTACCGATGTCCTTGCTGTAGCCGTCGCCGCCGGGCTGGCCGTCCTGGCCGTAGAACACCAGGTCGTAGCTGCCGTGCTCGCCGGGTGCCTTGTAGCCGAAGGCATGCCCGAACGGGTCGACCAGGTCGGACGGCTTGGCGTACGGGCCCTGCCAGTTCGGCGCGTTCGGCGGGCGCTTGACCAGCGCCTCCAGGGAAGCCGGCGGCGAGCCGTTGTCCAGCGCGTAGTTCTCGACCTTCTGGCCGAGCGTCATCAGCTGTGCCTTGCCGGCGCCGTACTTGCCCTTGTCCACGCTGCCGCCGACCTGGCGCACCACGATCGCGCCGATGATGCCGATCAGCACGATCACCGCGAGCATCTCCAGCAGAGTGAAGCCCTTGGCGCGTCGCGCGCGCGGGGAGCGGGCGATGGGCGGGACCTGCGCGGGCGCCCGCTGGCCTGTTCCCTGTTCCCGTGTCTGGCTAGTCATTACATCTCTCCACGTTTTACTGAATGTTGGCCGTGAGGCTCAGGAGCGGCATCAGGATCGCCGCCATGATGATCGCCACCAGCACGGTCATCACGATGGTGAGCGCCGGCACCAGCGCGGCGAGCAGGCGGTCGATCGCGCGCTTGGATTCGACGTCGAAAGTGTCGGCGACCTTCAGCAGCATGGTGTCCAGCTGGCCGGCTTCCTCGCCCACCTGCACCATCTGCAGCGACAGCCGCGGGAAGCGTTGCGAGCGGGCCAGCGCTGCGCTTAGACCGCCGCCGCCCTTGACCAGTTCGGCGGCGCGGGCGAGCGCGTCGTCCAGCGCGGTGTTGCTGGTCACCTGGCGCGCGATCCCCAGCGCGGTGAGCAGCGGCACGCCGTTCTTGAGCAGCGTGCCGAGCGTGCGCGCGATGCGTGCGGTCTCGACCTTGAGCAGCAGCGGACCGACCACGCGCATCGTCAGCAAGCGGGCGTGCCAGGCCATGCGCAGCGCCGGGTCGCGCAGGCGCGCGCGCCAGACCAGGCCACCGCCGATCAACAGCAGCAGGAGCAGCCACCACCAGCCCTGCAGCACGCTGCCGATGAACAGCACCACGCGGGTGATCCACGGGATCGGCACCTGCATGTCCTGGAAGATCGGCACGAACTGCGGCACCACGTAGGCCAGCAGCAGCACCAGCGAGCCAAGCACGCCGACCATCAGGAAGGCCGGATAGATCAGCGCGTTGACGATGCTGCCGCGCAGTTGCTGGGCGCGCTCGAGGTAATCGGCCAGGCGGCGCAGGGTGTCCTCCAGCGAGCCGCCCGCCTCGCCGGCACGCACCAGCGAGAGGTACAGCTTGGGGAACACGCCGTGTTCCTCGTCCAGCGCTTGCGACAGCGTGGTGCCGCCGCGCACGCGATCGCGCACGCGCTCGACCAGCCGCCGCGCGCGCTCGCCTTCGGGCAGTTCCATCAGGATGCCGAGCGCGCGATCCAGCGGCTGGCCGGCGCCGAGCAGGGTGGCCAGCTGGTGGGTGAACTGCGCGAGCTGGTCGCCGGTGAACGGGCCGCGCTTGAACAGCGCGGCGAGGGCCGAGCCTTCGCCCAGGGCGTCGGCGGGTTTGGCTTCCAGCGGCGTGTGGCCCTGGTCCTGCAGGCGGCCGATCGCCTCCTCCAGGCTCGGCGCCTCGATCTGCCCCTGCAGGGTTTCGCCCGCGGCACTGATGGCGCGGTAGCGGAACTGCGCCATGTCAGAGGCTCCGTGTGCGCCGCTCCCTCTTCCCCATCTTTGATCGATGCAGCGGGAGAGGGCTGGGATGAGGGGTCAAGGTGTACGGGAAAGGGTGCGCGAAGCGCAGTGTTTCGCTGCTCTTCAACGCAAACGCGGCAACGGCTCCGGGATGGTTCCGGGCGAGCCCCAGCCCCTCACCCCAACCCTCTGCCCGGCGGGTAGAGGGAGCAAGGGCGTGGCCGGCTCGCACGGCATCAGCCTTCCTGCGTGACACGCAGCACCTCCTCCAGCGTGGTCACGCCGGCGACCGCCTTGGCGATGCCGTCCTCGTACATGGTGCGCATGCCTTCGGCGCGAGCGACGCGTTCGATCTCGCTGGCGTCGGCGCGCTGCATCACCAGCCGGCGCAACGGCTCGCTCATCACCAGGAATTCGACGATCGCGCGGCGGCCGCGGTAACCGCTCGGGTTGGCCGCGCTGGAGCCCGGCTTCCACAGGCGGATCGGCCGCTCGTTGGTGTATTTCTCCAGCTCGAACTCGGCAATCACTTCCGGTGGTGGCTCGTAGGGAACCGCCGTTTCCGGATCGAGCCGGCGCACCAGCCGCTGCGCCAGGATGGCGTTGACCGTCGAGCCGAGCAGGTAATCCTCCACGCCCATGTCGAGCAACCGGGTGACACCGCCGGCGGCCGAGTTGGTATGCAGCGTGGAGAGCACCAGGTGGCCGGTCAGCGCCGACTGGATCGCGATGCGGCAGGTCTCCAGGTCGCGCATCTCGCCGATCATGATCACGTCCGGATCCTGGCGCATGATCGAGCGCAGCGCGTTGGCGAAGTCCAGCCCGATCTGCGGCTTGACCTGGATCTGGTTGATGCCCTCGAGCTGGTATTCGACCGGATCCTCGACGGTGATGATCTTGACGTCCGGCGTGTTGATCCGCGACAGCGCCGTGTACAGCGTGGTGGTCTTGCCCGAACCGGTCGGGCCGGTCACCAGCAGGATCCCGTTGGGACGCTCGAGCACCTCGACGAAGCGCTTTTCGAACTCAGGCGTGAAACCGAGCGAAGCGAAGTCGAACACCACCGATTCGCGGTCCAGGATACGCATCACCACCGACTCGCCGTAGGCGGTCGGCACGGTCGACACGCGCAGGTCCAGTTCCTTGCCCTGCACGCGCAACTGGATGCGCCCGTCCTGCGGCAGCCGACGCTCGGCGATGTTGAGCTTGGCCATGATCTTGACGCGGCTGATCACCGCGGCAGTGGACGAGGACGGTGGCGCCTCGACCTCGTGCAGCACGCCGTCGATGCGGTAGCGGACCTTGAGGCGGTTCTCGAACGGCTCGATGTGCACGTCGGAGGCGCGCTGTTCCACCGCACGCTGCAGGATCAGGTTGACCAGGCGGATCACCGGCGCCTCGGAGGCGAGGTCGCGCAGGTGCTCGACGTCGTCCTCCTCGCTGGCTTCGCCGCCAAGGTTCTCCACGATGGTGCCCATCGCCGAACGGCCGGTGCCGTAGTAGCGTTCGATCAGGTCGTCGATTTCCGAGCGCAGGCCGATGCGCAAGGCGACCGGCCGGCCGGCGGCCAGTTCGATCGCCTGCAGCGGATAGGGATCGGCCGGATCAGCCACCACCAGCGCCAGGTCGTCCTCGCCCTCGCGGACGGGGACCACGTGCTGCTGCTTGAGGAAGCGCAGCGACAGTTCGGGTTCGGCCGGCGGCATTTCCGGCGCATCGCGCGCCGCCAGCAGCGGCACGCCGAGCAGCTCGGACCAGGCCTCGGCCAGGTCGCGCTCGGACACCAGCCCGAGCCGCGCCAGCAGCGCGGTCAGGGTGCCTTCGGGCGCCTCCTCGTGCAGCCGGCGCGCACGATGGAGGTCGCTGTCCTTGAGGTTGCCGCGCGACACCAGGAGTGCGCAGACCGCCGCTTCACGGTCGTCCACGGAGAGCGCCCAGGTGGCCGCGGGCGTTGGAACTGCCGACATGCAGTGTCTCCCGCCAGTCACGTCAACCCGTCAACACCCCCCGCGTCGACGAGAAAACCCATTGGTAGCACATCCCCCGGCCCGGGCGCGAGCGCGCGACGGGGGACGCCGTGGAACTTCCGACTAACATCGCCTGCACAAGTTCAGCGCGGCGTGAAACGGCCGGCGCACCCGTGCGCCGGCCGCCCGTGGACCGGGTGGAGCCTTACCAGCCCACGCCCAGCCCCACGCCGCCGGAGGTCTCGTTGCCGCTGACCGCCGCGCCGAAGGTGAGGCTGGCGTGCGAGGACAGCTGGCGCGAGTAGCCCACCGCCAGCGCGCCCCGGTTGCGGTAGCCGCCCACGCCGACGCCCAGCCGGTTGGGACTGTCGATGCCCTGGGTGCTGAACGCCATCTGCGACATCGCCGAGCCCATCGCGCCGACCTGGTCCAGGCGGGCGTTCACCGCACGGAAGCGGTCGTCGACTTCGCGGCGGAAGCTGGCCAGGTCCAGCGAGACGCTGGCCAGCCGCTGGTCCGCATAGGACTGCGCGCGTGCCAGGGTCTGGCGGTCGCCGGCATCGGTGTAGCTCTTGGCCGTGGCGAGCGCCTGGTCGACCTGTCCGGTGTTGGCCGCATCGGTGGCGACGGTGCCGGCGGCCACGTTGTGCAGGGCGGTGCCGCGGGCGCCGCTCAGCGTGATGCCGCTCTTGTCGCCGACGTCGTACTTGACCGCGGTGGCATCGGTCACGCCGACCTGCTGCGCCACCGCATCGAGCTGGCCCTTGTTCACCGCGTCGGTGGCGTCGACGCCGTCGGCCACGTTGACGACGCGGCGTTCGCTGCCGGCCGCGCCGACCGACACGGTGTTGTCCTGGTCGGCGACCGAACCCGCGCCGATCGCCACGCTGTTGTCGCCCAGGGCGGTGGCGCCGGCACCCTGCGCGACGCTGCCCTGGCCCACGGCCGCGGACCCGGCACCGATCGCCACCCCGTTGTCGGCCTGAACATAAGCGGCGGCGCCGACCGCCACCCCCGCGGCGCCGTCCGACTCGCTGCCATCGCCGACGGCGACACTGTCGGTGTTGGAAGCGAGCGAGCCGACACCCATCGCCACCGAATAGTCGCCCGAGGCCGTGCTCTGCACGCCGGAGGCCAGGCTGGCGTAGCCGGTGGCGCTGGAGGCGTAACCGAAGGCACTGGCGAAATCCGCGGCCACGCTGAAACCGCCCAGCGCGTTGGCGTAGTTGCCGGCAGCGAAACTGTCCAGCCCGATCGCCACCGATTGGCTGCCGAAGGCGCCGGTGTTGGGATCAGCCTGGGAGCCGATGGCGATGCTGTAGCTCCCTTGCGCGAAGGCGTCGGAGCCGAGCGCAGTGGCCGAGGTATCGAGCGCCTGGGCGTTGTTGCCGGCGGCCGTCGCCTTGTCCGCCGCGGCGAGCGAACCGCCCCCCATGGCCGAGGCGCCCGTGCCCTGGGCCCAGGCGCCATTGCCGCTGGCCAGGGCGAAGTCGCCCATCGCGGTGGCCTGGTAGCCGTCGGCCATGGCGCCGGTGCCCTGGGCGTAGGCCAGCGAACCGAGCGCGATGGCGCCTTCGCCGGTGGCGGTGGTGGCCTCGCCGGACATCGGGTCGGCATCGCCGCCGCCGATGGCGATGGTGCCGCGGTCGGAAGCCTGCGCGTTGGCACCCAGCGCCACGCTCTCGTAGCCATCGGCACCGGCGTTGGTGCCGCCGGCGAACGAGCCCTGGCCGGTGGCGTAGGACAGCGAGCCGACCGCGGTGCTGTCCACGCCGTCGGCGCCGGCGCCCGCACCCAGTGCCGTGGCGCCGAACGCGCTTGCCTCGGTGCCGTAGACGGTGCCGTCGAAATCGGTGTAGGTGCCGCCCAGCGCCGTCCCCGAATCGGCCGTGGCACTGCTGCCCTGGCCCGTCGCGGTGGCGTTGTCGCCGGCGGCGAGCGCATTGGCGCCCGTGGCGGTGGCGCCGGTGCCGGTCGCGGTGGCGCCCTGGCCGCAGGCCGTGGCGTCAGCGTCGGTCGGGACCGTCGTATAGGTCGACGTGCTCCCATCGGTGGTGAGTACGCAGGCGCTCGGTGCCTGCTGGGCATGGGTCACCCCCAGCGGCGCCCAGGGCAGCACGGCGGCCGCCAGGGTGGCGGTGATGGCGGCGGCCAGCCGACCACGGCGGCCATCGCGGCGGCCACCCCGGGCCGGCTCGCCGGTCGCTACCGGGGCGTCCATGGCCGGGTTCCGGATCTTGCTGTGGATCGTGTTCATATGGTTCTCCTGAAGGCACGCAAGGCGGTGCCATGCCGCCTCGCGGGCAGCCTGGAATGGATGAGGAGGGCACGGGCCTGCCGTGCGGCAGGCCCGGCAAGGGGTGGCTTACCGGGGCCGGCAGCTCACGCCGACGGCGGCAAACGCGGCCACCACGTCAGTGGTGGGATAGCCGCGATCGGTCGCGGCCTGCTCGACGCCGCACGCGCCGGTGTCGAAGGTCTCGTCCGGCGCCCAGTAGAGCGCGTTGGCGTCGTGGAACACCTCGAACGCCGTGCGCGTGTTCCAGCCGGCGCTGCGCGCCAGCGTGCAGAAGGCGCGGTTGTAGACGCCGCTGGAGTAGTGCACGTCCAGCCCGTCGTAGTACCGGCTGGCGTCGTCGATGGACATGCCGTCGTTGCTGGGCGTGCACATGTCGCGCAGCGCGGCCATGCCCAGCAGCGGCACGGTCGCCGGCTTGACGATCTCGCCACCGGTCATGAAGTCATTGCTGCCGCGGTCGAAGTACTTGACCGCCTCGCCGGCCATGTCCGAGAAGGCTTCGTTCATGCCGCCGGACTGGCCGTCGTACTCCAGGCCCGAATGTTGCTCCGTGAACCCGTGGCTGATCTCGTGCCCGGTGATGTCCAGTACCACGAACGGGTAGAAGTACTGGTCGCCGTCGCCGAAGACCATCTCCGAGCCGTCCCAGAAGGCATTCTCGTAGCTGGTGCCGTAATGCACCCACATGTGCAGCTGCATCGGAGTACCGTCGCCGTTCATCAGCGGCGGCGCGCCGAACCAGCTGTCGTACATGTCGTAGACCACGCCACCGAAGTGATGGGCGTCGTTGATGGGCGAGTAGGCACCGTTGATGCCGTCGCCCATGCTGGTCCAGCCGGCCGGGTTGGTGCCCGCGCAGCCGAACGACCACAACGTCACGCGCTGGCCGCCGGCCAGGTTGTAGGTGGCGACCCGATCATCCTGCAGGTAGCAGGTATTGCCGATGCGGGTGCCGCTGAGCAGCTCGCGGCCGGCGCCCGAGCCGTCGTAGTGATACAGCCCGGTCACGCCGTTGCCGCCAGGACCGTTCGCGCTGATCGACGTGGGTGTGCCGGTGCCGGGCGGACGGCGGCCGGTGGTCAGGCCATTCCACTGGCGCAGGACCTCGCCGGTATCGGCGTCGACGATGGCGGTCGGACGCGAAAGCTGGCCGTTGGCGGTCACCAGGTAGGACGTGTGGTAGGCCAGCCGGGCCGGGCCCTTGGCCTGCGGATAGACGAACAGCTCGCTCTGCACGTGGCTGGCCGCCAGGCCGCGCTGGCCGAGCTTCGCCTGCAGGGCGGCCTGCGCCTGGGCGCCGTTGAGGCGCGGGCGCACCGACGACAACTGACTGCCCAGGCTGGCCTCGGCCTCGCCATGGGCGCCGAGCACATTGCCGCGGGCGTCGCGCTCGACCACCACGCTGCGGCCGTAGACCGGTACGCCGTGGAAAGTCTGTCGCTCGCGCGTCTTGACGGTGCCGCGTACCGTTTTCGCGCGGGCACCGGCGATGAAGGTGTTGCCCTGGCCCAGGCCGAGGCGATTGGCCAGCGTGGCCGAGGTGATCTGGCCGAGGTGGCCGGCGTGAACGTGGACGGGTGTGGCAGCGCACAGCGAAACCGAGGCGCAACCCAGCGCGGCGAGCAATGCGCCGGCAAGCTTCTTGTGGAACATGTTTTCCCCCTGCGGACGGTGGCCCGGCGCTCAAGGCTCGGGCTCGTAGCGCCGTCGATCTTCCCGAAAACGACGACTTCGTCACACTATGGGGGCTTGACGGGAGCGTCAACCGCGAATTTTTCCAAGAGCCTTCGCGTCGGCTTTCTGTTATCGGCGCCCGGTTACCGCCGAGGCACTGGCCGGCCCGGGCCGCGATCGCCGGCGGGCCGGCGGCACAGGCCGCCGACCCGGTCTGCGATCACCTGGAGTATTTGCCCAGCACGCTCACCCCGCTGTAGGCGCTCCGGCCGACCACGGTGACGAACCAGCTGCCGGCGGCCGGATGGTTCAACACCACCGACTCGCTGGTGCCCTCGTGTGCGGAGCGGCAGTGGTAGCTCGCCGGCGTGGCCGGGGTGTCCTTGTTCACGTAGAGGACGATGTCGCCACGGCCGCCGCTGGTGCGCAGGCTCAGCTTGCCGGCGCCGGCCGGCACATCGATGCGATAGGTCGTGCGGCTGCCTTTCGCCCCGGACTGGTCAGACAACGCCACGCCGTTGCCCAACAGGGTCCCCAGGTTGGCCGAGCCACTGCTGTTGATGGCCAGGTTCACCGCCGCATAGGCATCCAGGATGCCCGCGCCGATCCGGTGATCGGGCGCCACCTTGGGCGTGATGGCGGTGCGCTGGAGGATCCCCAGCACCGCGGTCGGCGACAACGGCTTGAGACCGCGGGCCAGGCGGGCACCCTGCATCAGCGCGACGGTCCCGCTGACGTGCGGGGTGGCCTGCGAGGTGCCAGCGTAACCGGCATAGGCGGTGGCGTTGGCCACCGGCGTGGTGGTGCCGCTGTTGATCGCCTGCCAGACGAAACCGTCCGAAACCTGGTCGCCGCTGTTGCGGTCGCCCGCGTAGATGCCGCCGCCGGGCGCGGCCAGATCGACGGCACGGCCGTAGTTGGAGTAGTAGGCGCGCCGGCTGGTGATGCCGGTCGAGGCCACGGTGATCGTGCCGGGGCAGCTGGCCGGCGAGTAGTACTTCGCGTTGTCGTCGTCGTTGCCGGCGGCGACCACCACGACCGCGCCGCGCCGGTTGGCCAGGGCGATCGCCTGCCCCATCGGGTCGTCCGCGGTGCACTGGCCGTAGCCGCCCAGGCTCAGGTTGATCACCTGCGCCGGATGGGTGTTGTCCGGGACACCGTCGACATGGCCGCCGGCTGCCCAGATGATGGCGTCGCTGATGTCGCTGTCGTAACCGCCGCAGTGGCCGAGTACGCGGATCGGCAACACCCGTGCGTGGTAGGCGATACCGGCCAGGCCGATGCCGTTGTCGGTGCGCTCGGCGCCGACCGTGCTGGCGACGTGGGTGCCGTGCCAGGAGCTCGGTTGCGGCGGGGAGAACGCGTCGGTGCACATGGACTTCCAGGGCTCGCTGGTGGTCCAGTCGCCGCGATCCCAGCCGCCGGGTACACGGCCATCCTTCTTGCGCCCGGAAAGGAAGGCGTCGGTGATGAAGTCGTAACCGGCGCCGGCCAGCTTGGTGTTCACGTCCACGTGGGTGGTGATGCCGGTGTCCAGCACGGCGATGACGATGCCCCTGCCGTCGGCCAGATCCCACGCCGCATTGACGTGCGAGCCGCCGAAGTTGCGGTCGCCGAAGGCGCTGGCGCGCCCACTGGGCGCCTTCAGGTCCCACTGGTACTGGCGGAACTCGGTGTCACTCGGGCGGAACGCGGACGGGCGCAACGAGGCGGGCGCGGCGATGTCGGCCACCGGATGGCGCAACACGTCCGGCGCCACGTGCAGCACCGCCGGGTCGCTGGCGATCTGCTCCATCAGTGCGGCCGCTTCGTTGCCATCGAGCTTGCGCGAGGTGCGCAGCACGTCCGCCCCGATCGCGAGCCGTCGTCCATAGCTGGCCTGCACCGGCGCCTGCAACCGGCCCTGCGGACCGAACGTGGCGCGCACCAGGCCGGCGCGGGAAAGCGCCGCCCCCATGCTCTGCCGCATGAGCGACGGGTTGGCCCGTTCGGCGCTGCCCGGCCGCCAGGTCACGATGAAGCGGTCGTAGTGACCGTCGCGCTTCAGCGAGCTGATGTTGTAGTGGGTGCCACCCAGTCCGCCGCTGGCGCTGGCGGCGTGCGCCGCCAGGGAGAAGGCGAGGGCCAGCGAGGCGCCGAACAGCGCCCCGATCCGCATACGATTTGCCATGAAGTGATTCCCCGAAATTGAGCACCCTCCGCCTTGCACGGAGGGCAGTACTGCACGGGGTCCTGGAACCCCGCTTCCGTCGACGATGGTCGCCGTGGACGCGTCCTGCCGGCTGTCGCGTGACTGCATCACCAACGCCCCCACTGCTTCCCTGCCGTCGTCGGCTTGCACGCTAGGTGGTCGCTTGTCGCCTCCATGTGACAGCGGGCTCGACGGGCGGCGCCTTGCCAATCCGGGCCGCTCTGCAACAATGCGCGCTTTTGCGGGCAAGCCATGCAGCTGGTCGACATCGGCGCCAATCTCACCCACGAATCCTTCCGGCACGACTTCGCCGAGGTGCTGGCGCGGGCGGCGGCCCAGGGCGTCACGCGGATGGTGGTGACCGGGGCGTCGCGCGAGGGCAGCGAGCAGGCACTGGCCCTGGCGCACGCGCACCCCGGCGTGTTGTGGGCGACCGCGGGGGTGCACCCACACCATGCGATCGACTACGACGAGGCTACCGACGCACGCCTGCGCGAGCTGGCCCGGCTGCCCGCCGTGCGCGCGGTCGGCGAGACCGGACTGGATTACCACCGCAACTACTCCCCGCGCGAGGTGCAACTGCGCGTGTTCGAGCAACAGCTCGCCATCGCCGCGGAACTCGGCAAGCCGCTGTTCCTGCACCAGCGCGACGCGCACGCGGATTTCCTGCCCCTGCTGCGGCGTTACCGCGACCACGTGCCGGCGGCGGTGGTCCACTGCTTTACCGACACCCGCGAGGCACTGCATGACTACCTGGCGCTGGGCTGCCACATCGGCATCACCGGCTGGATCTGCGACGAGCGGCGCGGTACGCACCTGCGCGAGTTCGTGCGCGAGATTCCCGCCGACCGGCTGCTGCTGGAGACCGACGCACCCTACCTGTTGCCACGCACCGTGCGCCCGCAGCCCAGCCACCGGCGCAACGAGCCGATGTACCTGAAACACATCTGCGAGGAAGTCGCGCGCGACCGTGGCGAACCGGTGGACGTGACCGCGGCGAACAGCACCGCGGCGGCGGTGGCGTTCTTCGGGCTGTAGCACCCTGCCCCAGGAAGGAGCCGCGAGCGGTGGGACTCGGGCCGTGGCGTCCTCGCAAACGAGAAGGACGGCAAGACCGGCACTCCAATTCGCCGGATGTCTCCCTTGCCTCGACTCCCGGGCGCCCTCAGCAAGCGGCGGCAGCTCCTCTGTGAGCGAGGTGGCATCTGGCTCTTATCCTCACCGGGCTTAGCCAGGCCCTTTCTTTTGGCTACTTCTTGCGCCAGCAAAGAACAGCGACCCGAGCGCCGGCAGGCGATCGGAAGCCCGCCGCGAGCCAGGTCGAGACAAGGCACCACTACGATGAAAGAAGTGGACAGCCGAGAGAGCCCCCCGCGAACCCCGACCCCTCACCCCGACCGTCCCCGGAGGGGAGGGGGAGCCGGAAGCGGCACGCTCTCGGGGAAGGTCAGACGATGCGGCCCACGCGGGTGAAGAAAGGCCAGCGCACGGCACGCACTTGGCCCGGATCGCCCCACGCCTCGGCCAGCGCCGGCGCGGCCGCCGCCACCGGATCGACGCCCGTGCGCTTGAGATACCGCTGCGTGGCCGACCACGAGCGCAGGTAAGCGAGGAACTGCGGCAGGTTCCAGTCCGCATGCATGCCGAAGCTGGGCGTCCCCACCGGGTCGAACGGGAAAGGCAGCTCACGGTAGCCAGTGTCGACCAGTGCGCGCTCCGCGGGCCAGTCGCCGCCCAGCGTCTCGGCGTACAAGCGCAGTTCCACCGCATCCACCGCGCGGTCCACGCTGCAATTGCCGTAGGCGGAGATCGCCAGTAGTGCACCCGGTCGGGCGACCCGGCGCACCTCCGCATGGAAGGCATCCAGGTCGAACCAGTGCAGCGCCTGCGACACGTTGACCAGGCTCAGGCTTCCGGCCGCCAGGGTGCTGCGCTCGGCTGGCTCGACGCGGTAATCGATCACCGGATGCGCGCTCGCCTGCGCGATCTGCGTCGCGCTGGGATCGGTCGCCACCACGCGTTCGAAATGCGCCGCCAGGCCCAGGCTGGCCTGGCCGTTGCCGCAACCGGCATCCCAGGCCAGCGCCCGGTCCGGCACCTGTCCGGCGAGCCAGTCGAACCAGTCGGCAGGTGGCACCGGCCGCGCGTCGCGGTAGAGCGTGGCGTGGCCGGAGAAGTGATCCTTGAAGTCGCCCATGTCTTGAACCGTCGCCGTGGGTTTCCGGTGCCAGTGGAGGCCGCAACGGGCCGAAATCGCCCTACAGGAGCCGGCGGGTTTCGCCTGGGCCCAGACCCTCAAGCGCGTATCCGCCGATCCGCACGCGGATGAGCCGCAGGGTCGGGAAACCCACCGCCGCCGTCATCCGGCGCACCTGCCGGTTGCGCCCTTCGCGCAGCGTGATGCTGAGCCAGCTGGTGGGAATGGCCTTGCGGAACCGGACCGGCGGATCGCGCGGCCACAACCAGTCCGGCTCGGCCGCGTGTTCGGCGCCCGCGGGCAAGGTGGGGCCGTCGTTGAGGGTGACGCCGCGCCGGAGCGCGGCCACCGCCTCGTCAGTGACCGCACCATCCACCTGCACGAGGTAGGTCTTGGGCTGCTTGTGGCGAGGGTCGGTCAGCCGGTGCGCCAGGCGCCCGTCGTCGGTCAGCAGCAGCAGACCCTCGCTGTCGTGGTCCAGCCGCCCGGCCGGATAGACGTCCTTTTCGTGCACGTAATCGGCAAGCGTCCGCCGGCTGCCGTCACCGGAGAACTGGCAAAGCACCCCATAAGGCTTGTTGAGCGCGATCAACATCCGTCACGGTGCGGAGGCCGCGTGCGCCGGCGCCTCCGGCTTGACGAAGCGCAGCGTCATGCGGTCGGACTCGCCGATGGCCTGGTACGTGGCCTTGTCCTTCTCGCCCAGGGCCAGCGTCGGCGGCAGCGTCCACACGCCCTTGGGATGGTCGTGGTCGTCCCGGGGGTTGGCGTTGACCTCGCTGCGCCCGTCCAGCACGAAGCCGGCATCGGTGGCGAGCCTGACCACGTAGGCGACCGGCAGGTAGCCGCTGCCCTTGACCTCTTCCGGCGTGGCGTCGGCATCGGCGCGATGATCGACCACGCCGAGTACCCCGCCCGGCTTCAGCACCGCGTAGAACGCCCTGAACATCGCCGCCGCGGTGCCGTCGGTCGCCCAGTTGTGCGCGTTGCGGAAGGTCAGCACGCGGTCGGCCGAACCGGGCGGACCGAACACCGGCGCCCTGGGGTCGAAGCTCACGATGGTCGCCTGGTCGAACTGCGCCGGGTGCGCGGCGAACAGCTTGCGCAGGGCACTGTCGTCCTCGCCCGCCTCGGCGTCGGTCGACGCCTGCTTCTCGGCGGCGATGTAATGGCCGTTGTCGCGCAACAGCGGCGCCAGGATCTGCGCATACCAGCCGCCGCCCGGGGTGATCTCGATCACCGTCTGGTCCGGCCGCAGCTCGAAGAACTCCAGGGTTTCCTTCGGGTGGCGCCAGACGTCGCGCGCGCGCTGGTCGGCCGGTCGCCACGGCCCGGCGACGACCCGGTCCAGTTGCGCGGCGGTGTAGTCGCTGGCACTGGTCGGCGGCACCAGCGCGTCGGTGGGCTGGTCCTGCGCCAGGGCGGGGCCGGCCGCCAGGGCGAGGGTACAGAGGGCAGGCAGCAATCGCTTCATGATGATCTCCATGGCCACGCGGGTCGCTTCGGTAGGGTCGCGGCAGACCGACCGCGATGTCGATGTGCCATGCGGGTCGGGGGCGTACCTGCCACATCGGGTCGAGGATGCGGTCGATGCCCTCGTGGCAAGCCGGCCCGGCGGCCTGAGGAAAGCGTGCCGCCGGCGGCCGGGAAGGTCCGGTCGGCCGGCTTCTGCAGTCCCCGCGCGCCGTGTGGATGCCGGTTTCCGTCCGACCGGTTGAGGCGGGCGCATTCTAGCCGAGCACGATGGCCGTGCAGGAATGCCCGCGCGGGCTCGCTGCAGCGGCAAGCACTCAGTAGCGGATCACCGAACGGATCACGCGGCCTTCGTGCATGGCGTCGAACGCTTCGTTGATGCGCTCCAGCGGCAGCTCCTGGCTGACCATTTCGTCGATGCGGATCTCGCCGGCCAGGTAGCGGTCCACGTAGCCGGGCAATTGCGAGCGCCCCTTGACCCCGCCGAACGCCGAGCCGCGCCACACGCGCCCGGTCACCAGCTGGAACGGCCGCGTGCGGATTTCCTGCCCGGCGCCGGCCACGCCGATGATCACCGACTCGCCCCAGCCCTTGTGGCAGCACTCCAGCGCCGCGCGCATCACCTCGACGTTGCCGATGCACTCGAACGAATAATCCACGCCGCCGCCGGTGAGTTCGACGACGACCTGCTGGATCGGCGTGTCGGGGTGATCCTTCGGGTTGACGAAGTCGGTCGCGCCGAGCAGCCGCGCCATGTCGAACTTCGAAGGATTGGTGTCGACCACCACGATGCGCCCGGCCTTGGCCATCACCGCACCCTGCACCACCGACAGGCCGATGCCGCCCAGCCCGAACACCGCCACGCTGGCGCCCGGCTCCACCTTGGCGGTGTTGAGCACGGCGCCGATGCCGGTGGTGATGCCGCAGCCGAGCAGGCAGACCTTTTCCAGCGGCGCGGCCGGGTTGATCTTCGCCAGCGCGATCTCCGGCAGCACCGTGTACTCGCTGAAGGTGCTGGTCCCCATGTAGTGGTGGAGCATCCGGCCGTCCTTGGAGAAGCGCGAGGTGCCGTCGGGCATCAGGCCCTGGCCCTGGGTGGCGCGGATGCGCTGGCACAGGTTGGTCTTGCCCGAGCGGCAGTACTCGCAGGTGCCGCACTCGGGCGTGTAGAGCGGGATCACGTGGTCGCCGACGGCCAGCGTGGTGACGCCCTCGCCGACCTCCTCGACGATGCCGCCACCCTCGTGGCCGAGGATCGCCGGGAACAGTCCCTCCGGATCGGCGCCGGACAGGGTGAACGCATCGGTGTGGCAGACGCCGGTGGCGACGATGCGCACCAGCACCTCGCCGGCCTTCGGTGCGGCCACGTCCACTTCCTCGATCGACAACGGTTTGCCTGCTTCCCAGGCGACGGCGGCACGGGATTTCATGGATGGCTTCCAGTGGGGGGAAGCCCTCATCATGCCGCGCGGGCAATGCCCGGGAAACCTACCGGCCGACGCAGCTCAGGCAGGCGTCGGCTGGTCTTCGTGCAATTGCGGCATTTGTGCGTAATAGGCCTGTGCCTCGCCCAGCAGCCAATCGCGGAAGACCTGCAGGCCCTGGTGTTCCTGCGAGCGCGGCGGGTAGACCAGCCAGTAGGCCTCCTGGATCGGAAGGTAGCGTTGGCCCAGCACCACCAACCGGCCGGCCTCGATCAGCGAGCGCGAGCTGACCATGCGCCCGAGCCCCACCCCGAGGCCTTCCAGCGCGGCGTGGCGCAGCGCGTCGGTGCTGTCGAAGTGCGCCACGTAACGCGTGGGGGGCGTGCCGCCCACCTCCGCGAACCACTCGCGCCAGCGGTCGCCCGGATCGCCCAGCAAAGGCCAGTCGCCGAGCCGGTTGGGATCGGCCCCGTCCATGCGCGCGATCAGTTCCGGCGTGGCGACCGGCGCCAGCCACTCGCCGAACAGCCGCTCGCTGACGAGCCCCGGCCACTGGCCGCGACCATAGCGCAGCGCGGCATCGACCGGCTCACGCTCGAAATCCACCAGCGTGGTGGCCGTCTGCAGGTTGAGCTCCAGCTCCGGATGGGCGGCCACCAGCCCGGGCAGCCGTGGCACCAGCCAGCTGGACATGATGCCGGAGCTCGCGCTCAGGGTGAGCGAATCGTGCCGCCGCTCGCGATAGCGCGCGAGCGCGTGGTCGATGCCGTCGAAGTGTTCGCCGACCGCCTCGAGCAGGCCGCATCCCTCGGTCGTGAGCGTGACGCCACGCGGGCCGCGGTCGAACAGGCGGCGGCCGAGGCGATCCTCGAGCTGGCGGATCTGGTGGCTCAGCGCGCTGACGGTGAGGTTGGCCTGCACCGCCGCACGCGACAGGTTGCCGACGCGCGCGACCCGCACGAACTGTTGCAACAGACCCAGCGGAACATGGCTCACGAGCTTGGCCTCCCAGGCAGAAGTGCCTTGAAATCCGCTCAAGGCTGGCTTGCGAATATATCGCTTTTGGGCGCCACGGAGGCGGCGTACCTTGAGCGCACCCCAAGGCAACACCCCCACCGGAGGTTCTCGTGAAACCGTTCTGGAAGCAGTTGCTTTACCTGCATGGCCACGCCCTGCCCACCGAGCTCGACTGGCGCGAGGACGCGCCGGCGGCACGCGGCCGGCGTGTCGCGGCGACCACGAAACCCGTGGCGCCGATGCTGCGCTGGCGCGACGTGCTGCGCGCGGCGCTGATCAGCTAGAACGGCGTCACGCCCGCGCCGGGCTGGAAGGGCGCACCTGTGCGCAACCGCGGGCTGCCGGTTGATTCCTTCGGCAACGCGCTCCATTTCCCCGGGATTCGATGCCCGGAGGAACCCCTATGCCCCTGCGCCCGCTCGGCCGCTCGCCGCTCGCCATCGCCCCGCTTGCCTTCGGCGGCAACGTGTTCGGTTGGAGCGCGGACGAGAAACGTTCCTTCGAGCTGCTCGATGCGTTCGTCGACGCCGGCTTCAACCTGATCGATACCGCGGACGTCTATTCGGCCTGGGTGCCAGGCAACCGCGGTGGCGAGTCCGAGGCCATCATCGGTCGCTGGCTCCGCGCCAGCGGCAAGCGCGACCGGGTGCTGATCGCCACCAAGGTGGCCAAGTGGGCCGAACAGCCGGGCCTGTCGCCGGTCAATATCCAGCAGGCGGTGGAGGGCTCCCTCAAGCGCCTGCAGGTCGACTGCATCGATCTGTACCAGGCGCACGAGGACGACGCGTCGATCCCGCTGGCCGAGACGCTGGGTGCGTTCGGGCGGCTGATCGAGCAGGGCAAGGTGCGCGCGATCGGCGCCTCCAACTACAGCGCCGACCGCTTCGCCGACGCCCTCAAGGTGTCGGCCGAACACGGCCTGCCGCGTTACGAGTCGCTGCAGCCGGAGTACAACCTGCTGCGCCGCGCCGGCTACGAGCGTGAACTGGAACCGCTGGTCCGGCGCGAACAGGTCGGCGTGATCAGCTACTACGCGCTGGCCAGCGGCTTCCTCACCGGCAAGTACCGCAGCGAGGCGGACCTGGCCAAGAGCCGCGCCCGCGGCGCCGGCGTGCGCAAGTACCTCGATGCACGCGGCCTGGGCATCCTCGACGCGCTCGACCGCGTTGCCGCCAGCCACCGGGCCACGCCCGCGCAGGTGGCGCTGGCCTGGCTGATCGCCCGCCCCGGCCTGACCGCGCCGATCGCCAGCGCCACCAGCGTGGCGCAGCTGCGCGAGTTGCTCGACGCGGTGAAGCTCGCACTGGCGCCGGATGAGATCGCGCTGCTCGACCAGGCGAGCGCGGAGGCCTAGATCCCCTGCGGCAGGAGCGCACCCGCGCGTCCCGATCGGGCACGGGCGCGCGCCTGCGGAAAAAGGAAGGGCGCCCGGAGGCGCCCTTCTTCGTCAGCCCTTCAGCGTGGCAAGCGTGTCGTTGAAGGTCTTGCTCGGCCGCATCGCCGCGCCGGTGCGGGCGAGGTCCGGGTGGTAATAGCCGCCGATGTCCACGCCCTTGCCCTGGGCGCCGTTCAACTCGGCCACGATGGCCGACTCGTTGTCCGCCAGCGCCTCGGCCAATGGGGCGAAGGTGGCCTTCAGCCCGGCGTCCTCGTCCTGCGCGGCGAGCGCCTGCGCCCAGTACAGCGCCAGGTAGAAATGGCTGCCGCGGTTATCGAGCTCGCCGACCTTGCGCGCCGGCGACTTGTTGTTGTCCAGGATCCGGCCGTTGGCCTCGTCCAGCGCCTTGGCCAGCACCGCCGCGCGGCGATTGCCGTAGCGCTCGGCCAGATGCTCGAAGGAGGCGGCCAGCGCGAGGAACTCGCCCAGCGAATCCCAGCGCAGGTAGTCCTCCTCGACGAACTGCTGCACGTGCTTGGGTGCCGAGCCGCCGGCGCCGGTCTCGAACAGCCCGCCGCCGGCCATCAGCGGCACGATCGAGAGCATCTTGGCGCTGGTGCCCAGCTCCATGATCGGGAACAGGTCGGTGAGGTAATCGCGCAGCACGTTGCCGGTCACCGAAATGGTGTCCTGGCCCTTGCGGATGCGCTCCAGCGACAGGCGCATCGCCTCCACCGGCGGCAGGATGCGGATGTCCAGGCCGGTGGTGTCGTGGTCCTTCAGATAGCGCTCGACCTTGGCGATCAGCTGCGCGTCATGGGCGCGCTGCGGATCGAGCCAGAACACCGCCGGCGTGCCGGACAGGCGCGCGCGGGTGACGGCGAGCTTGACCCAGTCCTGGATCGGCGCGTCCTTGGTCTGGCACATGCGCCAGATGTCGCCGGCCTCGACCGGGTGCGCGAACACCGTGCGACCGTCCTGGTCGGTCACGCGCACGGTGCCGTCGGCGGCGATCTGGAAGGTCTTGTCGTGCGAGCCGTACTCCTCGGCCTTCTGCGCCATCAGGCCGACGTTGGGCACCGAGCCCATGCTGGCCGGATCGAACGCGCCGTGCGCCTTGCAGTCCTCGATCACCGCCTGGTAGATGCCGGCGTAGCTGCGGTCGGGGATCAGCGCGAGGGTGTCCTGCAGTTCGCCCTTGGCGTTCCACATCTTGCCGGAGTCGCGGATCATCGCCGGCATCGAGGCGTCGACGATCACGTCGGAGGGCACGTGCAGGTTGGTGATGCCCTTGTCGGAGTTGACCATCGCCAGGCCCGGACGCTTCGCATACTCCGCCTCGAGGTCGGCCTTGATCGCCGCCTGCCTGTCTTCTGGCAGCTGGGAGAGCCGCGCGTAGAGATCGCCGATGCCGTTATTGGCGTCGAATCCGATCTGCTTGAGCTCGGCTGCATGTTTCTCGAGCGCGTCCTTGTAGAACTCGCGCACCACTACACCGAACATGATCGGGTCGGAGACCTTCATCATGGTGGCCTTCAGGTGCAGCGAGAACAGCGTGCCGGCCGCCCGGGCCTCGGCGATCGTGGCATCGACGAAGCGCGCCAGCGCGGCGCGGCTCATCACCGAAGCGTCGACCACTTCACCCGCCTGGACGGCGACCTTTTCCTTCAGCACGGTGGCGGTGCCGTCCTTGCCGACCAGTTCGATCTTCAGGCTGCCGGCCTTGTCCATCGTGGCCGACTGCTCGGAGCCGTAGAAGTCGCCGGCGTCCATGTGCGCCACGCGGGTCTTCGAATCGCCGCTCCACTTGCCCATCCGGTGCGGGTGCTTGCGGGCGTAGCTCTTCACCGAGGCCGGTGCGCGGCGGTCGGAGTTGCCCTCGCGCAGCACCGGGTTGACCGCACTGCCTTTGATCTTGTCGTAGCGCGCCTTGATGTTGTACTGCTCGACGTCGCCGTGGGGCTCGTCCGGGTAGTCCGGCAGCGCATAGCCCTGGCGCTGCAGCTCCCTGATCGCGGCCTTCAGCTGCGGCACCGAGGCGCTGATGTTGGGCAGCTTGATGATGTTGGCGTCCGGCGTGGTGGCCAGCTGGCCGAGCTCGGCCAGGTCGTCGGGGATGCGCTGTTCCTGCTTCAGGTATTCGGGGAACTGCGAGAGGATGCGCCCGGCCAGCGAGATGTCGCGCGTCTCCACGTCGATGCCGGCGGTCTGCGCGAACGCCGTGACGATCGGCAGCAGCGACTGGGTGGCCAGGAACGGCGCTTCGTCGGTCAGCGTGTAGAGAATCTTCGGGGCCTGGGACATCGTCTGCGTGACCTCTCGTGCAAGGGCGTAGGGGGCCGCGCGGCGAGGATCCGGCCGGGCCGCGCGGAAAAGGCAAGACGCCCATTTTCGCCCGAATGGCCCGCGCTGGCTATCGCAAGGGCATACGCGGGCGCACGGAAAGCAGGCGCCCGCGCACCGGACGCATGGGCGCGCAGGTCACGGGACGCCTTCGGGCGTCACGCCCGACGCGAGGCTCGCTCAGCCGCCCTGGATCGGATAGGTCTGCAGGCCACCGCTGGCGGCAGGTGCCGGCTGGGTGGCCGGCGCTGCGGCCGACGGCCGCGCGCTGCCGCACTGGTAGGCACCCCAGGCCTGCTCGCCATCGACCGGTTCGCCCAGCGGCTTGACCGTGTCGGCATTCATCTTGGCCGCCTCGTTGCGCGCCATCACTTCGAGTTCGTCGCGCACCTTGATGTCGTTGCGGTCGACCGGGCCGACCCGGTCCATCACCGACACGGTGACCTTGCCCAGGTCGCGGCATGACGAGACGTCGCCGGTCCAGGCCGTCCGGACCTGCTTGCCCGCATCGTTGAGGGTGATGCCCCAGGTGCAGGCACCGAGCAGCAGGACGGGGACGAGCAGCAACACGGTCTTGCGCATTTGTAGGGCTCCGGGGAACGCGAAGGCGTTCATCGTACCGTGCCCGCCCCGGGTAGGAGCTGAAGGCTGGCAGAAAGCGCTGCCAGAACGCCCCCGGGCGGGACGACCAGCCCGGCGCTGGCGCGAGTCCTTCGCCCGGGCGCTCGTACCGCGCGGATGGCGCTCACCCCGGGCCGGCGGGGAGAGCGGCCAGGACCTACTTCACCGCCTTGCCGTCGGCATCGAGCACCTGCACCGTGCCCAGGTTCAATGCACGCACCGGGGCCTCGATCTTCCTGAGGTCGCCGACGATCACCCAGGTCAGGTGGCCCGGGTCGATCACCTCCCTGGCGGCAGCCTGCACCTGCGGATCCTTCAGTGCCTCGATGCGTGCCTTCTCGGTCTGGACCCAGTCGTCCGGACGGTCGTACAGGGCGATGTCCTCCAGCGCATCCATCACCGCGGAAGTGGTCTGGTATTCGCCGGGCAGGCTGCGCACGTCGCCTTCCTTGATCTTGGCGATTTCCTGGGCGGTCAGCGGATGCTGGCCGACCACGGCGCGCGCCTCGGCCAGAATCTGCTTGGCCGACGGGGCGGTCTTGTCGGTCTGCACCGGCGCGTACATCAGGAACGGGCGCTGGCCGAGCGCATCGGGCATGAAGCTGTAGGCGCCATAGGCCCAGTGCTTGTCCTCGCGCAGGTTCATGTTCAGGCGCGAGCTGAACGTGCCGCCGAAGGCGCCGTTCATGGTCTCGATCGCCAGGTTGTTGCCGGCCTTGGTCGAGGGGGCCAGGCCGCCGGCCAGGATCAGGCTCTGCTGCGCGCCGGGGCGGTCGATCAGGTAGACCCGCGAGGCGGCCGGCGGCGCCACCTTGGCGAGGTTCTTGGCCGGCACCCTGGCCGTGCCGGGTTTCCAGTCGCCGAACACCTTGTTCAACTGCGGGATGATGCGGTCCAGCGTGGTGTCGCCGGCCACCAGTATCTGGACGTTGTCCGGACGGATGAAGTCGCCCATGAACCGGCGCATGTCCTGCTGGTCCAGCGCGGTGATCGACTGCACCGTGCCCGAGCCGGTGAACGGGATCGCATAGGCGTGGCCCTTGCCATACAGCAGCGGTGGCAGCGTGCGCAGCGCGATGCCGGTCGGCTGGCTCTTCTCCTGCGCGATGCGCGCCAGCCACTGGCCGCGCAGGCGGTTGACGTCGGCGGTGCGGAAGGCCGGGTTGCGCACGATGTCGGCGAACAATGCGAGCGAGGGCTGCAGCTTGTCGTCGAGCGCATTGAGCGCGGCGCTGCAGGCGTCCAGCCCGCAGCCGCTGGTGATCATGGCGCCCAGGCGTTGCTCGCGCTTGGCGATTTCCACCGAATCCAGGTCCCGGGTGCCCTCATCGAGCATCGCCATGGTGAAACTCGAGGTGCCGAGCTTGCGGCCCTGGTCGGCGGCGTAGCCGGCGTCGAACTGGAGCTGCACCTGCACCGCCGGCACCTCGTGGCGCTCGGCCAGGGTGACTTCGATGCCATTGGCCAGCTTGCCGTGCTGAAGGGTGGGAAAGGTGAGGCCGGGGAAGCGGGTCACCTGCGGCACACCCTTACTTCGGTCCACCGAACTGGGCGTGGTGCGGTAGTCGCCCTTGGCGGCAAGCCGGGGCTGCGGCTTGCCCGGCTGGGCGGGACGGCCGGCTGCGGTGGCCAGGTCGGTTTCCTCGACCTTGCCCGGGGTCACGGTGACGGTGTAGTCGCCCTTGGCGATCCAGCGGTTGGCCACGGCCTTCACGCTGGCCGGGGTGGCCGCCATCAGCGCATCGAAATCCTTCAGGTAGGCGCCCGGGTCATCCTGGTACAGCTGGCCCTCGGCGAGGATCGAAGCCTGCGTGTTGACCCGCTCCAGGCCGCGCACGAACGCCGCGCGGATGCCGGTCCTGACCCGCTCCAGCTCGTCGGCCGTGGGACCGTCCTTGAGGAACCTGGCCCATTCGTCGGCCACCGCGGCCTCCACCCTGGCCGGCTCGACGCCCTTCTTCACATCCACCTGCAACTCGAACAGGCTGGCCAGCGCGTGCTGCTCGATGTCGACCGAGACGTCGTCGGCGAGCTTGTCCCGGTAGACCAGGCGCTGGTACAGGCGCGAGGTCTTGCCGCCGCCGAGGACCGCCGCGGCCAGCTGCAGCTGGTTGAGCGAAAGGTCGGTGCGCGGGGGCACGTTCCACTCGCGGTAGATGCGCGTCTGCGCCACGTTGTCGGTCATCGTGCTGCGGCTCGGCGTATCGCGCGGGGCCACCCATGCCTGCGGGCGCGGCACGGCCGGGCCCGGGCCGATGTCACCGAAGTACTCGAGCATCTTCGCCTTCGCCTGCGCCGGCGTGATATCGCCAGCCAGCACCACCACGGTGTTGGCGGCGCCGTAGTAGTCCTTGAACCACTGCTTGACGTCACCGAGCGAGGCGGCGTTGAGGTCGGCCATCGAGCCGATCGTGTCGTGGTGGTAGGGGTGGTTCGCCGGAAACGCCTCGGCCTGGATCAGCTCGCTGACGCGGCCGTAGGGCTGGTTCTCGTCCTGGCGCTTCTCGTTCTGCACCACGCCGCGCTGCTCGTCCAGTTCCTTCTGCCCGATCGCGCCGAGCAGGTGGCCCATGCGGTCGGACTCCATCCACAGCGCCATGTCCAGCGCGGTGGTCGGCACCGTCTCGAAGTAATTGGTGCGGTCGAGCCAGGTGGTGCCGTTCTGGTCGGTGGCGCCGGCGAGCTCGAACGGCTTGAAGTACTCGTCCCGGTGGTTCTCCGAGCCCTGGAACATCAGGTGCTCGAACAGGTGGGCGAAGCCGGTCTCGCCCTTCGGCTCGTAGGAGGAACCCACGTGGTACCACACGCTCACCGCCACCACCGGCGCCTTGTGGTCCTCGTGCACCACCACGGTCAGTCCGTTGGGCAGGGTGAAGCGTTCGTACTTCAGCTCGGGGATCTTCTGCACCTGCGCGGTCGGCGCATCCGCGGCCTGCGCCCGCAGCAGGGCCGGTCCAGCCAGCAGGCTGGCGGCGATCAGCGCCAGCGCGGTCTTGGGTGGGAAACGCTTTGCCACGGTGCAACCTCCTGTCTCGCGGAAGAAAGCCCGAGGCTATCGGTCAGCGACGAACAAGCACAAGCGCCGGAAGTGCCGGCACTGTCCGGACGGTGTCCGTCCGCGGACCGCGCAGTGTCCGCGGACAACCCGGACGCGCCACCAGAGGACGCATAAACGCTTTACAGTCAATGTGTTAGTAAAAATCCGCAGGCTGGCACGGGGCTTGCCACACCCGGGACAGGACCCACCCTCAAGCCCAAGGAATCCGCCATGAAACTCGAAACCCTTCTGTTGCGCAGCCTGTTCGCCGCCTGCCTGCTGGTGTGCGGATGGATGATGGCCTCGATGCTCTTCATGCCCGGCCCGGTGCAACTGGCCGGTAGCGTCGACAGCGCCAGGCTCGGCGTGATGCTGGCCGTGCCCGGCACCTGCATGCTGCCGCCCGACGGCGTGGTCTGCCCGCGGCAGGACAGCTGAGCGCCTTGCGGCGCACGCGGACCTCGCACACCGGGGTCCATCGGGGGCCCGCACGGCGGATAATGGGCGGATGCTGCATGTCATCCTCTTCCGCCCCGAAATCCCGCCGAACACGGGCAACGCCATCCGCCTGTGCGCCAACACCGGTGCCTCGCTGCACCTGATCCGTCCGCTCGGGTTCGACCTGGACGATGCCCGCCTGCGCCGCGCGGGACTGGACTACCACGAGTACGCCCGTGTCCGGGTACATGACGACCTGGCGACCTGCCTGGCCACACTGGACGCGCCCCGCGTGTTCGCCTTCTCGACCCGCGCTCGTGTCGCCCACGTGGACGCCCGCTATGCCGAAGGCGACGCCCTGCTGTTCGGCTGCGAGACCGCCGGCCTGCCCACCGAGGTGCTCGAGGCGATCCCGCCCGGGCAACGCCTGCGCCTGCCGATGCGGCCGGACAGCCGCAGCCTCAACCTCTCCAACAGCGTGGCGGTGGCGGTGTACGAGGCATGGCGCCAGCTCGGGTTCGTCGGCGCAGTGTAGCGGCGCGACGGCGACATGCTGCCGAGCGCACGGACCGCGGCGGCAGCCCCGCCCGCTACAATCGCCCGATGAACGCCCCCACCCCGAACGCCTGGCTCCCGCAGCCGTTGCGCCAGCTCGCCGGCCGCGCGCTGGAAACCGCGCTCAATCACACCTTGTCGCTGGATCCGGACACACGCCAGAAACTGGCCGCCCTCGCCGGCCGGAGCATCCAGCTGCACCTGCGGGGCCCGGAGCTGGCACTCGACGTGACGGTGGAGGGCGAACGCCTGAAAGTCGGCCCACCGCAGGACACCGGCCAGCTGCGCGTGGCGGCCAGTCCCGGCAGCCTGCTCGCCATGGCGCTGCGTCGGGGCGAGGAGGGCATCGCGCCGGGCAAGGTCGAGATCGCCGGCGACGCCGATCTTGCCCGACGGCTGGAAAAGCTGGCGAGCAGCTTCCGGCCGGATTTCGAAGAGGCCTTCGCGCGCAGCTTCGGCGACGTGCTCGGCGTGCCGATCGCGCAGGCCATCGCCAGGGCGTTGCGGCATGCGCGCGCGAGCGCCGGGCACCTTACCGAAGACGGTGCCGACTGGCTGCGCGATGAAGCGCGACTGACCCCGGCCATGGACGAGGTGGACGATTTCCTGGATGGCGTCGATGCCCTGCGCGAGCGCACCGAGCGCCTCGAAGCCCGGCTGGCGCGCCTGCGCCAGCGCATGCAGGGGCCGCGCGCATGACGCCGCTGAAGGTGGTGCCCGGCGTGCTGCGGGTCGCCTCGGTGCTGCTCGCCTGGCGGCTGGACGAGCTGGTCGACGCGGCGCACCTGTACCGTCCGCTCAAGCTGCTGCGCCCATTGCTGGCGCGCACGCGCCCCGGCGCCCGCGAGCTGCCGCGCGGCGCGCGCCTGGCGCAGGCGCTGATCGAGCTCGGCCCGATCTTCGTCAAGGCGGGCCAGGTCATGTCGACCCGCCGCGACCTGATTCCCGCCGATATCGCCGACGAGCTGGCCCAGCTGCAGGACCAGGTGCCGCCGTTCCCCGGCGCCGAGGCGCGCGCGATCGTGGAGCGCGAGCTCAAGGCGCCGGTCGGCCGGCTGTACGCCCGGTTTGACGAAGTCCCGCTCGCTTCGGCCTCGATCGCCCAGGTGCACGCGGCCAGCCTGCACGACGGTCGTGCGGTGGTGGTCAAGGTGCTTCGCCCGGGCATCGCGGCAAAGATCGCGCGCGACGTCGCGCTGATGCGCTCGCTCGGGGAACTGGCGCAACGCTGGCATCCCAACGCCGACAAGATCCGCCCGCTCGACGTGGTCGCCGAAGTGGAGAAGATGCTCGGCAACGAGCTGGACCTGCAGCGCGAAGGCGCCAATGCCAGCCTGCTGAAGCGCAACTTCGCCAGCGGCGTGGACCTGTACGTGCCGGCCGTGCACTGGGATCTCACCGCCGAGCGCGTGCTGACCCTGGAGCGCGTCCATGGCGTCAGCTGCGACGACGTGGCTGCCATCGATGCCGCCGGCATCGACCGCCGGGCGCTCGCCGCCAAGGGCGTGCGGGTGTTCTACGAACAGGTGTTCCGCGACAACTTCTTCCACGCCGATGCGCACCCGGGCAACATCTGGGTGGATCTCGAGCGGCGCGAGGAGCCGCGCTTCGTGGCACTGGACTTCGGCATCATGGGCTCGCTGCCCGAGGCCGACCAGTACTGGCTGGCGCAGAACTTCATCGCGCTGTTCGAGCGCGATTACGCGCGCATCGCGCAACTGCACGTGGCGGCCGGCTGGATGCCCGCGACGGTGCGGCTGGACGAACTGGAAGCGGCCGTGCGCACGGTCTGCGAGCCCTATTTCACCCGGCCGCTCTCGCAGATCTCGCTGGCCGAGGTGGTGGTCAAGCTGTTCCAGACCGCACGCCGCTTCCAGCTCACGCTGCAGCCGCAGCTGATCCTGCTGCAGAAGACCCTGCTCAACATCGAGGGCGTCGGGCGCATGCTCGACCCCGACATCGATATCTGGGCGGTGGCCTATCCGGTACTCAAGCGCATCCTGCGTGAGCGCTACAGCATGCGGCGGACGCTGCGCGCGGTGCGCCAGCGCCTGCCCGAATGGCTGAACGCGGCGCCGCAGCTGCCCGAACTGGTGCGCGACGCGCTGCGGCAGACAGCCATCGGCGAGCGGCGCCAGCTGGCCGACCCGGCCGAACTGGCGCTGCGCGCGCACCTGGCCCTGCGCCGGCGTCGCGCGCTGCTGGGCG
>NZ_DASSES010000020.1:0-11066 GCF_035695185.1 Frateuria sp.
CAGGAGCGCACCGGTGCGCGACCGTAATCCACGACGGTCGCGCACAGGTGCGCTCCTGCAACGAACCGTAGCGGGCGGCATCCGTCCGGAACGCCCGGAGCGGCCCCTGCCGGCAACGTGCACCCGCGCACATGCACCGGCCCGACAAATGCAGGCTTTCCCTTTACTCTTGCCGGCATGTACACCCAGTGCCCCGACTGCCGCACGGTTTTCTCGCTCGACGCGGGCGTGCTGGCACATGCGCGCGGGGCGGTGATCTGCGGCAACTGCGAGACCCTGTTCGATGCGCTGGACACGCTCGCCGACCAGCTGCCGCCCGAACCCTTCCGGCTGCTCCCGGGGAATGCCCGCTCCGAGGAAGCGCCGCGGCTCGAGGTGGCGGTGTACCGTCCGCGCGAGGACGTGCCGGTCGCGGAGCCCGCGCCGGCCGTACCCGCGTTCACCCCGCGCTTCGTGCACGAGCGCCGCGCGGCACGCAAGCGCCCGCGCCGCTGGCCATGGGTGTTGACCTGCGCGCTGCTCGCCCTGCTGCTGGCCGCCCAGGTGGCCTGGGCCAAGCGCGGGGCGTTGATTGCCGATCCGGCCATCGGCAGCTGGCTGCGCCAGGCCTGCGCCACGCTCGGTTGCCGGCTGCCACTGGTGCGCGACGTGCGCCACCTGCATCTGGTCGCGCGCGACGTGCAGGCGCACCCGAGCGTGCCCGGCGCACTGATGATCAGCGCCACCGTCCGCAACGACGCGCCGTTCGCCCAGCCCTATCCGGTGGTCTCGCTGACGCTGTCCGACGCCGATGGCCATCGCCTGGCGATGCGTCGCCTGCACCCGTCCGAATACCTGGACGATGCGGCTGCGCTGCGCGCCGGACTGGCCCCGGGCGCCAGTGCGGCCGTGCTGATCGAGGTCGCCGACCCCGGCAAGCGGGCGGTGGCGTTCGAATTCGGTTTCGAATGAAACGAACCGGCCGCACTTAATTTTATCGGCGCGCGCCGGTACACTCGGTCCTTCGCGCATGCGCCCATCGCATGCCAAGCGCGCCATGCCGGCGCGGATCCGCCATAACCACTGCAGCGGCCCACGCAGGTCGCCGCGTCGCTCGTGAGGTACTGCCCGTGAACGCCGTCCGATTGCCTGTCAGCGAGGCCGTCAGGGAGCCCCCGTCGTCGCAGAGCGCGCTGGGCGAGTGCGTCAGCCGTACCGTGCGCCGCTACCTGGCCGACATCGGCGACACCGAATGCGACGAGGGCCTGCACGCGCTGGTGATCCGCGAGGTCGAGGGACCGCTGCTGCGCGAGGTGCTGGCGTTCCACGACGGCAACCAGAGCCGCGCCGCCGCGGTGCTCGGCATCAACCGCGCCACGCTGCGCAAGAAGCTGGCCGCGCACGGGCTGTTGTAGGGTCCAGGACCGCCACGCTCGAATCCCCGGCGCGCGGAGCGGGGCACGGCTCGCTGGAGCGCACGCCGGGCAGACCACCTCAACGACATGGCACGGTCGCCATCGCGGCACCCCCGGCCATGCGTCACGCGGATCCGCCTGTTTGGACGTTTGGCCGTCCAAAACGATACTGCTCCACACGCGTTATAATTGCCGGCTTCCCCCACCCTGGAAGCCGCCATGCCCGCCGTCACCCCGATCCGCCGTGCCCTGCTCAGCGTCTCCGACAAGTCCGGGCTGATCGACCTGGGCCGGCGCCTGGCCGCGGCCGGCGTCGAACTGCTTTCCACCGGTGGCAGCGCCAGGGCGCTGCGCGAGGCGGGCATCGCGGTGACCGACGTCAGCGAACTCACCGGCTTCCCGGAGATCATGGACGGCCGCGTCAAGACGCTGCACCCGAAGGTGCATGGCGGCCTGCTCGGCCGGCGCGGCACCGACGACGAGGTCATGGCCGGACTGGGCATCGCGCCGATCGACCTGCTGGTGCTCAACCTCTATCCGTTCGAGCAGACCGTGGCAAAGCCCGACTGCACACTGGAGCAGGCGATCGAGAACATCGACATCGGCGGTCCGGCGATGCTGCGCTCGGCGGCGAAGAACTGGGCCGACGTCGCGGTGCTGACGTCGCCGGAGCAGTATGCGGAGGCGCTCGCCGAGATCGAGCGCGACGGTGGTCTCTCCCGCGCCACCCGTTTCCGGCTCGCGGTGGCCGCGTTCAACCGCGTCTCCGATTACGACGGCGCGATCAGCGACTACCTGTCGGGCCTGAAGCTCAACGAGGCGCATGACGCGATCGCCGGCCACGAGACCTTCGGCGGCCAGGCCAACGGCCGCTTCGTCAAGCTGATGGACCTGCGCTACGGCGAGAACCCGCACCAGCAGGCCGCCTTCTACCGCGACCTGTATCCGGCCCCCGGCACGCTGGCGACCTTCCGCCAATTGCAGGGCAAGGAGCTCTCGTTCAACAACATCGCCGACGCCGACGCCGCCTGGGAATGCGTGCGCAGCTTCGTCAAGCCGGCCTGCGTGATCGTCAAGCACGCCAATCCCTGCGGCGTGGCGGTGAGCCTGGAAGGGACGGCCAAGGCCTACGACCTGGCCTTCCAGACTGACCCCACCTCCGCGTTCGGCGGCATCATCGCGTTCAACCGCGAGGTCGACGGCGCCACCGCGCGCGCGATCGTCGAGCGCCAGTTCGTCGAAGTGGTGCTGGCGCCCGGCTACGCCGACGACGCGCTGAAGGCGTTCGCGAAGAAGGGCAACGTGCGCGTGCTGGTGATCCCGCCGCCGGCGGACGGCGACCTGCGCGCGCCGCGCCCGGGCATGAACGTCAAGCGGGTGGGCTCCGGCCTGCTGATCCAGACCGCCGACACCGGCATGATCGGCGCCGCCGACCTCAAGGTGGTCACCAAACGGGCGCCCACGCCCGAGCAGATCGACGACCTGGTCTTCGCCTGGAAGGTGGCCAAGTTCGTCAAGTCCAACGCGATCGTCTACGCGAAGCACCGCCAGACCATCGGCATCGGCGCCGGCCAGATGAGCCGCGTTTACAGCGCCAGGATCGCCGGCATCAAGGCGGCCGACGAGAAGCTCGAAGTGCGCGGCTCGGTGATGGCCTCCGATGCCTTCTTCCCGTTCCGCGACGGCATCGATGCCGCTGCCGAAGCGGGCATCGTGGCGGTGATCCAGCCCGGCGGCTCGATGCGCGACGCCGAGGTCATCGCCGCGGCCGACGAGCACGACATGGCGATGGTATTCACCGGCATGCGCCACTTCCGCCACTGAGTTCGAGCCCTGTCCCGGGAGAGGGGCGCGGGCGAGGATTCCGGCGAAGCGGGAGCTTGCGATGCGTGCGGACCCGCGTCCATCGGTCCGCACCAGCTTCTCCCGGACTGGCAAGCAACCGCCGTGCGGCGCTATACGAAACGCTGCACCAGTTCCCGCCATTCCTGCTCGGGCGGGTCGTTGCAGAACGGCATGCCGGCCCGCCCGTACCAGTAGCGGGCATTGTCCAGATCGCCTTCGAGACGGTGCACGTGCGCATGGATCGCCGCGGCACCGGGGTCATCGAGCAGCTGCACCAGGTGATGGGCACGTTCCGGCTCGCCGTGGCGCAGCCACCACAGCGCCTGCAGGTGGTCGGACAGACCGGCGGGCGGCTTGCCGCCGGCGAGCGACGCTTCGAACCGGGCCTTGTCCATAGGCCCATTGTGCGCCCTCACGGCGCCTTGTGGTGGCGATTGCGAGGCTAGCCGGGACACGCGGAGCCCGGGCCATGACCTACGAGCTTTACTACTGGAGCGGCATCCAGGGGCGCGGGGAGTTCGTCCGCCTCGCGCTGGAAGACGCCGGCGCCGACTATGTGGACGTCGCCCGCCACCGTGGCGACGCGGTGATGGACCCGTTCCTCGCCGGCGAGAGCACCGAGGATGCGCTGCCGTTCGCCCCGCCGATCCTGCGCGCCGGCCACCTGCTGATCGCGCAGACCGCCGCCATCCTGGCCTACCTGGGCCAGCACCTGGCCCTGGTGCCCGAGGGCGAGGCGCGGCGCATCTACGCCAACCAGCTGCAGCTGACCATCGCCGATCTGGTGGCCGAGGTCCACGACAGCCACCATCCCGTCGCCGCCAGCCTCTACTACGAAGACCAGCGGCAGGAAGCGCAGCGCCGTGCGGCCGACCTGCGCAAGCACCGCCTGCCGAAATACCTGGGCTATTTCGAGCAGGTGCTCGCGCGCTCGGACGGACGCCACGCGCTGGGCGAGCACTCCTATGTCGACCTCTCGCTGTTCCAGCTGATGGCCGGGCTGGACTACGCCTTCCCGAACGCCATGCGCCGACTGGGCAAGGACCTGCGGCGGCTGCGCGCGCTGGCCGGGGAAATCGCGCAACGCCCGCGCATCGCCGCTTACCTCGCGTCGCCCCGGCGCCTGCCGTTCAACGAGCAGGGCATTTTTCGCCACTACCCCGAACTGGACGATTGACACCTTGGTGGGAGTGCACCCGGGCGCGACGCGCGGCAAAGGTGCGCATGGCGGTCGCGTCCGGGTGGGCTCCCACAGGGTCCCGGCGAGCTTCAGAACAGCGCGATGACGACCGCCCCGGCGACGATCAGCCCGCCACCCAGCAGCAGCGGCACGCTGGGCTTCTCGCCCAGGAACACCAGCCCCAGCACGATCACCATCGCCACGCTGAGCTTGTCGATCGGCGCCACCTTGCTCACCGGCCCCAGCTGCAGCGCGCGGTAGTAGCAAAGCCACGACAGCCCGGTGGCGATCCCGGAAAGCACCAGGAACAGCCAGCTGTGCCAGGGCAGCCCGGCCGGGCGCGCCCACTCGCCGCGCAGGCTGAGGATGCCCGCGGTGACGGCGAGGATCACCAGCGTGCGGATGAAGGTGGCCAGGTTGGAGTTGATCCCGGCCACGCCGAGCTTGCCGAACAGCGCGGTGAGCGCGGCGAAGAACGCAGAGCCCAGCGCGAACAGCAGCCAGCTCTGGCGCAGGTCCATGGCCGACTCAGTGACCTGCGGAGGATGCCGGCGCGGGTTTGGACTTGCCCCACTCCAGAATCTTGTACATCACCGGCCGCGTGGGCTTCTGGCCGTGCTCGTCGACCAGCCGTCCGCTCGGGTCGACCATGTAGGTCTGCGCGATACCGCTCGGCGGCGTGACCACCACCATATAGAGCTGGCCGTTGCGGCGGTATTCCTGCACGGTGTTCTCGCCCTGCGTGTGCACGGTGACCTCGGGCATCGGCTCGCCCGAGCGGATCGGCGCAGGCTTGCGCGGCAGCATCGACGTGCCGCTGCGCGCCGGGGCCGCCGGGGCCTGGGATGGCGTCGCCGGTGCGGTCGCCTGCACGCCCGGGTCGTTCATCCCCGGGGGCGGCGGCACGTTCACCGGCGGCGGGGTCGACTGGGCGAAAGCGGGCGCGGCAAGCAGCGCGGGGAGGAGGACGAGCGCAGCGGGAAGCTTCATGGCGTGGGTCCTGGGGGAATCTGGCGCGAGCATAGCAGCGGCCCTGGCGCGGCCCGGTGAACCGCGACCTCATGGCACGCATGCGAGAATGCCCGGATGGCACAGCTCATCCTGATCGACGGCTCCTCTTACCTCTACCGCGCCTTCCACGCGCTGCCGCCGCTGACCAACGCACGCGGCGAGCCCACCGGCGCGCTGTTCGGCGTGGTCAACATGCTGCGCGCAACGCTCAAGGCGCAGCCGGAATACCTGGCTTTCGTCTGCGATGCGCCCGGGCGCACCTTCCGCGACGAGATCTACACCGAGTACAAGGCCAATCGCGCGGCGATGCCCGACGACCTGCGCGCGCAGGTCGAGCCGATGATGGCGATCGTCGGCGCGCTCGGCTTTCCGATCCTGTGCGTGCCGGGCGTGGAAGCCGACGACGTGATCGGCACGCTGGCCCAGGCCGCCGCCGCGCAGGGCATCGACGTGACGATCTCCACCGGCGACAAGGATCTGGCCCAGCTGGTCGGCCCGCACGTGAAGCTGATCAACACGATGACGAACACCACGCTGGACATCGCCGGCGTCACCGAGAAGTTCGGCGTGCCGCCCGAGCGCATCGTCGACTTTCTCTCGCTCACCGGCGACAGCATCGACAACGTACCGGGCGTGACCAAGTGCGGCCCCAAGACCGCCGCCAAGTGGCTGGCCGAGTACGGTTCGCTGGACGCGGTCATCGCCAACGCCGACAAGGTCGGTGGCAAGATCGGCGAATACCTGCGCGAGGCGCTGCCAAAGCTGCCGCTGTCGCGCGAGCTGGTCACCATCCGCACCGATCTGGAGCTCGAGCACGGCCCGACCGACCTCACCCTGCGCGAGCGCGAGACGGCGACGCTGCGCGAGCTGTTCACCCGCTACGAGTTCAAGGCGGCGCTCAGGGACCTGGACGCCGAAACGCTGGGCGAGCCGGGCCCCGCGCCCGTCGCCGCGGTGGCACCGGCCACGCCGGCGCCCGCCGCGGCCAAGCCTGGCGAATACGAACTGGTCACTTCCCCCGAACGCTTCGAGCATTGGCTGCAGAAGCTGCGCGAGGCGCCGCTGATCGCCTTCGACGTCGAGACCAGCGACATCGACGCCATGCGCGCCGAGCTGATCGGGCTGTCCTTCGCGGTCGAATCGGGCAAGGCCTGCTACATCCCGGTGGCGCATGACTACCCGGGTGCACCCTGGCAGCTGGACCGCGACCAGGTGCTGCATGCGCTCAAGCCGCTGCTCGAAGACCCGGCGGTCGCGAAGCTCGGTCAGCATTCGAAGTACGACATCAACGTGCTGTCGCACTACGGCATCGGGGTGCAGGGCCTCAAGCACGATTCCATGCTCGCCTCCTACGTGTGGAACGCCACCGCCACACGCCACGACATGGACTCGCTGGCCAGCCGCTACCTCAACTACCAGACCATCCGGTACGAGGACGTGGCCGGCAAGGGCGCCAGGCAGATCCCGTTCTCGCAGGTGGACCTGGACACCGCCTGCCGCTACGCCGCCGAGGACGCCGACATCACCCTGCGCCTGCACGAGGCGCTGCAGCCGATGCTCGCCACCGTGCCCGCGCTCAAACGCGTGTACGAGGAGATCGAGGTGCCGCTGGCGCCGATCCTCGCCGGCATGGAACGCAAGGGCGTGCTGATCGACGTCGACGAACTGCGCAAGCAGAGCCAGGAGCTCGGCAAGCGCATGCACGAGCTGCAACAGCAGGCCCATGCGGAAGCCGGCAGCGCCTTCAGCCTGGACTCGCCCAAGCAGCTGCAGGCGATCCTGTTCGACCAACTCGGCCTGGCGGCCAAGGTGAAGACGCCCAAGGGCCAACCCTCCACCAACGAGGAGGCGCTGGAGGCGATCGCCGACGACCACGCGCTGCCGCGGCTGATCCTGGATTACCGCGGCCTGGCCAAGCTGCGCTCGACCTATACGGACAAGCTGGCGCAGATGGTCAATCCGCGTACCGGCCGCGTGCACACGTGCTATCACCAGGCGGCGGTCGCGACCGGACGCATCTCCTCGTCCGATCCGAACCTGCAGAACATCCCGGTACGCACCGACGAGGGCCGGCGCATCCGCGCCGCGTTCGTGGCGCCGCCCGGCTGGGTGGTGATGGCGGCCGACTACTCGCAGATCGAGCTGCGCATCATGGCGCACCTGTCCGGCGACGAGGCGCTGCTGCGCGCGTTCAGGAGCGGCGGCGACGTGCATCGTGCCACGGCGGCGGAGGTCTTCGGCGTGGCGCCGGAGGACATCACGCTCAACCAGCGCCGTGCCGCCAAGGCGATCAACTTCGGCCTGATGTACGGCATGAGCGCGTTCGGCCTGGCCCGGCAGCTGGGCATCGACCGCGGCGAGGCCAGCGACTACATGGCGCGCTACTTCTCGCGCTTCGCCGGCGTGCGCGCCTTCATGGACGCCACCCGCGAGCAGGCGCACCGGGACGGCTTCGTCGAGACCATCTTCGGCCGGCGGCTGTACCTGGAGAACCTCAAGGCGCGCAACCAGGCGCTGCGTTCCGGCGCCGAGCGTGCCGCCGTCAACGCGCCGATGCAGGGCAGCGCGGCGGACATCATCAAGCGCGCGATGATCGCCATGGGCGGCTACCTCGCCGACCGCACGGACGCGCACATGCTGATGCAGGTGCACGACGAACTGGTGTTCGAGGTACAGGAAGACGCCGTGGACAGCATGCGCCAGGCGGTGATCGAGCGCATGTCCGGCGCGGCCGAGCTTGCCGTGCCGCTGGTGGTCGACGTCGGCGTGGGCACGAACTGGGAGCAGGCGCACTAGCACCGCTTTGAGCCCCCTCCCCTCCGGGGAGAGGGTTGGGTAGGGGTGGGGCTCGCGGGAAAGCTTCGTTAGACGGGCTTGTCAGAGCACACAAGCGCAGGATTTCAGGCGAGCCCCGACCCCTCACCCCAGCCCTCTCCCCGGCGGGAGAGAGAGCAGATCTGCGGGGATGAACGGATCCTGACCTGTTCCGTTTCTCTTGAACGTCTCCCTTGAAACTTTCCTACCCGGGACGCATCCAAGGTTCCGGATGCACGCAACGGCATCCGCGACCCGTCCACCTCCCTGAGCGGGTCAAACCGGATGCGAACCTCTCCCCTGGGCTTCGCATCCAACCCCGGCCCCGAAGGTTCCCCCTAGCCTTCGGGGCTTTTTTTCGCCCATTCACGGCCGAGCCCGCTAAGATCGGGCCACCCCAACCGAGGAGGCGGCTCATGCGTGCAGGACTCATCATCGTCGGGATCATCCTGCTGATCGCCGGCATCTGGATCACCATCGGCAACGGCAGCTACCGGCAGACCGACACCGTGGCCCAGCTGGGCCCGGCCAAGATCGAAGCCACCCACGAGAAGGCCGTGCCGCAGTGGGTCGGCATTGCGGGCATCGTGGTGGGCGGACTGCTGACCATCGGCGGTTTCGTCAAGAAGCGCTGAGTCCGCCGGCGCGCCGCGTTCGCGCGGCGCGCGTGACGGCGCCGGTACAATGGGTCGATGGATGTTTCGTACCTGATCGACTCGTTGAACGACGCGCAGCGCGAGGCCGTCTGCGCGCCCCCCGGCCACTACCTGGTGCTGGCCGGCGCCGGTTCCGGCAAGACCCGCGTGCTGACCCACCGCATCGGCTGGCTGACCCAGGTCGAGCGCGTGCCGCCGTGGGCCATCCTGGCGGTCACCTTTACCAACAAGGCCGCCGGCGAGATGCGCGCGCGGCTGGACTCGCTGATCCCCGGCGGCACCCACGGCCTCACCGTCGGCACCTTCCACGGCATCGCCCACCGCCTGCTGCGCCGGCACTGGCGTGAGGCGGGACTGCCGGAAGGTTTCCAGATCCTCGATGCCGACGACCAGCAGCGCCTGGTCAAGCGCGTCGTGGCCGGGCTCGGCCTGGACGAGGCGCGCTTCCCGCCGCGCCAGGCCACCTGGCAGATCAACGGCTGGAAGGACGAGGGCAAGCGCCCGGATGCCATCGAGCACGGCAACCACCCGGTCACCCGCACGCTGGTGCAGATCTACCAGGCCTACGAGGAAGCCTGTCGCCGCGCCGGCCTGGTCGACTTCGCCGAGCTGCTGCTGCGCGCGCACGAGCTGTGGCTGAAGAACCCGGCCGTGCTGGAGCATTACCAGCAGCGCTGGCGCCACCTGCTGATCGACGAGTTCCAGGACACCAACGCGCTGCAGTACGCCTGGATCCGGGTGCTCGCCGGCCACGTCGGCAAGGTGTTCGCGGTGGGCGACGACGACCAGTCGATCTACGGCTGGCGCGGGGCCAAGGTGGAGAACATGCAGCAGTTCTTGCGCGACTTTCCCGGCGCGCGCACGATCAAGCTCGAGCAGAACTACCGTTCGACCGCGACGATCCTCAAGGCCGCCAACGCCGTGATCGCGCGCAACGGCGGCCGCCTGGGCAAGCAGCTGTGGACCGCCGGCGAGGCCGGCGAGCGCATCGCCCTGTACGCCGCCTACAACGAGCAGGACGAGGCGCGCTTCGTGATCGAGCGCATCCGCGAATACATCGCCGAGCACGGCAATGCCAAGGACTGCGCGATCCTCTACCGCTCCAACGCACAGTCGCGCAACTTCGAGGAACAGCTGATCCAGCGCGACCTTCCCTACCGCGTCTACGGCGGCCTGCGTTTCTTCGAGCGCGCCGAGATCAAGGACGCGCTCGCCTACCTGCGACTGACCGCCAACCGCCACGACGACGCGGCCTTCGAGCGGGCGGTGAATACCCCGCCGCGCGGCATCGGCGACCGCACCCTGGACGTGCTGCGCCGGCGCGCGCGGACCGAGGGCAGTTCGATGTGGGAGGCGGCATTGGGCGAACTGACCGACGGACGCGAGCTGGCCGGCCGGGCGAAGAATGCGGTGAAGGGCTTCCTGGCGCTGATCGACCAGATGGCGCGCGATTTTCAGCCCCTCTCCCCCCGGGAGAGGGGTTGGGGTGAGGGTACGGGCACGCCGGATGCGCCTGCTCCGGCCGAACCCTCACCCCCAGCCCCTCTCCCGACGGGAGAGGGGAGCCAGGCGCTCACCCTCGCCGAACAGATGGACCACGCCATCACCCACACCGGCCTGCGCGACCACTACGAAAAGGACAGCCGCGGCAACGGCGAGGCGCGCGTGGAGAACCTGGACGAGCTGGTCAACGTCGCCAGCCGCTTCGCCATGACGCCGGAGGACGTCGAAGCGGGCCTGAGCGAGCTGTCCGCGTTCCTCTCCCACGCCGCGCTCGAGGCGGGCGAGGGCCAGGGTGAGGCCTGGGACGACTGCGTGCAGCTGATGACACTGCACTCGGCCAAGGGCCTGGAGTTCCCGCTGGTGTTCCTGGTCGGCATGGAGGAAGGCGTGTTCCCCAGCCAGCGCTCCACCGAGGACGAGAGCCGGCTGGAGGAGGAACGTCGCCTGGCCTACGTCGGCATCACCCGTGCGCGCGAGCGGCTGGTGGTGACCCACGCCGAGTCGCGGCGCATGCACGGCACCGAGATGCTGGCGCGTCCCTCGCGCTTCCTCGCCGAGATGCCCGCCGAACTGATCGACGAGGTGCGCCCGCGCGTGCAGATCAGCCGCCCGCTCTATACGAGGCCCTACGCCGACACTTCGTCACTGGAAGAAAACCTGCCG
>NZ_DASSES010000021.1:0-4407 GCF_035695185.1 Frateuria sp.
CGTCGTGGCCGATTCGTCGCGCAGTGCCGCGCGCGGTTACGGGGTGCTCGGCGGACAGGCCACACTGGCGGTACCCAGCATGCACGCAAAGATCCTCGCACAACGCGAGGGTCTGGGCGTGGGCTGGCTACCGCGCCAGCGCATCCAGACTTTCCTCAAGGAGGGTGATTTGGTAGAGCGCTCCGTGGCCGATCCGCGCGAACCCAATACCCTCTACGTCGCATGGCGCGGGGAAAGCGAGGGCCGCGCCCTAGCCTGGTGGCTAGAACAACTGAAACAGCCACGGCTGGCGAAGCGCCTGATTCGCGGCCTCGACCTCAAGGCGTAAGCGGTCGTTTGCGGGGAAGACTTTTGCGCCATAGCCCGGGCGTCGTGCCCATTCTGCCCGTGAAGACTCGCGTGAAATGGCTCTGGTCGGCAAAGCCGGACTGCCGCGCGATCTCGGACAGTGGTCCGTCTGACTCACGCATCAAACGCATCGCCACCTCGATACGCTGCAGCATCAGCCACTGGTGCGGTGACACACCGACGCTCTGCCTGAAGGCATGCACGAATGCGCTGGCCGACAGCCCGCAAGCCTGCGCCAAGTCTGCCAGGGCGATACCTTCCCGTACGTGCGCCCGCATTAGCTCCTTAGCGCAACGCTCCTGTCGCGCAGAAAGGCAGCGGTGCGGCGGGGTGCGCAGGCGGCGGCTGTCGCTGTACTGCACCACGAGATGGCTGCGCAGCGCCAGCAGCACGTGGTCCACGAACAACGCCTGATTCTGCGCTGGCGCGTGCAGCGGGGCCAGCAGCGCCCGGCCCAATTGCTCGATGACCGGATCCTGAGCCTGCAAGCCGGGGCGATAGCTCAGGTCACCGGGGGCGATACCCAGCTCGCTTCGTAACTCGGCCAGTGCACCGCGCGGCATGTAAAACATTAGCGCGTGGAACGGGTCCTCCATGAAGGCGATCGGGTTGCGTGCCAGGTCGAAGAAGTTCGTTCCGCCGCGGACTACCGGCCGATTGGAGACCGATCGTCCGTCCAACCAGAGCTCCATGTGCTGCAGGCCGTGTAGCTCCAGGCTGAGCAGGTAGGAATCTTCGGGAACGACCGGATCGGTGAAGCCGAAACCGGTCGCCCCGTATTGCATCTCCGTGACCGCCAGTCGCCAGGGCTGACCAGCCGACGAGAGCAGTGTCGGCGGCCGCTGCAGCCGGAAGGTGCTGCCCAGACGGTCGCCGTAGGCGCCTCGACGCATCGGTGCTCTCCGCTCAAAGGTTCAGCATGTTCCGCCGCCAGGTACCTGGCGATACGCCCATCCTCGCCATGAACGCGCGGGTGAAATGGCTCTGGTCGGCGAAGCCGCACTCCAGGGCGATGTCCGCCAGGCATGCCGCGGCGTCTGCCATGCGCTCGGTGGCAAGCTCGACGCGGCGCTGGATCAGCCATTGGTGCGGCGAAAACCCCGTGCTGCGCTTGAACGCGTGGACGAAGGCACTCGGCGACAAGGCGCAGGCGGCCGCCAGGTCGGTCAGGGCAATGCCATCGGCAAGATGGGCGCGCATCAGCTCCTTGGCCCGACGCTCCTGCCAGGGGGCGAGGCCGCGCGAGGCCGGTGGCGCCCGGGGACGCACGCCGCCGTAGTTGCGCACCAGGTGCACCCGCAGGGCCAGCAGCACGTGATCGACGAACAGGGCATTGCTTTGCTGCCGAGCATGCAGTGCAGGCAACAGGGAGCAGCCCAGTGCGTGCAGTACCTCGTCCTCTACTACCTCGCCGTGACGGCAAACTAGGGTGGCGTTCGATGCCCCCGCTTCGCCGGCCAGCTCGCTGAACGCCGCCTGGGGTATATAGAAAAACAGTGGATGGAAGGGCTCTGGAATATAGGCGACCGGATCACGCCTTAGATCGAAGAAATTGGTGCTTCCCTCGATGATCGGGTGCACCCGGACCGCGCGCCCGTCCACCCACAGCTCGTGTCGCTGCAGCCCGCGCAACTGCAAACCAACCAGGAAGGCGTCTTCACGGGCGATCGGGGCGGTAAAGCCGTAGTCCGGCTCGTCGCAGCACAACTCGGTGACCGCCAGCCGCGAACCGCCAGCGGTATGGGAAACCAGTGTCGGTGGATCGGTCATGTGAAAAGACCGTCCCAACCGGTCGCCATAGGCGCCACGCACCATTGCCACCTCCGACTGCCCGGACGGGCCATGCCATGGTAGTCCTGCGCTTGATCGTGGGCTACTTCCCTCGGCACTCGAGCATTCAGTAGGCGCAACCGACCTGCATGGTCGGCTGCGATGCCGAGCTTTGGCCGTACAAGCGGTCGCAAACCGTGTCGATGTCACCGTCGGCGAGCAGGTCATAGGCCGACCGGCCGCCGAAGGCACGCTGGTGCATGCACATCCAGCGCGCCGCGCGGTCCCGGTCGCCGATGAACTGCAATACCAGGTGCGCGACGGCGCCATGCTGCTCCTCCAGCACGCGAAAGGCACGCTGGATGGCTGCTTCGCGGGCGCGATCCAGCCCCCGCAACTCCTCGGCGACGGCCGACAGGCTCCGCGCGGACCTGAGCGTATGCGCCACATTGCTCATTGCAGCGTCCGCTCCTGCGCGCGGTCGATCTCGATCGCCGCGCGCAGGAAGGTAAGCACGGCGTGTGCCCTACCCTGCCTCACCAGTTCCGCGGCGGTGAGCCCGTCCAGCACCGCGATCGGCACACTGCGGTACCAGGCCATGGCCTCCACCGGATCGGGTTCCAGTGCTGCTGCCATCCGCAGCACCGCCAGCGCGGCGGCCATGATGTTTCCCTCCGCCGATGATGCTGGCCGGTCCGGCACCGCCGACTGTGTTGCCGCTACCGGCCAAACAAAAGATGTTGATCGCATGGGACACCTCCTGCGCATCGCTTTGTGTTCGAACGGTAGCCCGCGCCGGTTACGCCGGATTGCGCATTCCTGCTCTGGCTTGTTCCTTCGCGCCAGGGATGCCAGGTTTCTCAGGCGGGCATCTTGCGGAAAGCGATCGCGAACCGGTTCCATCCGTTGATGGCGACGATCAGCAGCGTCAGGTCCGTGAGTTCCTCCGGCGAAAAATGGCCGTGCACGGAAGCCCAGACGCTGTCAGGCACGTGCTCCTGGCTGACCAGGGTCACCGCTTCGGTCCACTCCAGCGCGGCGCGCTCGCGTTCGCTGAAAAATGGTGCCTCGCGCCAGGCGCTCAACGTGGCCAGTCGCCGTTCGTCCTCCCCGGCCTTGCGCGCATCGGCCGAATGCATGTCCAGGCAGAACGCGCAGCCGTTGATCTGCGAAGCACGCAGGCGCACCAGCTCGACCAGGGGCTTTTCAAGCGCGCTTTTGGCGATGCGCTGCTCGAGCGCAACCATCGCCTTGATCGCGTCGGGGCCGGCTTTGTAGAAGTCCAGTCGTGCACTCATGGGTCGTTCTCCAGTGGAGGGGCATGGTCGGCATGCCGTTGGGGGGAATCCGCGGCGGCTTCGCCTGTCAGCGGGACGGGTAGAGCAGCTGAACTGCCGCGGGTGGCTTCAAGTAGCCAAAGCAGACGATCGATCGGGAGTCCTTGCGGCGATGGAGCGCGTCGGACCACCAAGTCCAGCGAGACGGCAACGCGGCCATGCAGGACACGGCCTCCGGCGGTCAGACCTAGGGTCGCGCGACGCCGGTCGCGCTCATGCCTCGCGCTGTGAAGCAGTCCGCGCTTGATGAGCCGTGTCGTGGCGCGCGACAAGGAACCAGGGTCGCGCGCGAGCCGGCGGGCGACCTGGGTAAGCGGCGCATCGCCGTTGGCCAGTTCGGCGATGATCAGCCACTCGGCCAGCGCCAACTCCTCCGGCACGAGCACGCGGTCGATCGACCGGTTCAGATCCTTGTGCAGGCGTTCAAGCTGCAATAACGCCAGATGGACGCGCGTCGCAGTCACGCTCTTCTCGATCCTGGAGCGCGCCGTAGTCACCGGAATACCCGCTGCAGCAAGGTCACGCCGACGCCGATCACGCCAAGCAGGGCGACGGCGACAAAGTGATCGACATTCGCGAGCATGGCCGACTGCTGCGCCAGCATCTGCGCAATGCGGGCCGCTGCCATCGGTGTCGCCTGGGCCGGGCCGACCAGGTGCGACAGGCCATCGCGCAGTGGACCAAACACAGCCTCGTACGCCGGATCACCGGGCCGGACCCGGTTGTCGAGGACGGCGTAATGGACCGCGGTGCGCCACTGCTGTCCGAGTGTGGCCAGGGCGACGCCCAGCGCGACGCCCGCCTGGGCCAACATGTTCTTCAGCTGCTGGGCATTGGAGAAAGCCGGCTCATCCTGGTCCACCTGCCGGAACGACTGCATGGCCGCCACCGGCAGCACGGTCAGCAGGAACACGCTGTAGCACGCCAGGGCGGGCAGCACATCGCGCCACAG
>NZ_DASSES010000022.1:0-10905 GCF_035695185.1 Frateuria sp.
CGTCGCCACGTCGCACGCGCAGGTGGTTGCGCCCGAACTCAAGCTCCACCTGGCCGTCGCCCGTCTCGAACAGCCCCACCAGCTCGTTGACGCCCTTGCGGGGAATGATGATCTGGCGACGTGCGGCGACCTTGCTTTCCAGCTTGGTCTCCTTGAGCGCCAGGCGATGGCCGTCGGTGGCCACGCAGCGCAGGGTGTGCTCCTGCAGGTCGAGCAGCATGCCGTTCAAGTAGTAACGGACATCCTGATTGGCCATGGCAAAGGCGGTGCGCTCCATCAGATCGCGCAGCACTTCTTCGGGCAGGCTGACCCGTTCCACCAGCTCGATCTCGTCGATGGTGGGGAACTCGCTGGCCGGCAGCGTGGCCAGCGTGAAGCGGCTGCGACCGGCGGTCATTGCCACGCGATCGCCGTTGAGCTTGAGGTCGATGCGCACGCCATCGGGCAGCGCACGCACGATGTCGAACAGCTTGCGCGCCGGGATGGTGATCTCGCCGTCGCCCAGCTGCTCGGCGGGCGTGGTGGCCACCATCTCCACTTCCAGGTCGGTCCCGGTCAGCGAGACGCGGTCGTCGCCGACCTTCACCAGCAGGTTCGCCAGAACGGGCAGCGTCTGTCGCCGTTCGACCACGCCCACCACCTGCTGCAGCGGCTTGAGCAAGGCTTCTCGTTGGATGCTGAATTGCATGTGTGGGCTTCCCCTAACTGCTGTTCTGTTTTTTAAAAGAAGTTCAGTAGTGGTTGTTGGCGCAGTGGATATCTCGATTTAGCCAACTTCCCCTTGCCATTCAAGGCGTTGCGTGATGACTGCCCTGTGCCCAAGTGCGCCTGCCGGCTGTGGGCCGATTGTGGATAAAGTCCGGCCGCGAGTCATCCACCTATTATCCACAGCTTCGGCCCGGGCTTTTCAAGCGATCAGCCCGTCAACACGCGGATCAGCTGTTCCCAGTCCTGCCGCATCCGGGCGTCGGTCTCGCACAGCTTCCTGATCGTGCGGCAGGCGTGCAGCACCGTCGTGTGGTCGCGACCGCCGAACGCGTCGCCGATCTCCGGCAGGCTGTGCTCGGTCAGTTCCTTGGAAAGCGCCATGGCGATCTGCCGCGGCCGCGCCAGCGACCGGACGCGCCGTTTGGACAAAAGGTCCTGCAGACGCACGTTGAAGTACTCGGCGGTGATCTTCTGGATGTTCGGCACCGTCACCGCCTGCGCATGGGTCGCCAGCAGATCGCGGAGCGTCTCCTCGGCGAAATCGGTGGTGATCGGCTTGCCGTAGAAGTTGGCGCGCGCCGCGAGCGTGTTGAGCGCCCCTTCCAGGTCGCGCACGTTGGAGCGGATCCGCTTGGCCAGCAGCATCGCCACGTTTTCGCTCACTGCCACGCCCTTCTCCTGGGCCTTGGACAGCAGGATCGCCGCGCGCGTCTCGAAGTCCGGCGGCTCGATCGCCACCGACAGGCCCCAGCCCAGGCGCGACTTCAGGCGCGGTTCGAGCTTGTCCACTTCCTTGGGATAGCGGTCGCAGGTCAGGATGATCTGCTGCTTGGACTCGAACAACGCATTGAAGGTGTGGAAGAACTCCTCCTGCGTGGTGTCCTTGCCGGCGAAGAACTGGATGTCGTCGATCAGCAGCGCATCGACCGAGCGGAAGCGCTGCTTGAACTGGTCCATGTTCTTGGTGCGCAGGGCCTCGATCATGGCGCCGACGAACTGCTCCGAGCGCAAGTACAGCACCTTGCAGCTGGCGTTGCGCTCGCGCATCAGGTTGCCGGCGGCATGCATCAGATGCGTCTTGCCCAGGCCGGTGCCGCCGTACAGCAGCAACGGGTTGTAAGCACGACCGGGATTCATCGCCACCTGCATGGCGGCCGCCTTGCCCAACTGGTTGGACTTGCCCTCGACGAAGGTTTCGAACGTGTAGTGCGGATCCAGGTTGTGAGGGAAGGCCGGTGCCGGGGCGACCGCCTCGGCGGCTGCGGCCTTGGGCGGCGCCTGGCGGGCCGGGCGGGGTGCGCTGGACCCGACTTCCAGGCGCACCGGGCAATCACGGCCGGCCAGCTGGCCCAGCACCACCTCGATCCGTGGCAGGAACCGCTCGCGCACTGTGTCGAGCGTGTACGGGTTGGGCGCGAACAACTGCACGCCGGCGGCGTCCTCGCGCGCCTGCAGCGGCATCAGCCAGGTATGCAGCTCCTCGGCGCTCAGCTCGCTTTCCAGACGCTCAAGGCAGCGCCGCCACAAATCACTCATGGGATAATCTTGACCAACGAAGGGGCGCCCGGAAGCGCAGGGTGGACCGGCAAGTCTAGCAGCCAACCCCCAGCATATCCCCAGTGATGTCCACAGGCCGCATCAGGGCAGGTTTGACAGCGCCTGCACGCGAGCCGCATAATTTCCAACCTTTTTGTCGACTTATCTTCTGGAGCTAAAGCCATGAAGCGGACCTACCAGCCGAGCAAGCTCAAGCGCGCCCGCACCCACGGCTTCCGTGCCCGCATGGCGACCGCCGACGGCCGCAAGGTGCTCAATGCCCGTCGCGCCAAGGGTCGCAAGCGCCTGATCCCGTAAGCGGCGCAGCTGTCATGCCTGCCGCCGGCCTGCCGCGCGAAGCGCGGGTTCGCCGTGCAGGAGACTTCGCCGCCTTGCGTCAAGCCAGCGGCCGCCTCGGCGGCCGCTGTTTTTCTGCGCGCTGGCGTCCCAATGGACTGGACCACGCCCGCCTGGGCCTGGCCGTCTCCAAGCGCGTGTCCAAGCGTGCGGTCGAGCGCAACCGGATCAAGCGCCTGGTGCGCGAATCGTTCCGCCGTGTCCGCCACCAGCTGCCACCGATCGACCTGGTCGTGATGGCACGCGAGGCCACCGCCGCCATGCCCGGCAACGAACTGCTGGCCGAGCTCGACGCGCTCTGGCGCCGGCTGCCGCCGTTGAAGCCCACCGAAGGCACCGGCACAATCGCGTGTTGACCTGCCTTTTCTCCTGTCCCTCCGCGGCTGCGGCTCGCGGTGCCACCGGAATTGCCCCGCGATGAACCAGACGCGTACGTTTCTCCTGTTTGCCCTGCTGGCCGTGGCCTACCTTCTGTGGACGGCCTGGGAGAAGGACTACGCGCCGGCCCCGGCACCGACCGCCGCGGTCGCTGCGAGCAGCGGGACCGCACCGTCGGACAACACCGTACCGGGCGCCGTCGGTGCCGCCACGCCCGCCATCGCCAGCACAGCATCGGCCAGCGCGGCCGCCGGCCAGCTGATCACCATCAGCAACGACGTCCTGCGCCTGACCGTCGACACCCGCGGCGGCAGCGTGGTCCGCGCCGACCTGCTCGCCTACCCGGCCGAGCCGGTCACCCGCAAGCATCCCAACCCGCCGCCGGTGCGCCTGCTGGACGATGCACAAGCGCAGTATTTCGTCGCCCAGAGCGGCCTGGTCAGCGCAGGCGGCCCGGCGCCGGATCACCGCGCGCTGTTCCAGTCCGCCCGGACGCATTACGAACTGGCCGACGGCGTGCCGGAGGTCAGGGCCGACCTGACCTGGCGGCAGGGTGACATCAAGGTCACCAAGACCTACACGCTCAAGCGCGGCCAGTACGTGGTCGCGCTCGACCAGCGCATCGACAACACCGGCAGCACGCCCTGGCAGGGCAACGCCTACGAGCAGCTGCAGCGGGCCCCGCGCCCGGAGCACCATGGCTGGCTGCAGAACATGACCGATCCCTCGGCCGCCAGCTTCTACGGCGCCGCCTGGTACAGCCCGGAGGATCACTTCCAGTCGCTCAAGTTCGACAAGTTCCAGAAGGACCCGCTGCAGCAGTCGTTCGGTGGCGGTTGGGCGGCCATGCTGCAGCACTACTTCTTCGCCGCCTGGATCCCGCCGGCGCAGCAGAAGGCAACCTACAGCACGGATGTGGTCAATGCCGCCGGTGACCACCCGACCTACCTGATCCGCGCCGTCAGCCCCACGCTGACCGTGGCGCCCGGCCAGAGCCAGAGCACCGGCGCGCGCCTGTACATCGGTCCCAAGCTGGTCGGCACGCTGGACTCGGTGGCGCCGGGCCTGGCGCTGGCGACCAACTACGGCGTGTTCACCGTGATCGCCCAGCCGATGCATGCGCTGCTGTCGTGGCTGGAGAAGGTCAGCGGCAACTGGGGCGTGGCGATCATCCTGCTGGTGCTGATCATCAAGGGCCTGACCTGGAAGCTCACCGCCGCGCAGTACCGCTCCAGCGCCAAGATGCGCAAGCTGCAGCCGCGCGTGGCCGCGCTGAAGGAGCGCTACGGCGACGACAAGCAGAAGATGCAGATGGCGATGATGGAGCTGTACAAGAAGGAGAAGGTCAACCCGATGACCGGCTGCCTTCCGGTGCTGATCACCATCCCGATCTTCTACGGCCTGTACGAAGTGCTGCGCGAGAGCGTGGAGCTGCGCCAGGCGCCGTTCGTCGGCTGGATCCACGACCTGTCCGCGCCGGACCCGTTCTTCGTGCTGCCGGCGGTGTACACCCTGGTGATGCTGGGCCAGCAGTACCTGATGCCGGCGACCGGGATGGATCCGACGCAGGCGAAGATGATGAAGTTCATGCCGTTGATCTTCGCGGTGCTGTTCGCCTTCTTCCCTGCCGGCCTGTGCCTCTACTACGTGGTCAACGGCATGGTCAGCCTGGGCCAGCAGTGGTACATCACGCACAAGGTGGAGAACGGCGAGGCCAAGGCCAAGGCCTGAGCTCCGGCCGACTCTTCCCTTCCGTGGTGGCGGCTGAAGCACGGCTTGCGGTCTTCGGTGGTCACCCGAGGCTTTTCCATGACCGACACCGACACCATTGCCGCGATCGCCAGTGCTCCGGGCGCGGCCGGCATCGGCGTGGTGCGCGTATCGGGGGCGCGCGTGCCGGCGATCGCGCAGGCATTGCTCGGGCGTGCACCCGACCCCCGTCACGCGCACCTCGCCGCCTTCCACGACGGTGACGGCACGCTGATCGATCGCGGCCTGTTGCTGCACTTTCCCGCGCCACACTCCTACACCGGCGAGCACGTGCTCGAATTGCAGGGTCACGGCAGTGCGGTGCTGCTGGATCTGCTGCTGAAGCGTGTGTGTGCGCTAGGCGCGCGCCTGGCGCGGCCGGGCGAGTTCACCGAGCGTGCCTTCCTCAACGGCAAGCTGGATCTTGTCCAGGCCGAGGCGGTGGCCGACCTCATCGCCGCCCGCTCCGAAGCCGGGGCGCGTGCCGCGCTGCGCTCGCTCGACGGCGTGTTCTCGCAACGCGTCCACGCCCTGCTCGATGCACTGATCGCGTTGCGCGTGCACGTCGAGGCGGCGATCGATTTCCCGGAAGAGGAAATCGACTTCCTCGCCGACCCCGCCATTGCACGCCAGCTCGGCGCGCTACGCGACCAGCTGGCCGAACTGATGATCGAGACCCGCCGCGGCGTGCGCCTTGCCGATGGTCTCAAGGTCGCCATCGCCGGCCGCCCGAACGCCGGCAAGTCCAGCCTGCTCAATGCGCTTGCGTCTAGCGAGCGCGCCATCGTGACGCCGGTCGCCGGCACCACCCGCGACGTGCTGCGCGAAACGGTCAACCTCGACGGCGTGGTACTTGAACTGGCCGATACTGCCGGTCTGCGCCACACCGAAGACCAGATCGAGCGCGAGGGCGTGCGTCGTGCGCGTGCGGAACTCGCCCGCGCCGACCTGGTGCTGCTGGTGACCGACGCGGCGCATGCCCGGGATGACCTGGACCTGCTCGACGAACTGCCGGCGAGCCTTGCGCGGCTGGTCATCGTCAACAAGATCGACCTCGACGCCCAGCCGGCCCGTGCGGAAACGCATGGCGGCCTGACCCACCTCTGGATCTCGGCGCGCACCGGCGCGGGACTGGATCTGCTGCGCGCCGAACTCAAGAGCCGCGCCGGCGTCGGTGCGGGCGAAGGCGCCTTCAGCGCCCGCCGCCGCCACGTGGCGGCGCTCGAGCGCATGCAAGCCCACCTCGACCACGCTGCCGCGGTACTGGACGCCAGCCACGCCGGTGAACTCGCCGCCGAGGACCTGCGCCAAGCCCAGCACGCGCTGGGCGAAATCACCGGCAGCTACACCAGCGACGACCTGCTCGGCGCCATCTTCGGCAGCTTCTGCATCGGCAAGTAGGCTGCGGCCGCCACGGCGCGATGAACCGTCGCGGGCCGGGGCTGCAGTTCCGCGCCGGCCCTCGCCCCTGCTGCACCGCGCCCTGACGATCGCCTTCCTGGAGTGGGCGGGCGCTGAAGTCAGCGCACCGGATGACACCCGGCGCCGCCCATGACGATCAAAACCATGCAGGATTTTTTCCATCCATGAGCTCTCGGACGTCTACAGCGCCGAAGGCAGTTCGCCAAGGCCTTGCCGTGGCTGTCGCGCGCGGCGCAGAACCAGGACCTGGCCCATGCGTTCGACCGGCACCTAGAGGAGGCGCATGGGCAGATCGAACGCATCGACAGCATCGCCGAGCAGCTGGATCTCCGCCTCAGGGCACCAAGTGCCAAGGCATGGAAGGCCTGATCGGCGAGGCGCGCGAGATCATCGAAACCGCGCCACCGGGTGCCTTGCGCGATGCGGTCCTGATTGCGGGCGCGCAAAAGGCCGAGCACGACGAGATTCGCCTCCTACGGCATCGTTTGCGTGCTGGCCGCGCAGCTCGAGCAGACGCTGCAGGAACAAAAGGCGACCGACCGGAAGCTCACCCGGTTGGCCGAGCAGGGCATCAACCGGCAGGCGTCGCAGCGGGACAGCCCGCGAGGCCGCCTCCGCAGTACGTCACTGAAGCCCGGTTGGCCGGGCGCATGTTGACGCCGCGCGTGCGGCGGCGCGTCGTCCAGACGGTCCGTCACCGGGCGAGAAACGCGTCCAGCTCCCGGGCGCGCGGCATCCCCTGCTGTGCGCCCAGCCGAGTCACTGCCAGGGCGGCGGCGGCGCAGGCCTTGCGCACCGCCTGGGGCAGTCCTTCGTGCAGGAACACTGCCAGCGCGGCGTTGAACGTATCGCCGGCACCGGTACTGTCGACCACATCCACCGCGAAGCTGGCCTGGTGCGCGGGCTCCCCCTGCTCGCGGTACCAGGCGCCCTCGCTGCCGCGGGTCAGGACGACCGGGCCCGGTGCACGGCGCATCAGCGCGCGGAAGTCCTCGTCCGGGCTGGCGCCGAGCAGCACTGCCAGTTCGTGCTGGTTGGGGGTGATGTAGCGCGCGAGGGCAAGCGACGCGGGTGGCAGTGGCCGCGCCGGCGCGGGGTTGAGGATCACCGGCACGCCCAGGCGATGGCCCAGGCGCAGGGTGGCGTCGATCGCCTCCAGCGGGATCTCCATCTGCACCAGCACGACATCCGCACGGGCGACCATGTCGCGCGCGGCTTCGAGGTGCGCTGGCGTCACGCCGGCATTGGCCGCGGGCACCACCACGATCTGGTTCTCGCCGCCGGCCACGGTGATCGAGGCGGTGCCGCTGGCCTGGTCGGCCAGCCGGTGCACGTGGGTCAGGTCCACGCCTTCCTCGCGCAGGCCCGCGTGCAACTGGTCGCCAAAGCTGTCGCGACCCAGCGCGCCGACCAGCGCCACCTCGGCGCCAAGGCGTACGGCCGCCACCGCCTGGTTGGCGCCCTTGCCGCCCGCCACGGTGACGAAGCCATCCCCCAGCAGCGTCTCGCCCGGTGCGGGGAAGCGGGGCGCCTGCGTGACCAGGTCCATGTTGATGCTGCCGACGACGACGATGCGGCGGTTCATGTGCTGCCTTTCCGGAACGAGGCCTCAAGCATAGCGACCGACGCACCCCGAGGCGCAGCATCCGGGCGTTGACGATCGCTCCGGCGCCGACATGCGAGTATGCGTCCGGTGACCATGCCGCATTCCCCCCAGCCACCCTCCTCCGGCGGACAGCGGACCGCCCTGCACCGGGTCGTATGGCTGGTTGCCCTGCTCAATCTCGCCTACTTCGGCGTCGAGTTCACGGTGGCGCTGGCGATCGGCTCGGTGTCGCTGCTCGCCGACAGCATCGACTTCCTCGAGGACGCTTCGGTCAATCTGCTGATCTTCCTCGCGCTGGGCTGGCCGCCTGCGGCGCGGGCCCGCGTCGGCATGGCGCTGGCCGCGATCCTGCTGGTGCCGGCGCTGGCCCTGTTGTGGGCGCTGTGGCACAAGCTGCAGCTGCCGGTGCCGCCGCCGCCGTTGCCGCTGTCGGCCACCGGCCTGGGCGCGCTGGTGGTCAACCTGGCCTGCGCGATGCTGCTGGCGCGCTACCGGCATCACGCCGGCAGCCTGACCCGCGCGGCCTTCCTGTCGGCGCGCAACGACGCGCTGGCCAACGTGGCGATCGTGCTGGCCGGGGGCGCAACCGCGTGGACCGACTCGGTCTGGCCGGACGTGGTGGTGGGGCTGGGGATCGCGGCGATGAACGCGGACGCGGCGCGCGAGGTGTGGGAGGCGGCACGGGAGGAACACGCCGCTTCGAGGGCGTAGGTGCCTGCCGGCTCGTGTTCGGGCTCGCTCGCGAGGGTAACGGTGAGGATGGCAGTCGCGCCGGCGGGCGCGACAGCAAACGGCTCAGTGAGCGTGGCCGATGCCCGAGTCGCCCTGCTCCAGCGGTGGCGGCGTGCCCGCCACGGCGAGCAGCGACTGCGCGTAGCCGTCTTCCATGCTGATCGTGGACACCTCGTCCCAGGCGAAGAACGACGCCTCGCGGAGCCACTCGGCATCCGGGCTGATCTCCTGCAGGGTGAAGCCGTCCTCTTCCACGCCGACCAGCCGGCCGATGTAGCAGACCTCGGCCTCGTCCTCGCTGTCCACATGCACGCCGATCACCGGCGCCACTCGGCCGGCGGCCTGCACCACCTCGCGGATCGAGTCGAGCGGAAACCCGCGCGGCGTGCGCGGCAGCAACTGCTTGAGCTTGAGCGCCTGCTCCATGAACACGTGGTGCTTGTCCGGCGCCTCCAGCTCGGAGACGTCGCGGTGGCGCATCACGTACATGCCGTCGTAGGTGATGCCGTCGCCGACCACCCACAGCAGGAAAAACTCGCGGCCCACCCCGCCCACGTAGCCGCAGAAGCTGCCGTGTTCCAGCTCCGAGCGCCACAGGCGCACCAGTTGCTGGTTCTGCTGTGCCTCGCGCAGCTGTGCACGCTGGCCGGTGGTTTTGAGTTCGATGACCTTGCCCATGACAGGAATTTTACCAGACGGGTCTCTGCGGCTTGTTCAGAGGATGTAACGGCTGAGGTCCTGGTCCTTCACCAGTGAACCCAGGTTCTTGTCCACCTGTTCGGCGTCGATCAGGTATTTTTCGCCGGACTTGTCCGCGGCCTCGAACGAGATCCGCTCCAGCAGGCGCTCCATCACGGTGTGCAGGCGACGGGCCCCGATGTTCTCCGTGCGCTCGTTCACCTGGCAGGCGACCTCGGCCAGCCGGTCGATCCCGGAGTCGGCGAACTCGATCGCCACGCCCTCGGTGGCCAACAACGCAACGTACTGCTTGGTGAGCGCGTTGTGCGGCTCACGCAGGATCCGCTTGAAGTCCTCGATCGACAGCGCCGACAGCTCGACCCGGATCGGCAGCCGGCCCTGCAGTTCGGGAATCAGGTCCGAGGGCTTGGACAGCGAGAACGCGCCCGAGGCGATGAACAGCATGTGGTCGGTCTTGATCGGGCCGTACTTGGTCGAGACGGTCGAGCCTTCCACCAGCGGCAGCAGGTCGCGCTGCACGCCCTCGCGCGAGACGCCGGCGCCGCCCCATTCGGAGCGCTGGGCGACCTTGTCGATCTCGTCGATGAAGACGATGCCGTTCTGTTCGGCGGCCTCGACCGCCAGCGCGCGGATTTCCTCGTCGTTGACCAGCTTGCCGGCCTCCTCCTCGACCAGCAGCGGACGGGCGGCCTTGATCGGCAGCTTGCGCGATTGCGTGCGGGCGCCGCCCAGGTTCTGGAACATCTGGCGCAGCTGCTGCCCCATCTCCTCCATGCCGGGCGGCGACATGATCTCCACCCCGACGTTCATGGCGAAGTCCAGTTCGATCTCGCGATCGTCCAGCGCACCCTCGCGCAGCTGCTTGCGCAGCTTCTGCCGGGTATCGCTGTCGGCCGGGGCGACGGTGAGATCGTGCGACCAGTCGCTGGCGGTCTGCCGGCGCGGCAGCAACGCATCCAGGATGCGGTCCTCGGCGCGGTCCTCGGCCTGCGAGCGCACGCGCTTGGTCGCCTGCTCGCGGGTGAGCTTGTAGGCCACGTCGGCCAGGTCGCGGATGATCGATTCCACGTCCTTGCCGACATAGCCGACCTCGGTGAACTTGGTCGCCTCCACCTTCACGAACGGTGCGTTGGCCAGGGTGGCCAGGCGGCGCGCGATCTCGGTCTTGCCCACGCCGGTGGGCCCGATCATCAGGATGTTCTTGGGCGTGACCTCGTTGCGCATCTCCGGGTCCAGCTGCATGCGGCGCCAGCGGTTGCGCAAGGCGATCGCCACGGCGCGCTTGGCGTCGTGCTGGCCGACGATGAAGCGGTCCAGTTCGTTGACGATTTCGCGGGGGGTGAGTTCGCTCATGGGGTGGCCGGATGGGGAACGGGGAACAGGGGACGGGGAAGGTCGGCGGCAGGGCAGGCGGAAGGCTTCACGGCCCCCGCTCCGCGCCCTCCGCTCCCGCCTCGAGCTCCTCGATCGTGGTGCTGTGGTTGGTGTAGATGCAGATGTCGCCGGCGATCTTCAGCGCCTTCTCGACGATCTGGCGCGCGTCCATGTCGGTGTTCTCCAGCAGCGACAATGCCGCCGCCTGGGCGTAGGGGCCACCGGAGCCGATCGCGATCAGGCCGTTCTCCGGCTCCAGCACGTCACCGTTGCCCGAGATCAGCAGCGAGGCGTCCCTGTCGGCCACCGCGAGCATCGCCTCGAGCTTGCCGAAGCGCCGGTCG
>NZ_DASSES010000023.1:0-3088 GCF_035695185.1 Frateuria sp.
GGATCCGGTTGGCCGCAGCGCACGCTATCTGCGGCGGATCCGGTTGGCCGCAGCGCACGCTATCTGCGGCGGATCCGGTTGGCCGCAGCGCACGCTCTCTGCGGCGGATCCGGTTGGCCGCAGCGCACGCTCTCTGCGGCATGACCGGGCGTTGGAGATTCCCGGAGCGGTGCCTTTTCTGGCCTGCCGCAGGGAGGCGCCCTCAGAGGTCCTGGGTGCGAGGTCAACTCCGGGCTGCAGGATCGCCTGAGTGCCACGCGCGCGCCGAAAGTTAACGGTCCAAGACCGACTTCTTGCTGTTGGCGCAGTGCATCGCCTCTACACTCCAGGCAACGGCACCACCATGCGTGTCGCAAGGCGCCCTTCCGGAGCGCCACGTGGGAGGGGGAGACGTGTTAGGAAGCAGTGCAGCCGCGGTGCCGGTCCTGGTCGTGTTAGGACTCGGACTGGTGATGACTGTGCTTTGGCTGGCCGCGCTCGTGGATGCGTTGCGGGTCCCGGACCCCGTGTGGGCACGGGCCGGGCAAGGCAAGCTGCTGTGGGTGCTGGTGGTGGTGCTGGCGGGAGTGATTGGCGCGCTTCTATACGCGGTGATGGCACGCCCGGCGCTCGGACGCGTGCAATCCTCCTGAGGTCAGCCAGTCCGGCGGCTCAGCAACGTCCTCAAATCGGCACGACTGAGTTTCCCTCTCTGCGGCTACTAGTTCCGGACGTTTCCTTGGCTAAAGGCTCACGGCCCCCAGGGATCCTGGGCCGTGGGCGTCTGAGCTAGTTCAGGTCAGCCTTGATCCTTCCGAAGACAACTAGGTCCACGCGTCCGTCGTGGGTGAAGCCTGCCGACCTGGCGATGCCTTCGCGGGTAAAGCCCGCGGACTGAGCCGCCTTCTGTGAGGCGATGTTCTCCGTTGCCGCGTGGATCGTGACTCGCTCCATGCCTTGGGTGGTGAGCGCCCAGTCGGCGAGGACTCGCGCTGCCACGCCCGCCAGGCCCCTACCTCGCGCCCAGGGTGCGACCCAGTAGCCAATCTCGGTGACGCCCGACGCCCAATCGGTCTTCTTCAGATCGATGACCCCGCCGAGTCGCCCATCCACGTCGATCGCTCGAACGATGCCGACACCGGTGGCGTGCTGTCGGGGAGCGATGTCACAAACGAAGGCCTGGCCAACTTCGTGTGTATATGGCCGTGGGAGAGGCAACCACTTTTGAATGAGCTGGTCTTGGCATGCGCAGACGATCTCAGCGATGTCGTCTGGAACGAGGTCACGCAGCTCCCATCCATCGCATGTCAGAGTTTCCTGGTCGAACCGTCTAGTCACAGGGACAGCGTAGAAGGGGACTGCGATAGGGGGGCGGAGTCACTTTGCCGACGCGGCCCTGCGGACGCCCACTTGTCGACATGCCAGGGGCGCCAATCGCGGCTACCCAGTCCGGGGGTCATGAGACAAAGCTGCGCTTGACTGTCGAGGCACAGGACACATGAGCCGCTGAACATAGCGGTCAAAGCGGTAGCCTCGCCCGACACAGGTCCCAGATCGCCCAGGGAGGCGCGGTGGCGGGCTCCAACTCAAAGAAGCAGATCGCTCGGCTCGGCCAGGACGAATGGGCTTCTCGCGCGCAAGCCGCGGAAGAGCTTGGCGTGGGCGTACTGCGCATCGACTGGCTGGTCTCCAATGGGCATCTGGAACCAGCCGAGACTGAAACGTACCTGCCTGACCTCGACGTCCGCGGCTACGAGGTCGGGGTCACGCGCTCAAGCCTTCAGACTGAGAAGCAGTGGCGCCGGAATGTCTCTCGCTGGCGCCGCTGGGGCCGAGCGCTACGTGATCTGCTGGAAACGTCCGGCCTCTGAGCGGCGAGCGACATCCTGGGATCACCGGCCCACGCCAGGCTGCCCCCATGGAAGTGGATCAGCCAGCAATGACAGATGGTTCCACTGCGTCGTTGCCCCGCCCGCCCGCAGCCCCCGTGCCCTCGCGAGGTGCCCGCACATCGGCATGTCCGGTAAGTAGGTGCGCGCGATCGCGGGGACGTGACGCGGCGTAGAGCGAGAGCGATCTACGTGCCCGACTTTCGGCCACTCGACTCGGGACCTTGACCGGTTCAAGGGCAGGCAGGGCCGGCCGGATGCTTACAGCAACTGCTCTCGCCGTGAGGAGGACCACATGGCAACCATTGAGCAGCACACTGAGCCTGCGGCGGCCGTGGGGCATTGGTATGTCCTCGTCGAGGGTGAACGGCAGGACCTCGGGCGCCCCGAACGGGTGACGGTTCCCCAGGTGGTTGCGCCCACGAGTTGGGGGAACGCCGCACCACTTGCGCTGGCAGCCTTCGCAGTGACCACGTTCATGCTCAGCATGATCAACGCAGGCCTTGTCGACGACGCGGCCAGACCGATGGTGTACGCGGTTGGACCCACGTTCGGCGGCCTGATCCAGGTTATCGCGGGGCTCATCGTGCTGCGCCAAGGCGACACCTTCGGTGGCGTCTTGTTCACCGGCTTCGGCGCGTTCTGGCTGTCCGTCTTCGCCGTGGTTGAGTTCGCCGTGCCGGTCATGCCGAGAGCGCAGGTTGGCCACGCGTTCGGCCTGTTCTTGCTCGGGTTTGGCATCTTCGTCGCCTCGATGTTCGCGGCCTCCTTTCGCACCAACCTGCTACTCGTGGCGGCGTTGGCGGACGTCATCGTCGTCTTCGCCCTGCTCGGCATCGGGCAGTACTGGGGCAACGCGGCGCTCCGTCATGCCGGCGGCTGGCTGGGCCTGGTTGCTGCGGCACTCGGCGCTTATGGTTCGATCGCGGAGATCTGCGAGGCTGCCTACGGCCGCCGGCTGCCGATCGGGCGGCTGGCGAAGAAGTAAGGACTCAGCGGGAACCGGCCCGGCGCCCGGGCTGGCTGAGCGCGCCTGGTTCAAGAAGCGATCCCAGCGCGCGGCCGGTGACGGGTCGCTCCATGGACCAGATTCAACCGTGACGCCGGTCAGAAGGCACCGCCGTGAAGTAGTTCCATGGCAATGAGGGAACGGTGGTGCCGGCCTTAGGACTCGCCGCGGACCGACTCGTATCCCACCTGATGTCGGTTTGGGGGGTGAC
>NZ_DASSES010000024.1:0-12433 GCF_035695185.1 Frateuria sp.
CGGACAGCTACGTAGCGACCAACGTCACCGGCACGCTCAATATCTGCCAGGCGGCCCTGCAGCAAGGCGTGCAGCGGGTCATTCATACGTCCACCAGCGAGGTGTACGGAACGGCCTGCTCCGTACCGATCAACGAGGACCACCCGCTTCAGCCGCAATCGCCATACAGCGCATCCAAGATCGGTGCGGACGCCATCGCCGGGAGCTTCTTCAGCGCTTTCGACCTGCCGGTGACCATCGCACGTCCCTTCAATACCTACGGCCCGAGGCAGTCGGCCCGCGCGGTGATTCCTACCATCGTTTCGCAGATCGCCAGCGGCAGGAAGGTCATCGAGGTCGGCGATCTGTCGCCGACCCGTGACTTCAACTACGTCAAGGACACCTGCCAGGGCTTCCTTGAACTGGCCCACGCCAGTGGCACGGCCGGACAGACTTTCAACATCAGTTCCAACCACGAGATATCGATCGGCGCCCTGTTCGATCTGATCCGCGAGCTCATGGACAGCGATGTCCGGTTCGTGGTCGATCCGCAACGGCTGCGCCCGGGAAAATCGGAAGTTTTCCGGCTGTGGGGCGACAACGCCAAGATCGCACGGGCGACCGGCTTCGCCCCCCGCCACTCCCTCCGCGAAGGGCTGGCCGCGACGATCGAATGGTTCACGCAACCGGGTAATCTGGCCAAATACAAACCCGGCCTGTACAACGTCTGAGACAGCGCATGCTCCGCGAAATCATCAGTTTGGTTCGGGATATCTACCGTACACAGGGACCTGTGCCGCTGCATGCCCCGTCGCTCGGCAACCGCGAGCGTGCGCTGGTAAACGACGCCCTGGACTCCACCTTCGTTTCCAGTGTGGGCCCATACGTCGACCGTTTCGAGGCCCTCGTGGCGCAGTACACCGGTTCCGAGCGAGCCGTTGCGACCGTGAACGGGACGGCGGCGCTCCACGTGGCGCTGCGAATGGCAGGCGTGCAACAGGGTGACCTGGTGATGACGCAACCGCTGACCTTCGTGGCCACGTGCAACGCGATCCGGTACTGCGGCGCAGATCCCGTGTTCATCGACGTCGCCCTCGACACCCTGGGCATGTGTCCGGATGCCCTGCGGGCATGGCTTGAAGCCGAAGCGGCCGTCGGCGATGACGGCGTCTGCCGCCATCGCGCAACCGGACGCGCGATCCGTGCATGCCTGCCCATGCATACGTTCGGTCATCCGGCGGATATCGACGGACTCTCGCAGGTGTGTGCGGCGTGGGGACTGGCGCTCATAGAAGACGCTGCCGAGTCCCTGGGGAGTCTCTACAAGGGCCGGCATACCGGCACCTTCGGGCTGCTCGGCACGCTCAGTTTCAACGGCAACAAGATCGTCACGACCGGCGGCGGCGGCATGCTCCTCGCGAGCGCCGGCCTGGGCGACCGGGCAAGGCATCTGACGACGACGGCCAAGGCCCCGCACGCCTTCGAGTACGTGCATGACGAGGTCGGCTACAACTACCGGCTGCCCAACATCAACGCGGCCCTCGGTTGTGCCCAGATGGAGAACATCGACCGGTTCATCTCGGCCAAGCGTGCGCTGGCCGGCCGCTATGCGTCATTTTTCGAGAACAGCGATTACCAGTTCGTCTCCGAGCCCGCCGGCTGCCGATCCAACTACTGGCTCAACGCCGTGGTGTGCAAGGACCTCGGGCATCGCGACGCCCTGCTACGGGGCACCAACGAGGCGAAGGTGATGACGCGCCCCATCTGGCGCCTGATGCCGCACTTGCCGATGTACGCCGATGCGCTCCGTGGCGCCCTGGATCGGTCGCTATGGCTGGAACAGCGCGTCGTCAACCTGCCAAGCAGCGTGCCTCCCGGGTGACCCGATGAGAAAGATCGCCGTTTTTACCGGTTCGCGCGCGGAGTACAGCCTGCTGCACCCGCTACTGACCGGCCTGCGGGAAAATCCCAGGATCACGCTCCAGCTGATCGTGGCGGCCATGCACCTCTCTCCGGAGTTCGGCATGACCGCGCGCCAGATCGAGGCCGACGGCTTCGTGGCTGATGCCAGGGTCGAGATGCTGCTGTCCTCGGATTCCCCGGTGGGCGTCGCCAAGTCGATGGGCCTGGGGCTGATCGGACTGGCCGACGCCCTGGATCGCCTGCGTCCGGATGTGTTGATCCTGCTCGGAGATCGTTTCGAGACACTGGCGGCCGCCCAGGTGGCGCTGGTGATGCGCATCCCGATCGCGCACATCCATGGCGGCGAAGTCACGCAAGGCGCATATGACGACGCAATCAGGCACGCCATCACGAAAATGGCCAGCCTCCATTTCGTGGCGGCGTCCGATTACCGGCGGCGCGTGATCCAGTTGGGGGAGCGCCCCGAAACCGTGTTCGATGTCGGCGCCCTGGGCGTGGAGAGCATCCGGCGGGCGGAGCGGCACCCGGTCGAGCTGCTCTCCAGGACGTTCGGCTTCGACTTCGGTCGTCCCTACCTACTGGTGACCTATCACCCGGTGACGGCCGGCGACGAGGATCCGGTCTCCAGCACCGATGCGCTCCTCTCGGCGCTGGACGGCGTGCCCGGTTACCGCCTGATCTTTACCTATCCGAACGCGGACAACGGCGGGCGGGCGATCCTCGAGCGCATCCAGGAATACGCTTCGAACCAGGTCGGGCGCGTGCTGGCCGTGCCGTCGCTTGGTCGCGAGTTCTATCCTTCCGTCCTGGCCGGCGCCGCGGCGGTGGTGGGCAATTCATCGAGCGCGATCATCGAAGCGCCTGCTCTCGGCATCCCGGCGGTCGACGTGGGTATCCGGCAAAAGGGCCGCATGGCTGCGGCCTCGGTGATCCACTGCCCGCCTGACGCCACAGCGATCTCTGCGGCTTTGCGGCGCGCCCTTTCGGACGACTTCGCCAACGGCCTGAAGCAACTTCACAACCCCTATGGCGACGGTCAGACGTCGGCGCGGATCATCGATATTCTGGAAGGCGCGGGGCTGTCCTGCGAAAAGCCCTTCCATGACCTGGAGACGGGCGCATGAGCAGCGCTGAAGAGAAGGTTTTCGTGATCGCGGAAGCCGGCGTCAACCATAACGGCGACCTGGATGCGGCTATGCGCCTGGTCGAGGTGGCGGCGGAAGCCGGCGCGGACGCGGTGAAATTCCAGACTTTCCAGGCCGACCGCCTCGTCTCGCGCGAGGCTCCCATGGCCGAGTACCAGAAGGCCGGTCCGAGGCCGCCGGACTCACAACTGAAGATGCTCCGCCAACTCGAGCTGCCGCATGCTTGGCACCGCTCGCTACAGGATCGCGCGCGCAGTCACGGCATCGAGTTCCTGTCCACCGCGTTCGATGCCGGGAGCCTCGCTTTCCTCCAGTCGCTCGAGTTGCCGCGCTACAAGGTTCCCTCGGGCGAACTGACGAATGCCCCCCTGCTCTGGCAATTCGGTCGTACGGGAAAGCCGCTCATCGTTTCGACGGGCATGGCGACGCTGGCGGACATCGAGCGAGCGCTTGCAGTGATTGCGCACGCTTCGGTGGCGGACAGGGAACCGGATTCCCTCGACGAGGCCCTGGCCTGCTGGGGCACGCAGGAAGGCAGGGAGGCCGTGGCCGGGCGTGTATGCCTGCTCCATTGCACCTCGCAGTATCCAACGCGGATCACTGACGTGAACCTCCGCGCCATGGCCACCATGTCCGCCGCTTTCGGGCTTCCGGTGGGTTACTCCGACCACACCGCCGGTCAGCTGGCAGCGACCGCCGCGGTGGCTTGCGGCGCACGCATCATCGAGAAGCACTTCACCCTGGACCGTTCGATGCCGGGCCCCGATCATCGCGCCTCGCTCGAACCGCACGAGCTGGCGCAAATGATCGCAGACATTCGCCAGCTGGAGCTGGCGCTCGGCGATGGCCGCAAGGTCCCGCGTGGCGGCGAATGGGACATGCGATCGGTGGCCCGCCAGCAGGTGATCGCCGCCAGGGAGATCAGGAAGGGAAAGAGGCTGGACCGTGCCGATCTGGGAACGGCCCGCTGCGGGCGTGGACTGCCGGCGCATGCCTTGTGGGACCTTGTCGGCAAGACGGCCGCCCGCGATTTTCTGCCGGGCGAGGTCATCGATCCATGAGAGACGACCGGCCGCTGATACTGCTCGGGGCAGGCGGCCATGCCAAGGTCGCCCTTTCACTCGCCCATGCGGCCGGACGGACGGTCATCGGCGTCTGTGCAAGCGAGCTTGCTGCGGGGACGGATTGGCGTGGCGTGCCGGTCCTGGGAGGGGATGAGGCACTCGACGCGATCGATCCGGCCCGCGTCCAGCTCGTCAACGGCATCGGCATGATGCCTGGCACGACGCGGAGGCAGGAGCTGTTCCAGCGGCTTGGCTCGCGAGGGTTCTCGTTCGCCACGATATGTCACCCGCGGGCTACGGTGGATCCAACCGCGCGCCTGGCGGCGGGGGTCCAGGTGATGGCCGGCTGCGTCATCCAGCCGGACGTGGCGGTGGGGGACAACACCCTTCTCAACACCGGAAGCTCCGTGGATCATGATTGCGTGATAGGTGCCCACGTCCACATCGCACCGGGAGCAACACTGTGTGGCTCGGTGAACGTCGGGCCAGGCGTATTCATTGGCAGTGGCGCGACGATCGTCCAGGGGATAGCCCTCGGCGCGGGTGCGGTCATAGGCGCCGGCACGACTGTGGTCCGGGACCTGCCCGAGGGAGCAACGGCCAGGGGCGCAAGTCCCCTCCTCCGCTCTCCGCACGACAAGAAAGGCTTTGCATGAAAGACTGGACCACGGCCATCGTCAGGCCCGACGCTCCGATGGAGCACGTGATCGCCGTGCTCGACCGCAGCGCGCTTCGCATTGCTCTTGTCAACGACGAGGACGGCCGCCTGGTCGGCACCATCACCGATGGGGATATCCGCCGGGGGCTGCTGCGGCATTTGTCGCTGGATGCTCCGGCGCACACGTTGATGTGCGCCACGCCCACCACCGCTCCGACGACATGGACACGCCAGCACATGCTGTCGGTCATGGAGGAGCGCCAGCTCCTGCAGCTGCCCATCGTGGACAGCGAGGGGCGCGTGGTAGGGCTGGAAACCATGCATGGCCTGCTGCGCCGGCAACGGCGCGACAACCCGGTTTTCCTGATGGCGGGCGGGCTCGGCACACGGCTGTGGCCCTTGACCAGCGACGTCCCGAAGCCGCTTCTTCGCGTCGGCGACAAGCCGATGCTCGAACTCATCATCGACGGGATCGCAAAGAACGGGTTCCATCGGTTCTTCATCTCCACCCACTATCGGCCGGAGATGATCCGGGAATACTTCGGCGACGGCAGCCGCTGGGGCGTCGACATAAGCTACGTCCACGAAGACAGCCCCCTGGGAACGGGGGGAGCGCTGAGCCTGCTCCCGCGCGAGGAAATCACGCTGCCGCTTCTGATGATGAACGGGGACGTGCTCACGACGCTCGACCATGGCAACCTGCTCCGCTTCCACGACGAGTGCGGCGGCGATGCGACCGTGGGCGTATCCGAATATGCGCATCAGGTGCCCTTTGGCGTGATCCACGCCTCGGGCAACCGCATCACCTCCATGACCGAAAAGCCGGTCCAGAAATGGTTCGTCAACACGGGCATCTATGTGCTGTCGCCGGAGCTCATCCATGGCCTGGCACCGGGCGAGGCCTTCGACATGCCTTCATGGCTGCAGAAGTGCATGGAAGGCGGGCGGCAGATCAACATGTTCCCGGTCCATGAGAGCTGGATGGATGTCGGCCGGCCCGACGACCTGGCCCGTGCCCGGGGCTCTCTGGCACCGCAGGAAGACACCTGACGCGATGTGCTCGCTCGCCATCATCCCCGCGCGCAAGGGCAGCGTAAGGTTGCCCGGCAAGAACACGCGCCTGCTCGGGAACAAGCCCATGGTGCAATGGACGATCGAGGCCGCGCTCGGGAGCGCCTGTGTCGACGAGGTCCTGGTTACCTCCGACGACGAAGAGGTCCTGGGGATTGCCGGCAAGCTCGGTGTACCCCACCTGGTGAACCGGCCTGCCTCGCTCGCCGGACCGGATACCTCCAGTGCGGATGTCGTCCGGCACGCACTGGCCGAGGCGGATGTCCGGGGGATCGAGACGACCAGTATCTGCCTGCTGCAGCCAACGTCGCCTCTCCGCACCTCGGCCCATATCGACGAGGCCTTTGCGATGAGGGCCGGCCCGCGGGCGAAGCCTGTGGTTTCGGTATGCGAACTGGATCATCCGCTGGCCTGGTGCTTCCGCCTGGACGACAGGCAGGAACTGCACAGCCTCGCGCTGCCCCAGGTGCCGCTCCCTTACCGGCTCAATGGCGCGATCTACATCGTGGATCGCGATCATTTCGAGTCTTGCGGCCAATTGGTGCCGCAGGAGGCATTGGGCTATGTGATGCCAAGGGAGCGTTCGGTGGATGTCGACACGCAGTACGATTTCGATCTGGCCGCAGTGCTCATCGGGCGCCTGCAAGCAGGATAGGCCGTGGCACCTCGCCGTGCAGTCGCGCCTCCAGGGACGCCCATGCAACACGTCATCGTTCGTACAAAACTGCAGGCATCGATCGTCGAACGGCTGGTCGAAGACCAGGTGGTCCGCCCACCCTTCCACCTGATCCAGGCCTCCCATGCCAGCGAGCCCGACCCGACGCCCCACCTGGGCAAACTGCTCCGGCTGGCGGGCCGCGTGACGGTCATCAGGCGTCCGCACCATGGCTTCGTTCGCGTCTTCCTTTATTTCCTCGGCTTGCTGATCCGTAGCCGGATCGATGGATCGGACGTTTTCCTGGCCAACGTGAACTGGTATCACTTCGGGCTTGCCCTGAGGCTCGTGCCCGGAAAGCGGATCCGTACCTTCGACGACGGTACCGCCAACGTGCAGCCGAGGAGCGCGTTCTACACCGATGACGTGGTTGATCTGTCCTCGATCCGGGGACACGTCGCTCGGCGGCTGTTTCCAGGCGGGGTGGCCCGCTTTACGCGCTCTCGTATCGAGAGGCACTACAGCATCTATCCGGACATGGAGAACATTGTCGACGCGCAGCGGATCGTGCCGGTCCGGATCGACTGGAAGAGCATGCTTTCAGCGGAGGACGTCACTCGTCTTCCAAGGCAGGTCAGCCGCATATTGATCGGCACGGTCTACCAGGAAGCGCTGAAGATCTGGGGCATCGACGTGGATGACGCCCGCATCGCCAAGGCCATTGCGTGGGCCGACCTCTATCTGCCGCACCCCAGGCAGCCCGGAAGCCACGCCGTGGACGAATGTCTCAAGAAGTACCCGGCCGAGGCCCTGATCAGTTTCTACGCGAGCCGTGGGCCTATCCAGGTGGCGCACTTCAACTCGTCCGCGGTCCTGCCTTTCGCGAACGACCCGCGCATCCAGTTGATCGATCTCTCCCGCGACCCACCGCTGGCGATGCTTTCCGGGCAGTGAGACCGCGCGCCCCGCGGAACCGGTCTTTCGTACCCGGCACGACCGCTATCGAAGGGAGTGGCGCTCGACGAGATGGTGTCTGAGGCGGGCGACGCAACGCTCGGCCGCATGTCCATCCGCCATGCCCCCGTAGACGACATCCCTGGCATGCCGATGGGCCGCGCCATGCTCGCCCAGATAGACGGACGGTGCCCGTAGACGGGAATCGAGAAGCTCGAGCACAGCCGGCATGTCGGTGGCCACATCGCCAAAGCGGAACTCGGGCCCCAGGGAGAAGCCCTTGGCGAACGGCGGGGGCACGTCGAGAAAGATCGCGGGCCGGTCCAGAAGCAGAAAGTCGAACGCGACGGATGACCAGTCGACAATCAGGACATCGCTTATCGCCAGGATGGATTCGGTGTCCGGATGGTCGGCGGATGAGACGAACCGCACACGGTCGTTCGAATAGTCCTGCGCCCCGGCGGTGTTCAGGTGCTTGCGCACGAGCAAGGCCGCCCGGTGGCGCTCGCACACGGCCGCGAGGGCATCGAGGAAGGTCGCCTCGTCGATGCCGAAGGGGTAAATGTCACGCCTGGCATCATCCTGGCTCCAGGTCGGCGCAAAGAGCACGCAACGCTCGAATGCCTGCAGGCCGAGCGTCTGGCGTATCCGTCGACGCACTGCTTCGCCGGCGTTCAACAGCGTATCGGTCCTGGCATAGCCGGTGGCCACGACCCGGGCCGCATCGAAGCCGAAGCGTTCGACGTAGAGGTCCCTCAATGCCGGCGATGAAACCCAGACCTCGTCGTAGCGTTGTTGCACACGAAAATCCCCGGCATCGAACCCTTTGAACGGCACGCCGTGCCATACGTCGAAAAAAGGCAGCTTGCCACGCCCGAGCAGCAGCCGGAGGCTATGCAGCCCATGGTCGGTGATTACGGCTGCCGCCCTGGCCAGGAGCCACGCCGCAGCCGGATGGGGCGCCAGCACGCAGTCGATGCCCTCGGCCCGGAGCCGGCGGTAATAGGCCGGATCCATGGTCAGGAAAACAGGACGCCATGCGCCCGGGCAACTGTCCATGTAGCGATAGAGTGCAAGCAGATTGCCGTTGAGCTTGTGCCCATAGAGGACGATCCAGGGCGGCCGGCCGTTCCGCGCGGGGAGCAGCGCCCGCAACGCGAGCGCAAGCAGGCCGTGGATGCCGGTAAGCACCAGGTACAACCAGTGGGATGGGCGCTTTCGATCGATTTTCATGGCCGCAGGTGTCGTCGTCCCGGCGCCAGGTTCTCCGACATGTTCCCGCAGGCGCGCCGTTGGCGCCGGCAGCGCCACGTCGCACCCGTCCGTCGCCCGTACATCACTGCCTGAGCGCAGCCACGATTCGCTCGGATGGGCTGTCGCCGCCCCCCGGCACCGGTGCCCTGCGCAGGCGTGCATGGCCACCCGCGCCAAGGAAAGCGACGATGCCCGCGGGAACCTCCGCTTCCATCAGCGCGTTGCCACCCAGTCCGTCCGGGCGCTCGGTGCGCTCGCGCATGACGATGGTCGGCACGCCGAGCACCGCCAGTTCCTCCTGGTTCGAGCCGCCATCGGTCAGGACACAGGCAGCCCCGGCGGCCAGTCGCAGGAATGCGCTGTAGCCGAGGCGCGGCGACAGCGTCACGCCGGGAGCGGCCTTCAATCGCTCATCCAGCCGTTCGGCCGCGAGTCGCTTGCGCGTCGCAGGGTGGAGAATGAAGTGCACCGGCGCCAGCTCGGCGACACGCTCGATCAGCTCCGCCAAATCGCGCAAGCGCCGCGTGTCGTAAATGTTCTGGAACCGATGCAGGGAAACGACGAAGTAGGGCCTGGCTGCATCCGGCTCGATCGCCGCGGCGCCGGAGATCGCGACGGCGTCCGCAATCGTGTTGCCGCCGGTACCGATGACAACGGCCCGATGCCGCTTCCGCATATACTCCATCGCCGTGGCGCTGGGACACATGGCCATGTCGGTAAAGCGAAAAACGAGGCGGCGCAGGATTTCTTCGGGGAATGGATCCAGCAACCTGCCCGAGCTCAAGCCACTCTCGACATGGACCACGCGGGCGCCGTGCCGCCACCCGGCTACCGCGCCGATGAGCGTGGATAGCGTGTCCCCGTGCACCAGCACATCCGGCTTGTCGGTCCGCAGCGCGCGGATGCACCGTGTGACGCCAGCATAGGCGGCCGGCAGCCAGCGCAGCAGCGAGCGAACCGTGGCGCGTTCCGCCGCGGGAACGGCCGGGACTTGTGGGGAGCGGATACCGAACTCCTCGATAAGGTCCTGCATGGTCTCCTGGTGCTGCCCGGTCATCACCAGGGTCACCGGCAGCCCGATCCGCTCGCACTCGACCACCACCGGCGCCACCTTTATCAGTTGGGCCCGGGTGCCGATGACGAAGATGCAATGGCGCCGTTCCAGATCAGTCATTGCGACGATACATCAGCGCGGTGATCTGCTCGGAGATCAATCCGATCAGGAAAACGATCACCGCCGCGCTCCACAGCATGGTGCTGCCGTTGGTCAGCCTTCCATGCGTGGTGAAGGTCCAGAAGTAGTTCAGACATCCCGAGAGAAAGAACACCACGCTCGCCGGAGCGAACAGTTTGAGCGGCGAATACAGCGTGGCGATCTTGAAGATGATCAGCAGGAACCTGAGCCCGTCGCGCAGCGGCCGGATGTGGCTCCGCCCCACCCGCTGGGCCGCCTTGATCGGCACGTAGGCGACCGGATAGGCGCTGCGGAAGAAGGCCATGGTGCTGGTGGTGGGGTAGGAAAAACCATTCGGCAGCAGGTACAGGAACTCGCGGAACTTGTCCGCGCGTACGGCGCGGAAGCCGGAAGTGAGGTCCAGCACCGGGTGGCCGGTCATGCGCGTGGCCAACCAGTTGTAAAAGGTGTTGGCCAGGCCCCGGCCAACGCCGGCCTGGCTGCCCCAGTCGCGCGCGCCGATGGCCATGTCGTAGCCCTCCTGCAACCGGGCGAGCAGGCGGTCGATGTCGGCCGGATCGTGCTGGCCGTCCCCGTCCATGAACACCAGCCACTCGCCCTTCGCCGCACGCGCACCGCGCTTGATTGCCGCCCCGTTGCCCATGGAATAGGGGGAGGACAGGCAATCGACCGCGTTGGCGGCGCAGATCGCGCGGGTGTCGTCCGTCGAGCCGTCATCGACCACCAGGATCTCCGCATCGGGCTGGGCCGTGCGCAGCGCGGGCAGCAGTCGGGCCAACGCCGACGCTTCGTTCTTTGCGGGCAGGATGATGCTCAGGCGTTTCAAGAAGGTTCCCCCGGATATCGGGCGATCATAGCGCGGGGCATGCCGGGAAGGCGGGCGATGGGCCGCTCCGCGGCGGGAGATGTGCCGGTTGCCGCAGTTCGACGGAGGGACAGGTATGGCAGGGCAAGGCGGCTGCCCATGTCAGCGCGGGAGGCCACTTTCGTGACGACCTTGGCGACTTCCGGAAAGGGCGGACCGGCACTCTGGCCGGCAGATGACCGCGCGGCATTTCTGGGGTAAATTCCTTGTCAATAAGGGGGCTTAAGGCCGGAATCTACCATGTCATCCCAATTGCAACCGTCGCTCGCGGGCCTCACCGGCATGGCGCGTCGCCTGGTGTCCGAGGGCGTGCTGCCGGAGGCCGATGTTCGCAAGGCGGTCGCCGATTCGGCCCAGCAGAAGGCATCGCTCGCAGCCTGGCTGCTCGATCACGGACTGGTCGAAAGTGCCAGGCTCACCCAGGTCGCTTCCGCGGAATTCGGCATGCCGATGATCGACGTCAGCAGCATTGCTGCGTCGTCCATGCCGGTGAATCTGATCAGCGAAGCGCTGATGACCAAGCACCAGGCGTTGCCGTTGTTCAAGCGCGGCAAGCGCCTGTTCGTGGGCATCGCCGATCCGATGCAGTCGCACGCGCTCGACGAGATCAAGTTCCATTCCAATTGCATGGTGGAGCCGATCCTGGTCGAGCGCGGCCAGCTCGCCCGCGCCATCGACGGCGCCCTGGCGGCGGTGAACGCGACGATGCCCGACATGGGCAGCGACGAGTTCGACGACCTGTCGCTGGAGACCGCCGACGAGGATGCGGCGGACAGCACCGGCATCGATGCCACCGGCGGCGACGACGCGCCGGTGGTCAAGTTCGTCAACAAGATCCTGGTCGACGCGATCCGCCGTGGCGCCTCGGACATCCATTTCGAACCGTTCGAAACCAACTTCCGCGTGCGCCTGCGCATGGACGGCATGCTGCGTCCGGTGGCCAACCCGCCGATGAAGATGGCCAGCCGCATCTCCTCGCGCCTGAAGGTGATGGCCGGCCTGGACCTCGCCGAGCGCCGCGTGCCGCAGGACGGCCGCATCAAGCTCAACCTCTCCAAGAGCCGCTCGATGGACTTCCGCGTGAGCACCCTGCCCACGCTGTTCGGCGAGAAGATCGTGCTGCGTATTCTGGACAGCTCCTCGGCCAAGCTGGGCATCGACAAGCTCGGCTACGAGGAAGACCAGAAGAAGCTCTACCTGGACGCCATCCACAAGCCCTACGGCATGGTGCTGGTCACCGGCCCGACCGGCTCGGGCAAGACGGTTTCGCTGTACACGGCGCTGAACATCCTCAACACGCCCGAGCGCAACATCTCCACCGTCGAGGACCCGGTCGAAATCCGCGTCGAAGGCATCAACCAGGTCCAGCAGAACACCAAGCGCGGCATGACCTTCGCCGCCGCGCTGCGCTCGTTCCTGCGCCAGGACCCGGACGTGATCATGGTCGGCGAAATCCGCGACCTGGAAACCGCCGAAATCGCGATCAAGGCGGCGCAGACCGGCCACATGGTGCTCTCGACCCTGCATACCAACGACGCGCCGCAGACCATCGCACGCCTGATGAACATGGGCATCGCGCCGTACAACATCACCTCGTCGGTGACCCTGGTGATCGCTCAGCGTCTGGCGCGGCGCCTGCACGAGTGCAAGAAGCCGCACAACCTGCCTCC
>NZ_DASSES010000025.1:0-2284 GCF_035695185.1 Frateuria sp.
GAGCTGGGGTTGTCGTCGGAGATGTTGATCACCGCGCGCCACTTGGCGAACTGCGCGCCCAGCCTGACGTACTCGGCCAGGCGGTCGCGCAGGCCGTCCAGGCCCTCGGTGACCACGTCGCCCGGGAAGCCGGCCAGCGGCACCGGGCCCTTGTCGACCTTGATGCCCGGGATGATGCCGTTCTTCTTCATCACCTCGGTGAACGGCACGCCGTCCCTGGTCTTCTGGCGGATCGTCTCGTCGAACAGGATCGCGCCGGAGATGTGTTCGGACAGGCCCGGTGCGGTCAGCAGCAGCTCGCGGTAGGCGCGGCGGTTCTCTTCGGTGTTCTCGATGCCGACGGCTTCGAAGCGCTTCTTGATCGTGTTGGTCGATTCGTCGATCGCGATGATGCCCTTCCCGGGCGCGACCATCGCCTGGGCGATGCTTTCAAGATCTTCGATGCTCATGAACGACTCCGTGCAGACGGGCGGGGTCACCGCAATGGATTTGCGCCGCCCCGGGCGGGGCGGCGGGTCAAAGAACCGGCGATTATAACGACATGCGTCAACGCGGTCGTGACGGCGCGGAAAGACTCAGCCTTCGTAGCCTGGCAGCCGGCAGGGAGCCATCACCCGCTGCTGCCCGGCCGGATCGGAGGGCGCATTGAAGGGCACGATGTAGTAGGTGGCCACCGGCGCGTGTTCCTGGTTGGACAGCGCCGGGCCGTAGCGGAAGTTGGATACCGCGCTCAGCGCGATCTGGCCGAAGTCGCCCTTGGGCACCACCTTCTCGACCTTGAGCTCGCGCGGCACGCCGTCGGCCCCGATCATGTAGCTCACCGCCGCACAGCCGGGCTGGTTCACGTTGCGTGCGCTGTTGGGCACGTCGACGGCGACGTTCTGGTTGAGCAGGATCCAATGGTCGTACAGGTGCTGCGGGTCGACCCGGTGCAGCGATTGCGCCGCCACGGGCAGGCCGGCAGCCAGCAGCGCCGCGAAGGCGAAACGGCGGACGGTCGGGTTCATGGCAACCTCCTGGTGTGGGGTTGGCCAGTGTAGCGCCCGTGGGAGCGGGGCGGGCCGTGACGCTGCTGTCGCCCCTGTCCCCTCGGGAGGGCTGGGATGACGGGGGCTCTTGCGGCGTTGTGGCCGTGCGGGCTGTGGTCCGGCGGGGCTTCCGCGAGCCCCGGCCCCTCACCTCGACCCTCTCCCCGCAAGGGAGAGGAGGCGCTCGCGAAGAGCCTGGTTCAAAGGTCGCGCAGGCTCTCGACGATGCCCTCGGCCCCGACCAGCAGCAGCTTGAGCGTATTGGTGCCGCCGCCGGCACCGACGCGGTCGCCCTGGGTGAGGACCACGCGATCGCCCTCGGCCAGCTTGCCCAGCGCGAACAGCTGGCGTACCGCCTCGCGGGCGTTGGCCGCCGAGCTCTGGCTCACCTCGTTGAAGGCCACCGGCTGCACGTCGCGCAGCAGCAGCATGCGCCGGCGGGAATCGGGGCTGGGCGAGAGCGCATAGATCGGCACCGCGCTGCGATAGCGCGACAGCCATTGCGCGGTCGCGCCCGAGTCGGTCAGGGCGATCAGCGCGCGCACGCCCAGCTGTCCGGCCAGCACCATCGCTGCCAGCGCGATGGCCTGGTCGGCGCGGTCGAGCCGGTGCGCGATGCCGTTGAGTTCTTCTTTCGGCTCGAACTGGCGCTCGGCGCCGAGGCAGATCCGGCGCATGGCGGCCACCGCCACGTCCGGATGCGCACCGGCGGCGGTTTCCTGCGACAGCATGACCGCGTCGGTGCCATCGATGACCGCGTTGGCCACGTCCAGCACTTCGGCGCGGGTCGGGATCGGCGCGCTCACCATCGACTGCAGCATCTGCGTGGCGGTGATCACGGCGCGATTGCGGGCGACCGATTCGCGGATGATCTTCTTCTGCAGGCCGGGCAGCTCGGCGTCGCCGATCTCGACGCCGAGGTCGCCGCGCGCGACCATCACCGCATCGGAGGCGTCGATGATCTCGCCCAGCACCGGGATCGCGTCGGCACGTTCGATCTTGGCCACCAGCGCGGCATGGCCGTCGGCCTCGCGCAGCAACCGGCGCGCCTGCTCCATGTCCGCGGCCGAGCGCACGAAGGAGACGGCCAGGAAGTCGGCACCGATCTCGGCGGCCAGCCTGATGTCCGCGCGGTCCTTGTCCGACAGCGCCGATACCGACAGGCCGCCGCCCTGGCGGTTGAGGCCCTTGCGGTCGGACAGGCGGCCGCCGATCAGCACCTCGCAACGCACCTGCGCGCCCTCGACGGCGAGCAC
>NZ_DASSES010000026.1:0-21313 GCF_035695185.1 Frateuria sp.
GTCCTCGGTGCCGACGCCGAGCGCGGTCTGCGAGCCCAGGTCGTCGTGCAGGCGGGTGAGCACCTTGTCGACCTGCTCGCGCGAGACCGAGGTGAGGCTGGCCATGGCCTGGCCGACCGCCTGCACGTCGCGTGCGGACAGATGCTTGAGCACTTCGGCGGCGTCCTGCTCACCCAGCGTGAGCAGCAGGATCGCGGCGCGCTGCGCGCCGGTGATTTGCGGTTCGTGTTTCATCGACGCTTAGCCGCCATCCTCGCCGACCCAGTTCCGGACCACCTGCGCCACCTGCTTGGGGTTGTCGCTGACCATGCGCCGGGCCAGGCCGACTTTCTGCTCATAACCGATCACCTGCGGACCCGACAGCCGGTTCCCCTCGTCATCGTCATCGGCAATCCGCACGGAAACCGTAGGCACGTGGCCGGCGCCGGCCAGCGCCGGCTGCGGTGCGCTGCGCAGCAGGCCTTTCAGCAACGGGCGCAGCAGGCCGAAGGCGACGATCAGCGCGATCAGCACGCCGATGGCCTGCTTGATCAGGTCCAGCGCGCCCGGCCGTTGCCACAGCGGCAGCTGCTCGGGCGCATCGGCGGCGGGCGCCGTGCGGAAGGCCTGGTTGATCACGCTGACGCTGTCGCCGCGGGCGGCATCGAAGCCGACGGCGTTCTTCGCCAGCTGGGTGAGGTGGTCCAGCTCCTGCGGGGTGAACGGCACGCTGGCATCGCCCTTGGGTCCGCTGACGGTCTTGTTGTCGACCACCACCGCCACGCTCAGGCGCGCCAGCCGGCCGGCCGGATCGCTGGTGTGGCTGATGGTGCGGTCCAGTTCGTAGTTGCGGGTGGCACTGGAGGAGCTGTCGCCGGTGGTGGCCTGCGCGGTGGCCGCCGCCGGCGCCGCGGCAGCCTTGCCGCCCGCGTTGGGGTTGGCGGCGGTCGGTTGCGCGGCCATCACCGGCGGCTGGTTGCTGAGCGCGCCAGGTACGCCACCGTCGGCGGCGCTGCCGTCGGCATGGCGCTCGCTGCTGGTCTGTTCGCTGCGCAGCGCCGGGTGGTCGTGGTCGAAGGTCTCGCTGGCCTTCTCGGTGGCGCTGAAGTCCAGGTCCACCGACACCTGCGCGTGCACTTTGCCCGGGCCGACCAGTGGCGTGAGCAACTGCTCGATGCGCTGCGCGTAGCTGTTCTCCATCCGCGTGGCCAGGCGCAGGCGGCTGTCGCCCACGGCGGCGGCGCTGTCCGGATCACTGCCGGTCAGCAGCTGGCCCTGCTGGTCGATCACCGACACCTGCCTGGCATCCAGGTCCGGCACCGAGGCGGCGACCAGGTGCACGATCGCCGCGACCTGGCTGGCATCGAGCTGCCGGCCCGGATAGAGCGTCACCAGCACCGAGGCGCTGGCGTCGTGGCTGTCGCGGATGAACGCCGACGGCTTGGCCAGGGCCAGGTGCACGCGCGCGGCGCGCACGCCCTGCAGGCTGCCGATGGTGTTGCCCAGGTCGGTCTCGAGCATCTGCTGGTAGCGCGTGCGCTCGGCCAGGTCACTCATGCCGAAGGGTGAGTCGGCCTGCGGCATCGTGTTGGTGGCGGCGCCCTGCGGCAGGCCCTGGCCGGCCAGGCGCAGGCGGATCGCGGACAGGTCCGCGGCCGGCACCATGATCGAGCTGCCGTCGTTGGACAGCTGGTAGGGCGTGTCGCTCGACTGCAGCGCCTGCGTGATGGCCGCGGCATCCTGCTGGCCGAGGCCCGCATAGAGCAGCGCCCAGTTCGGGCCGCGCGACCAGAGCACGACCGCCACGCCCAGCGCCACCGCTGCGGCCATGCCCACCAGCAGCAGCAACTGGCGCGAGGCCGGGCTGCGCGCCAGTTGTCGGAGGTCGAAGCGGTTGGCTGGGCTGTCGCCGGTGGTGGCGATGGCGTTGTCGGCCATGGGGAGGAATCATCCGTAAGGCGAAGGAGGGAACGTCAGGCCGGGGCTCACACCGGCATGTTCATGATGTCCTTGTAGGCGTCGACCAGCTTGTTGCGCACTTCGGTCATCGCGCGCAGCGAAAGGTCGGCCTTCTGGATCGACACCATGGTCCGGCCGAGGTCCGCGCCTGGGTCGCCCCGTTCGAACGCCGCCGCCATCTGCCCGGCCTGCTGCTGGCTCTGGCCCACGCTGGCGATCGATTCCTTCAGCAGCGACCCGAAATCGGCCTTCGGCGCCGGTGCGGCTTTCAGCGCGGTTTCCGCCGGGCGCACCTGGGCGGAGATCTGGCGCATCTGGGCGAGCAGGTTGTTGACGTCGATCGTGCTCATGTCGGGTTTCCGGCGCGTGGCGGGTTTCGGAGGTGGGGTTGCACGAGCCGTGCCATGCAGTGGGGAACGGGGAACGCGTGGCTTCATGCGGAATGAAGCTGCCCACGGTCGCCGGCAGCGCGGATGTTGCCGGTCGGGGCAGCGACGTCGGGCCGGCCGCGCGGCCGGCGTTCCGGTTCCCCGCGCCCGGTCCCCGCGTTACGCCGCCAGGCTGTTCTGCAGCCCGTACTTGCGCAGCTTCTCGACCAGCGTGGTGCGCTGCATGTGCAGCAGCTTGGCCGCGTGGGCGACCACGCCGCCGGTGAGGTCCAGCGCCTGGCGGATCAGGCCGACCTCGATGTCGGCCAGGTGGTCCTTCAGGTCCAGCCCGCCTTCGGGCAGGACGGTCGCGTCGTGCACGGTCGCCGCGGCGATCGGGGGATCGATCGGCGCCGCCTCCATCATGGCCAGCAGCGAGGCGCCCTGCCCCTCCTCCACGGCCTGGCGGCCGCGGTATTTTTCCGGCAGGTCGCTGGCGCGGATCTCGCCGTGCGGGTAGAGGATCGCCAACCGCTCGACCAGGTTGCACAGCTCGCGCACGTTGCCCGGCCAGGCGTACTGGTGCAGCGCGTTCACCGCGCCGGCGGAGAAGCGCACGCTGCCCAGGCCGCGACGGGCCAGGCGCTGGTTGAACTCGTCGATCAGCACCGGCAGGTCGTTCAGGTGCTCGCGCAGCGCAGGCATCTCCAGCGGGAAGACCGACAGGCGGTAGAACAGGTCCTCGCGGAACTTGCCCTCGGCGATCGCCTGCTCCAGGTTGCGGTGGGTGGCGGCGATGATGCGCACGTCGCAGCGCTGGGTCTTGTTGCCACCGACACGCTCGAACATGCGCTCCTGCAGCACGCGCAGCAGCTTGACCTGCATCGGCAGGCTCATGTCGCCGATCTCGTCCAGGAACAGCGTGCCGCCTTCGGCCATCTCGAAGCGGCCCTTGCGGGTGCTGATCGCACCGGTGAAGGCGCCCTTCTCGTGGCCGAAGAGCTCGCTTTCCAGAAGCTCGGCGGGAATCGCGCCGCAGTTGATCGCCACGAACGGCTTGTCGCGGCGGGGCGAGCACTCGTGGATGGTGCGGGCGACCATTTCCTTGCCGGTGCCCGACTCACCCAGCACCAGCACGGACGAATCGAACGGGGCGACCTGCCGGATCAGCGCGTTGACGCGACGCATCGGCGCCGAATCGCCGACGAAGCGCAGCTCGCCGCGGCGACCGCCGAGCAGGCGCGCGTACAGGCTGCGCATCACCTCGGCCAGCTGTTCGTAACGCAGCGGGAACTCGACCATGCCGATGCGGGCGGCGAACGGCGAGCTGGCGGCGCACAGGCGGGCGGCCCAGTCCGAATCGCTGGCCAGCAGCACCGGCACGTGGCCGGCGGCATCGCCCAGCAGCGCGAACTGGCGCTCGGCCTCGGCGCTGTCGTGGACGCTGCCGACATAGACGGCACGCCAGGCGTGGGTCGACTCCCCGGCCGCGACGCAGTCCTCGCCCCGCTGCGGGTGGTAACCGAGGAAATGCAGCGCGGACAGGATGGACTCGGCCCGTGCCTCGTTCGACTCGATCACCAGGAAATCGACCTTGCTCATTGATATGTCCTCCGCATGACGCCTAACGACGAACCGCCGACCATCCCGCAGTGTTCGTGCCTCTTTGGGTAATGCCGGCTTTCCGTCACCGATCACGCGGAGGAATGAGCAAGAAGAAGGCCAGCGCAGGCGGCTGCCTGACGCTGTCCGCGGACGGGCGGGTGGCCCTAATGCGTCACATGTGAAGAAGATGTCGACGAGTCGTTAGGCGAAACCCAGCAACGGCGACGGTTTGCCGGCGCCATGCATCCGACGGCCAGTGACCTAGCGCGACACGGTCGCGGCCGGGACCGTCAAACAGACGACGCGCGGCCTTGCGGAAGTGTGAAACAGTTCACGCGTGTGCCGCGCACGGCTTCACGCCACGCCGACCGATCCTCAGGTGCCGGCCTGCCGCGCACCTGCCACTTTGCGTCGGTGGTGACGAAACACGAACCGCTCGAGTGACGCGGCGACGCCATCGCCCAGTGCGTGGAAGGCGACGAAGACGCGACCGTCATCGAACCGGCGCTCGGCGCGCGCGGGCAGTTCCAGTGGCACGGTCGGGCAGGCGTCGAAGCGCAGGCGCAGCAGCAGGGCCTCGCCCGAGGGGACCAGCGCCGCGGGCAGTACCGCGCCGATCGCGTTGAAGCGGAGCGGGTACCGGGGCGGCAGCGGGTCGGCGGACAGCGTGGCCCGGCCGATCATGTCGATCAGTGCGTTGAGCTTGGCATCCAGGCGCAGCAGCTCCTGCATGACCGGGCTGTCGTCGTCGGCGTTGTCGGCGCGACGTTCCTCCAGCGCGGCGACCGAAGCGAGCGCGGCGGTGTTGCGTTCGGCCAGGCGCTGGGCGAGCGCTTCCGGCACCGGCCAGGCAAGCGCCTGGCTGTCTGCATGCCAGCTGTCCTCGCAGGCAAGCCGCTGCTCGAACTCGTTCCAGGCGCTGGTCATGACGTTGCTCCGACGGAAAGGCGTATCGGGGGCGAGGTATGCAAGCCTCAGGCCGCACGCCTGCATTTGTGCGCCTCCTCCCCCTCCGGGAGAGAGGGCTGGGGTGAGGGGCCGGGGCTCGCGGGGCACCCTCATGGAGCCCACCTGCCTTCGTCCCGACAACTAGACCCGTCTGGCTCGTGCGAGTCTTCCCGCAAGCCTTGGCCCCTCACCCCGGCCCTCTCCCCGGAGGGGAAAGGAAGCGGGACATTCAACCGCCGTAGGCGGCGATGGCGCGGGCGCGGTCCTGCCCGGCCTGCCACTGCTCGCCGGCCTGGTCGCGGGCCTGGCTGACCAGCGCATGCAGCTCGCGGTCCAGCGCCAGCAACTCGCCGAGCTGGCTAACGCTGTCCTCGTCCTGTGCCACCGGGCGCATCACCAGCGGGTGGCGTTCGACCTCCAGGGCGACCAGCTGCTCCCAGTCGCCTTCACGGGCGGCCTCGAGCATGGCGCGGGTCAGGGCCAGCGCGAGCGGGAGTGCGTCGTTCATGCGCCGGCACCGGCGGTGCGACGTGTCTCGAGCGGCACCTGTACCCAGCTGTTGCGGATCTTCTGCAGCAGCGCGCTGACCTCGTCCAGGGCCGCCACGTCGTTGCGCAGGTTGGCGTGCAGCAGGCGTCGGCCCATGTAGTCGTAAAGCGCGTCGAGCTGGCCGACCAGCGGCGTCTCGACCTTCGGATCGAGCGCGTCGCGCAGCCCGCCGATGATCTCGATGATCCGGCCGATGACCTCGCCCTTGGGACCGATCTCGGCGCGCTGCATGTGGCCGCGCGCGGTGACCAGGCGTTCCAGCGCGCCGTCCATCAGCAGCGTGATCAGGCCGTGCGGATCGGCCGACTCGACGCCGCCGTGCGAGCGGACCTGCTGGTAGGCGTTGGCGCCCTGTCCGAATGCCATGGGGTTCCTCCGTCTTACTTGCTCTTGTTCGCCGCGGTGAGCGCGTCGAATTGCTGGGTGAGGTAGCTGCTGGTGCTGTTGAGCTTGGTCAGCAGGGTGTCGAGCGTGCTGAACTGGCGCGTGTAGCGCGTGGTGAGCGCGTCCATGCGACTGTCGAGCTCGCTCTGGCGGTCGTCCAGATCGGACAACTGTTTGGTCAGGTTGTCGGTACGGGTACCGAGGACGCCGTTGTCTCCGATCCACCGGTCGAGCGAACCGTTGAGCTTGGCGGCCAGCCCGTCGTCCCCCGCGAACAGCGCCGATACGGCCGCGCCACCCGCGGACAGCGCGTCGCTGAGGTCGCCGCCGTCCACACTGAGCGTGCCGTCCAGTTGCAGGGTCACGCCGATGTCGCTCAGCGTGCCGCCGTTGGCGGTACCGCCGATGACCGCCGCCAGCGTGCCCTTGATGCTGTTGAGCGTGGCGTCGCCGATCAGCGCACCGGAGGTACCGGTGCTGGCGTCGTACTTGGTCAGGTTCTTGTAGATGCCGATGAAGCTGTTGTACGTGTTGACCAGGTTGGTGACCGCGCTGTTCGCCTTGGCCGTGTCGCTGCTGACCGTGACCGTGCTGGTGCCTACGGCGGCCAGGTTGAGGGTCAGGCCGTCGATGGCGGTACTGATGGTGTTGCCGGCGCTGTGGCCGGCCAGCCCGTCGATGGTGTACTCGGCGTCCTGCGCCGGGTCGATCACGGTGAAGCCATTGCCGGACGCCGCGTTGGGGTCGTAGCTGAGCGCGGACAGGCCGCCGTCGCCGCCGCTCGCGCTGACGCTGAAGCCGTTATCGGTACCGGTGCGGGTGCCGCGCAGCACGAGGTGCGCGCCGTCGGTGCCGGTAACGATGGTGGCGCTGACGCCGGGGTTGTCGCTCGCCTTGTTGATGGCGTCGCGGATCGACGCGAGCGAGGCATGCGCGGCATCGACGTCCAGGCTCATCTGCTTGTCGCCCACGGCGATGGTGAGCGTGCCCACGCCGACCACGGCGTCGCTGTCGGCGAACGCGCCGGACGATGCCTTCATGGCACCGGCCAGCTTGGTCACTTCGATCTTGTAGGTACCGTTCACGGCATCGGTGCGGGCCGTGGCGGAAAGCACGTCAGTGTCGCCGATGGCGACCGAGTGCGCGGCCAGAGCGCTGCCGTCGCTCAACGGGCTGAGCGCCGACTGCAATGCCGAAAGCGCCGCACTGACCTGGCCCAGGGCCGAGATCTGCGTCTGCGCCTTGCTGGTCTGGGTGTCGATCTGGTCCTGCTGCGGCTTCTTCTTGGCCGCGACCAGCTGGCTGACCAGGCTGTTGACGTCGAGACCCGATCCGATCCCGGCGGCGGAGAACAGCGCGCTGGAGGAACTGGTGGAGCCGACGTTGATGGCCATGGTCGTGGAATCCTTTTATGAGGAGGGCGGCCGTGTCGCCACGGCCGCCTCCCTTGGGTGGTTGCCGCTGTTACTGCAGCAGCTTCAGCACGCTCTGCGTGGTGGAGTTGGCCTGCGCCAGCACCGAGACACCGGCCTGCTGCAGGATGTTCGCGCTGGACATGTTGGCCGTCTCGGCCGCGAAGTCGGCGTCCTGGATCTGGCTGCGCGACGAGTCGAGGTTCTGCGAGATGGTCTGCAGGTTGGCGATGGTCGAGTCGAAGCGGTTCTGCACCGCGCCCAGGTCGCTGCGGATCGAGCTGATCGACTGCAGGGCCGAGTCGATGCGGTTGATCGTGTCGTTCGCACCGGCCACGGTCTTCACGTTCGCCGTGGTCAGGTCGCCCGAGGCGGTCGTGACGCCGGCGGTGAAGCCCAGCGAGGTGTTGCTGCCGCCCAGCGTCAGGTCGTCCTGCGAGTCGATCACCAGGTTCTTGCTGTCGTCGATGTACGCCGACACGCCGCTGATGCCCGAGCTGTTGATCTGGTCGACCAGCGCCTTGGTGTCCTTGAAGGTACCGGTGATGTCGGTGCCGTTGATGCTGAAGGCGCCGGCGGCGAGGGTCAGCGGGGTCGTGGCGGCGGTAGCCGTCACCGCGGTGTTGACGCCGGTCGAGGTGGCGGTGCCGTCGGTGGTCGAGCTGGTCGCCGCACCGACGGTGGACAGGCCAAGCGCCGCATTATCGACCGAACCGCCGAACGTGAATGCGTTGCCGGTGGAGTTGGTGATCTGCAGCTTGCCGGTGCCATCGTCGGCGGCGATCGTGGCGCCGGCAGCGGCGTTGATGGCGGCAGCCAGGGCCGTGGCATCAGCGTACGAGCCGGTGGCCACCGTCTGTGCACCGGCACCGGCGCCCAGGTCGATGGTCAGGTCGCTGACGGTGAAGTTCGTGATCGTGCCCGAAGAGGTCGCGGTCGTGTCGGTGGTCGTGGTCGACTGTGCGGCGACGCTGCTCAGGCCCAGGGTCGTGGCGGCGCTGCCGCCGAAGGTCACGGCGCTGCTCTCAGCGTTGTCGAAGGAGAGCTCGTTGCCCGACACGCTGGCGAAGGTGCCGGTGACGCCGGCCGAGGTGGCGGCCGCGTTGATCGCGGTGGCCAGGCTGGTGGCATCGGTGTAGTTGCCGGCGGCCACGTTCACCACGGTGCCCGAACCCAGCTGCACGGTCAGGTCGCCGGCGGCGAGGGTGAGGCCTGCGGCCGTACCGAAGGCGCCACTGACGTCGCTGGAGGCGGACGCGACCGCGCCGATGTCGGCGGCGCGGGTGCCCTTGGTCAGGTCGACCGAGATGGTCTCGCCGACGTTCGCGCCGACCTGGAAGGCGGCCTGGCCGAAGGTGCCGTCAAGAACGTGACGGCCGTTGAAGGTGGTCTGCTGCGAGATGCGGGTCACTTCCGCCAGGCGCTGCTGCACTTCGGCGTCGAGCGCGGAGCGGTCGTTCTCGGAGTTGGTCGCGTTGGCCGACTGCACGGCCAGCTCGCGGATACGCTGCAGGTTGTTGGTGACCTCGTCCAGCGCCGACTCGGTGGTCTGCGACAGCGAGATGCCGTCGTTGGCGTTGCGCACGGCCTGGTTCAGGCCGTTGATCTGCGTGGTGAAGCGCGTGGCGATGGCGAGGCCGGCGGCGTCGTCCTTGGCGCTGTTGATGCGCATGCCCGAGGAGAGGCGTGCAATGGCGGTGGACAGCTTGCTCTGCGACTTCGCCAGGTTGGTTTGCGCATTCAGCGAGCTGATGTTGGTGAGAACGCTCATGACCATGGAAGGTATCTCCGTATCGGGTCGTTGCCGTTTGTCGGCGGTGGTTGTCAGCGGGATGCCGGTAGGTACACCGCCGCCTCAGAGCCTGTTTCGACGTCGATCATGGAAACTTGAGCAGGTCAATGGTTGTTTTTGGTTGCTTAACGCGATGCGCTGCGCATTTCTTCCCGGACGGGGACACGCGTCCGGACCGTCTGTCGGAGCGCCCCCGGGCGGTCGCGCCCAAGGGCACCCGTACGACGGGAAGCCCGATCACTTGAGGTAGTTGAACAGCGACATGCCCTGCAGCTTGCTGAAAGTCAGCTGCGCGCCCTGCAGGGCGGAGCTTTGCAGGCTGAGCTTGCTCACCGCGTCGTAGTAATTGAGGTCCTGCACGCCCGACAGCGCGGTCTGGTACTGCAGGGTGAGGTCGTCGTTGAGCGAGCTTTGCTGGTCGAGCGCATTCATGCGCGCGCCGACCGCGGCACGCGCCCGGGTGATCGAGCCGACCGCCTGGTCGAGGTTGGCCAGCTGGCCGTTGAGCGCGTTCTGCATCGGCGCGTCGCCGGTGTTGGCCTGGGTGAAGTTGGCGATGATGCCGTCCAGCGTGTCGAACACGCTCTGCGTCGAGGAAGGCGCCACGCTGAAGCTGTCGCCGACACCCGGCGTGCCTGAAATGGCCACCTGCACACCCTTGAAGGCGACCATGCCGCCCTTCTGCGTGTCGTAGCTGCCACTGGCGACCAGCGCGCCGCCGCCGTCACGTACTTCATAGGCGTCCGGCGCGGTGAAGGTCAGCTGATAGCTGCCGCCGTCCCACGCGGACGCGTCGACCAGACTGGTGGCGCCGGCCACCGCGCTGCCGGTGTTGCCGCCCGCGGCGCTCACGGCGAACGTGCCGTTGCCGGTGGCGATCCCCATGAAGATCGCGCTGCCCGGGTCGCCGGTGGCCACCTGCAGGCCCGGGCCCGCGGCGACCATGCGCTGGCCCTGGTCGCCGACGTAGCTGACGCCGCCCTGCGAGACGAACGGCTGCGCGGCGGTGCGGTTGCCGGCGAAGATGTAGTCGCCCTGGGAATCCTTGCTGTTGGCGATGCCCAGCAACTGCCCGCGCAGCTGCACCAGCTCGGCGGCGATGTCGGCGCGCGACTCGTCGGTCTGGGTGGCGTTCATGCCCTCCAGGGTGAGCGTGCGCACGCGGTCGAGCACGTTGCTCACCGAGGACAGCGTCTGGTCCTCCAGCCCCAGCCGCCCATTGGCCGAGCCGATGTTGCGCTGATACTGCGCGGTGTCGGCGTCCAGATGGGTCAGCTCCACCGCGCGGGCGGCGCCGACCGGGTCGTCGGAGGGCTGGTTGATGCGCTTGCCGGTGCCCATCTGGCTCTGGATGTCGGACAGATCGCTCTGCCGCTCCATCATCGTGTTGACCGACTGCTGCTGCATCCAGCTGGTGGAAACGCGCATGGCTTCGATTCCTTACTTGAACGCGCCGAGCAGCGCGTTGAACACGGTGTTGGCGGCGGAGATCACCTGCGCCGAGGCCTGGTAGGCCTGCTGGTAGCGCACCAGGTTGGCCGCCTCCTCGTCCATGTTCACGCCGCTGACGCTCTGCTGCGCAGCCATGGCCTGGTTGTAGAAGGCCGTCTGCGTGGTCGCCGCGTCGTCGGCCAGCGCACCGGCGCTGCCGACCTGGCCGACCAGCTGGCCGTAGGCGCGCCCGACGCTGGTCGCGCCGCCGTCGAGCACGCCCAGGTTAGCCACCGCGCCGAGCTTGAGTGCGTTGGCGTTGTCGCCGCGGGCATTGGCGTTGGCCTGGACGGTGAAGCTGTCGCCGGCGGCCGGGCTGCCGTCGAGCGTGAGGCTCCAGCCGTTGGCCACGATCGGCGTGCCGGGGGTGAAGCTCTGGGCCGGGCCACCGTCGATGCTGTAGGTGGCCGGGGCGGAGAACACGATGGTCGAGCCGTTGAACAGGTTGGGATCGCTGCCGTCGACGACCGACACGCCACCCACGCTCGCGGCACCGGTATTGGCGCTGGCAGCACTGCCGAGCAACGGGGCGGCCGCGGCGATCCGGTTCGGGTCGGTGATCGCCACGGTCATGCTGCCGGCGGCGTTGCGGCTGGGCTGGATGCGGAAGCTGTCGCCCGCGCTGGCCGCGCCACCGCCCACCACGAAGCTCAAGCCCCCGGCCAGGAACGGATCGGCGCTAGTGCCGGTGCCGGTCATCGCCACGCTGGCGCCGCTGGCGTCACGCAGATTCCAGGCGCTGCCGTCGAAGCCGAGAACGTAGTCCTGGCCGCCCAGGGCGCCGAGGTCGGCGATGCCGGCCGTGACCGTCGCGCTGCCGGCGTTGGTACTGGCCGCCTGCACGGCCGGACCGGCGACGCTGAAGAAATCGCCGCCGAGCTGCCCGTTGAGGTCCACCCCCTGCGCGTGCTGGGCGTTGAAGGCGTCGGCCATCGCCAGCGCGGCGCGGCCGAGCTGGTTCTGCGCCGGGTCGAGCACGTTGCCGCGGAAGTCCAGCAGCGCCCCCAGCGTGCCACCGCCGATACGCCCGCTCAGCACCGCGCCGGTGCCCTTGTCGACGACTTCCAGCCGGGTTGCGTCATAGACGTTGGGCGCCGTGCCCAGCGCGTAGGACTGCGTGCCGCTGACCAGCGCCTGGCCGTTGCCGACGAACACGCTGAGCGTGCCGTCGTTCTGCGTCGCCACGCTGACCCCCACCTCGCCGGACAGTTTCCTGATCAGCGCGTCGCGCTGGTCGAGCAGGTCGGAGGGTTCCGCGCCGGTGGAGGAGCGGATGCGCTCGTTGAGCTTGGCGATGGCGGCGCTGTCGCTGTTGATCGAAGCGACGGTGTCGGTGAGCTGGCGCTGCACCTGCCCGTCGAGGCTGCCGAACTGGCCGGACAGCGCGCGGAAGGTGCTGGCCAGCGCGCCCGCGCGGGCCAGCAGCACGCCGCGCGCGGAGGCATCGGCCGGCGCGTTGGCCATGTCCTGGACCGCGCCGAAGAAGGTGTCCAGCGAGGTCTGCAGGTTGCTGCTGCCCGAGAGCTGGTTGTTGAGCTGGTCGGTCAGCGCCTGGTAGGCGTCGGCGCGCCCCTTGGAGGAGGACGCCGACCACAACGACGTGTTGAGGTACTGGCTGTAGGCGCGTTGCACCGCCTGCGTGTCCACGCCGGTGCCGACGTAGAAGTGCCCCTGGGCCTGCGGCGCCCGCGCGGCGAAGGTCACCTGCTGGCGGCTGTAGCCGTCGGTGTTCGCGTTGGACACGTTGTGGCCGGTGGTGCTCAGGCCCACCTGCGCGGCGAGCAGGCCGGAGACGCCGGTGGAAAGGAGGTCAGCCATGGAGGTTTTCCGTTCTGGTGACGCGCGGGTCCGAGGGCCGAGGCAAGCTCGCCCCCATCCGCCCTTCGGGCACCTTCCCCCGTGCAACGGGGGAAGGATTCGGGATACGGCCTATCGAGCCTTCCCCCGCTCCGCGGGGGAAGGTGCCGACAGGCGGATGGGGGCGCCCTGGCGGAGAGGTATGCGTCATGCCCCCTGTGACGGCAACTTGACGCCTCACTTGAACGTCCCGTCATCCAGCGCCGCCAGCGCCTCGCGCATCTGCGGGCTGTTGGCGATGGCGGTGAGCTTGGCCGCATAGGCCGGGTCGGTCGCGTAGCCGCCGCGGCTCAGCGCATGGGCGAAGCCGGCGATGTTCTCGCCCTTGCCCAGCGCCTGCGCGTAGCGCGGGTTGTCCGCGAGCATGCGCGCGTAGTCGGCGAAGGCTTGCGACGGGTTGTCGTAGGCGCGGAAGTTGTCGCGCTTGCGTACCGCCACGCCACCCTCGTACTCGAGCGTGGGCACGCTGACCTTGGCGCCGTCCCAGCTGCCGCCGGCCTTGATGCCGAACAGGTTGAAGCTGCTGGAACCGTCGTGCCGGTGCGGCAGGTGCTTGCCCCAGCCGGTTTCCAGCGCCGCCTGCGCCAGCAGCGCGCGCACCGAGACGCCGAGCTTGTCGGCGGCGGCCTGCGCGTGCGGGGCCATCGCGCGCACGAAGCCGGCCGGATCGCCGGGGATGAACTTGCTCACGACGTCGGCCGCGCCCTGCGCCAGTTCGCCCAGCGTGGCGCGCCAGCCCTGGCCGGCATCGGCGGTGAGTGGCAACAGGCCCTGGCCCTGCCCGGCCACGCTCTCGCCCAGGTGCAGCAGCGCGCGGGACCCGGCCTCGGCGCCGGCCGCGAGCGGACCGAACAGGCTGGCGGCCGCGCTACCCGGCAGTGCGCCGGCGGCGACGCTGGCGAGCAGCGCCTTGTCGTCCGTCACCGGAGCCGGCCTGGGCTCGGCCTCCTTGCCGCCGAGCTGGCGCACCAGCAACCGTGCGATGCCCAGGCCGTTGTTGCCCTGCGAGAGCGAGAGCGACAGCTGCTGGTCGAACAGGTCGCGGTAGGCCTTGCCCTGCTGGCTGTCGCCCACGTCGTTGTCGCCGAAGCTGGCGTTCGCCTCGCGCATCGACTTGAGCATCATCTGGGTGAAGATCGCCTCGAACTGCCTGGCGACCTTCGGCAGCGCCGCCTTGCCGTTGTCCTGGGCCTGCGCGCGCAACTGATTGAACCCGGACAGGTCGGTCCAGGTGTCCAGTGCCGGCAAGTTGGCGTTGGCGGGCGTCATGTTTCCGTCGCGCGTGACTAGATCACCACGAGCTCTGCATGAAGCGCGCCAGCCTGCTTGAGCGCCTGCAGGATCGAGATCAGGTCGCTCGGCCCTGCGCCGACCTGGTTCACCGCGCGCACGATCGTGTCCAGGCTCACGCCCGGGCCGAACTTGAACATGTGCGCGCCGTCCTCGCTGATCTGCACGTCGGAGCTGGGCACCACCGCGGTCTGGCCGCGCGAGAAGGGCTGCGGCTGGCTGACCAGCGGCTGCTCGCTGATGGTGACCTGGATCGCGCCGTGCGCCACCGCGGCGGCGGTGACCTTGACGTCCGAGCCGATCACCACGGTGCCGGTGCGCGAATTGACCACCACGCGCGCCGGCGCATCGCCCGGGGTGACATCGAGGTTCTGGATCATGCCCAGCCAGGCGACCTTCTGCGACGGATCCTGCGGCCCGCGGACGGAGACCGTGCCACCGTCGACCGGCGTCGCCGTGCCGATCCCGAAGGCGGTGTTGATTGCCTGCGCCACGCGCGCGGCGGTGGTGAAGTCGGGCGTGTTGAGGTTGAGCATCAGATCGCCGGCACCGTTGAACGCACTGGGCACGCTGCGTTCGACCGAGGCGCCGTTGGGGATGCGGCCACTGGCCGAGATGTTCACCTGCACGCTGGAGCCGCTCTTGCCCTGTGCGCTGATGCCACCGACCACCACGCTACCCTGCGCGATCGCATAGACGTTGCCGTCGGCGCCGCGCAGGGGCGACATCAGCAGCTCGCCGCCGCGCAGGCTCTTGGCGTTGCCGATCGAGGCGACGGTGACGTCGATGGTCTGTCCGGGCTTGGCGAACGGCGGCAGTTCCGCGGTGATCGTCACCGCCGCCGCGTTCTTCAATTGCGGGCGCGCGTTCGGCGGGACGGTGATGCCGAACTGCTGGAGCATGTTCTCCAGGCTCTGCGTGGTGAACGGGGCCTGGGTGGTCTGGTCGCCGCTGCCATCGAGGCCGACGACCAGGCCGTAGCCGATCAGCTGGTTGGAGCGCACGCCGCCGACCGAGGCGAGGTCGCGGATCTTGTCGGCGTGGACGGGGGTGACGATGCCGAGCAGCAGCACCAGCAGCGCCGCGGCCAGGCTCCTTCCCCTGCGTGCAGGGGGGGGTTGGGAGGGGGCGCCGTCGTGCGGGAGAGCGTGACCCCTCCCCAACCCTCCCCTGCGCGCAGGGGAGGGAGCAGTCTGCGGCGATGTGGGGTTCATGGCGCGCATCAGAACGGCATCCACTTGGAGTTGAAGAACCGCGACAGCCACCCGCGCGTGTTCGCATCGGCCAGCGTGCCGCGGCCGGTGTAGCTGATCCGCGCGTCAGCGACGCGGGTGGAGGCCACGGTGTTGTCCTGGCCGATGTCCTGCGGGCGCACGATGCCGGCGATGCGCACCAGTTCCTGGCCCTGGTTGATGGTCAGCCACTTTTCGCCGCGCACGATCAGGTTGCCGTTGGACAGGCGCTGCGCCACGGTGACGGTGATCTGGCCGGTGAGCTGGTTGGACTGGCTGGACGAACCGTTGCCGTCGAAGCTGCGCTCGTTGTCCAGCCCGACGCTGAGCGGGTTGCCGTTGATGGTCAGGGGCTTGCCCATGATCGTCGGCGCGCCGACGTCGGCCTTGTCCTTCTTGCTGGTGCTGGTGCTGGCCTTCTTGCTGGCCTGGGTGCTTTCCACCAGCACGATGGTGAGGATGTCGCCCACGCGGTGCGCACGCGCGTCGGCGAACAGCTCCATGTTCTGGTTGTCGTGGTAGATCGCGCCATCGGCGGGCGCGGCGGCGATCTCCGGCTGCATGGGCGGCGTCGGCGCCCACGCGCCGTCGTCGTGCGCGGGCAGCGCCGCGCAACCGGCGAGCAGGGCCAGCGCGAGCGCGGCGGCGGAAAGGCGGAACAGGCTCATCGCGATCAGGCTCAGGTCTTGTTGGTGAGGAACTGCAGCATCTGGTCGGCGGCGGAGATGGCCTTGGAGTTCATCTCGTAGGTCCGCTGGGTCTCGATCATGTCGACCATCTGCTCGACCACGTTGACGTTGGAGGACTCCAGCGAGCCCTGCGCGAGCGTGCCCAGGCCGTTGAGGCCCGGCTGGCCGATCTGCGGCGTGCCGGAGGAGGCGGTTTCCAGGTAGAGGTTGTCGCCGTTGGGCTGCAGCCCGGCCGGGTTGATGAAGTCGGCCAGCTGCACGGTGCCCACCTGCTGCGGCGCGGCCTGGCCCGGCAGCGTGATGCTGACCGTGCCGTCGCTGCCGATGGTGATCGACTGCGCGTTGGCCGGAATGGTGATCGCCGGGTCCACGGCGTAGCCGTTGGCGGTGACCACCTGGCCGTTCTGGTCCATGTGCAGCGAGCCGTCGCGGGTGTAGGCGATGGTGCCGTCGGGCATGGTCACCTGCAGGAAGCCGCGGCCCTGGATCGCCAGGTCCAGCGAGTTGCCGGTCTGCTCGATGTTGCCCTGGGTGAACAGCTTCTCGTTGCCGACCACGCGCACGCCGGTGCCCAGCATCAGGCCGGACGGGGTGTTGGTCTGCTCGGTGGTCTGCCCGCCGGGCTGGCGCAGGTTCTGGTAGACCAGATCCTGGAACGAGGCGCGCGAGCTCTTGAAGCCGGTGGTGTTGGCGTTGGCGAGGTTGTGCGAGACCACGTCCATGCGCGTCTGCTGCGCATCCAGACCGGTCTTGGCGACCCACAGGGAAGAGAACATGGATGTCTCCTGAAACTTAGGTGAGTGACAGCAGGCGGGTCGCCGACTGCGCGTTGTCGTCGGCGTTCTTGATCGCCTTGACCTGGAGTTCGTACTGGCGCGATAGCTCGATCATCTGCACCAGCGTCTGCGACGGGTTGACGTTGCTGGACTCCAGCACGCCCGACTTGACGCCCACCGTCGCGTCGGCCGGCGCCTGGCCGCCGCCGGCCAGGTGCATCAGGCCGTCGCTGCCCAGCGCCAGCTGGTTGCCCGGCGGCTTGACCAGCTTCAGGCGGCCGACCGCGGCGAGCGTCTCCGGCCCCTGCCCGGTCGGCACCACCGAGACGGTGCCGTCGTTGCCGATCGCCACCTGGGTCGCCGGCGGCAGGCTGATCGGACCGCTGTCGCCGAGCACCAGGTTGCCGCGCGCATCGGTCAGCAGGCCGTCGGCCGTGAGCTGCAGGTTGCCGGCGCGGGTGTAGGCCTCGCTGCCGTCGGCGGCCTGCACCGCGATCCAGCCATCGCCCTGCACCGCGACGTCGAGCTCGCGGCCAGTCTGGATCTCGGCGCCGCCGCGCAGGTCCACGCCTTCGCCCTGCGCCACGCCGTTGATCCGCGTGGCCAGCCCCGGGCCCTGCACCGGCAGCGCCTGGAAGGCCGACATCTGCGCCTTGAAGCCGACCGTATCGGCATTGGCCAGGTTGTGCGCCACTTCGGTCTGCGCCCGCATCATCTGCGTGGCGCCGGTCATGGCGACGTAGAGCGAACGATCCATGCGAGGCTCCGGACGTCAGCGTCAGCTGCGGATGTTGATGATGGTCTGGGTCAGCTTGTCGTCGGTGCTGATCACCTGCGCGTTCGCCTGGTAATTGCGCTGCGCCTTGATCATGTTCACCAGCTGCGCGGTGAGGTCGGCCGTGTTGGAGGCCTCCAGCGCGCCGGACTGCACGGCGCCGAACGTGCCCTGCCCGGCCACGCCCATGATCGCCGTGCCCGAATCGAACGAGGCCGCCCAGCCGGTGTTGTCCAGCTGGCGCAGCCCGTTGAGGTTGTTGAAGTTGGCCAGCGCGAGCTGCCCCAGCGACGTCGACTGGCCGTTGGAGTACTTGGCCTGCACCACGCCTTCGCTGGACACGTCGATGCCCGAGAGCGTGCCGCTGGGGTAGCCGTCCTGGGTGATCGAGCTCAGTGCGTACGCGTTGCCGAACTGGGTGGCCTTGCCGAGGTCGACCGACAGCGTCAGCGGGTCGGCGCCGGGGCTCACCGACAGCGCGGGGAAGGTGAGCTTGCCGCCGGCCGGCGAGGCCAGCGCGCCGCTGCTGGTGAAGGACACCGCCTGCGGCGCGCCGGCCGACACGCCGTCGACGTAGAGGTGGGCGTCCCAGGTGTTGGGCGCGGCGCCCTTGACGAAGTACACCGTGCCGCTGTGCGTGGCGCCGAGCGAGTCGTAGGCGGTGAACGGCGTGGCCTGGTTGTAGCTCAGCGCGTCGGTGGGGCTGAACGGGGTGGTGGTCGGGGCGGTCGCGTCCGACGGCAGGTTCAGCGACATCGCCACGTTGCCGGTGGCCTTGGCCGGGCTCTGCGCGTTGGTCATCTGCAGGTCGACCAGCGTGCTGGTGTCGAAGCCGTTGCCGGCCGGCGGGAACACCTGCAGGTGCTGCCCGCTGGCGTTGACCACGTAGCCGTTGTTGTCCTGCTGGAAGGCGCCGGCGCGGGTGTAGGAGTAGCCCTTGCCGTCGCGCATGGTGAAGAAGCCGTCGCCGCTGATCGCGAAGTCCAGGCCGTTGCCGGTGTTCTCCACGTTGCCGGCGGCGAACTGCTGCGCCACGTCGGCCAGCCGCACGCCGCTGCCGATGGAAGTCGCCGAGAGGTTGCGCCCGGCCGAGTTGTACAGCTCGGCGAACTCGGCGCGCGAGCCCTTGAAGCCGGTGGTGCCGGTGTTGGCGATGTTGTTGGCGGTGACTTCCAGGTCCTTGGAAGCCGCGTTCAGGCCGCTCAGCGCGATATTGAAAGCCATCGGTGTTTCCCCTGATGAATTAGTTGACGCGCGCGACCTGGCTCAGCAGCACGCCGCCGAAACCGTCCACGTCGAGGTAGGCGCCGTCGGCGCCGGTCATGCCCACGCCGGCGACCTTGCCGGAGACATAGGTGGCCACCGCGGTGCTGCCGGTCTGCGCGGCCAGCCCATAGGTGCCCGGGGGCAGCGGCTGGCCGTCGTCGCCGGTGCCGTCCCAGTGGAAGTCGGCCAGGCCCGCGGTCTGCGTGCCCAGGTCGATCGTGCGGACCACGTTGCCGGCACCGTCCTGGATCTGCACCAGGGTGTGGCCGCCGCCATCGGGCACGTTCACCGCGCCATCGAGGCTGCCGCCCTGCAGGCGGCCGACCGCCGAAGGCACGGTCACGTCGCGCCCGACCATGCTGGAGGCCTGCAACAGCTGGTTGCCCTGCATCGATTGGGCGAGCGCGTCGAAGGAGGTCTGCAGGTTCTGCGTGGCCGAGACCTGGTTGATCTGCGCCAGCTGGCTGACCATCTGCGAGGAATCCATCGGCAGGGTCGGGTCCTGGTTGCGCATTTGCTGGATCAGCAGGCTCAGGAAATCCGCCTGGCTCAGCGTCTTGGTCTGGCCCAGCGCGCTGCCGGCGGCGCTGGCGGCAGTGTTCGAGTTGACGGCGATATCGCTCATGGCGGTTCCTTACTTGCCCAGATCCAGCGTCTTCTGCATCAGCTGGCGCGCGGTGTTCATCACCTCGACGTTGTTCTGGTACGAACGCGAGGCGGAAATCATGTTGACCAGCTCGTCCACCGGGTTGACGTTGCTCTGGTAGACGTAGCCGTCCGCGTCGGCGAGCGGGTTGCCCGGCTCGTAGCGGCTGGTGATGGCGTTCGGGCTCTCGGTGACGCCCAGCACCTTCACGCCTTCGCTGCCGGCTTCGGCGGGCTGGCCGTCCAGGCCATTGCGGATCGCCGCAAACAGCGGCTCCTTGGCGCGGTAGGCGGCGTCGGGCGTACTCGCCACGCTGTCGGCGTTGGCCAGGTTGCTGGCCACGGTATTGAGCCGGGTGGACTGCGCCGCCATGCCGGAGCCGGCGACGTTGAAGATATTGAACATCGACATCAGCCCTGGCCTCCGGTGATCGCGGTCCGCAGCATGCGGATCTGCGCGGTGATGAAGGCCAGGCTGGCCTGGTAGTGCACGCCGTTGGCGGCGAAGGCGGCCTGCTCCTGCTGCGCGTCGACGGTGTTGCCGTCCATGCTCGGCTGGGTCGGAACGCGGTAGGCCAGCGTGTCGCGCGCCTGCGCCCCCGGGTCGATCTGCCCCGGCGTGGGTGCGGCCAGCGGCAGGCCGCCGTCGCCATTGCCGCCGGCCGCGGCCAGTGCCTTGCGGAAGTCGATGTCGCGCGCGAGGTAACCGGGGGTATCGGCGTTGGCCAGGTTGCTGGCCAGCACTTCGGTGCGGCGCTGCCACAGCGCGAGCGCGCCGGTGTGCATGCCGAACAGGTTGTCGATGGGTTGGCTCATCGCTTGCCTCCGCGCGGGTCGATTCGTCCGCACGGGGCTGGAGGCAAGTTGTGTGCCACGGTGGCGCGAAGCCTTGCCGCAGCTGGCTTTGCGCGCGGAGCCGGATTCCCGTTCAAGGGCGGAGTCGGATTTCCGACGCCGCCGTTCCCGTCTGCAGGAGCGCACCCGTGCGCGACCGCCACGCACCCCGGTCGCGCACGGGTGCACTCCTACATGAGGTCAGCCCTCGGCCTCTTCCGGCAGCAGGTCGATCACCGCCTGGGCGAGCAGGTCGGGCTGGAACTTGGCGACGAACCGGTCGGCGTTGACCTCGCGCACCATCGCCTCGTTGAACAGTCCGCTCAGCGAGCTGTGCAGCACCACCTTGAGCCGGCGCAGCGAAGGCGTCTCGCGGATCGCGCGGGTCAGTGCATAGCCGTCCAGCTGCGGCATCTCGATGTCGGAGACGACCAGGTTGACGCCCTCCTCCGGCGGCAGCGCGGCCAATTCCTGCAGGCGGTCGAGCGCCTCGCGGCCGTCCTGCGCCACCACGCACTCGATGTTCATCTGCTTGAACAGGCTGACCAGGCGCCGGCGCGCGATCAGCGAATCGTCCGCCACCAGCACCCGCCGCGGGCGCAGCCGATGCGCACCGGCGGCGCGCAGCATCTGGGCGGACAGCTCGTGCGGTGCGGCGTCGATGCTGGCCAGCACGTGTTCCACGTCGACCACCGCCACCAGCGCGCCATTGACGCGGGTGACCGCGTTCACCCGCGAGCCGAAGCCCAGCGCGGTGCTCGGCGCGACCAGCGACTCGCCCTCGCAGTGGACCATGTGCTGCAGGTCCGACACCAGGAAGCCCTGCACCGAGCGGCTGAACTCGGTGACCATCAGGTGCGCGGACGGCTCGTCGACCAGCCCGGGGTAGCCCAGCGCCGCGGCCAGGTCGATCACCGGAATGGTCTGCCCGCGGTAATCGCAACTGCCGGCGATCAGCGCGTGGGCGCCGGGCATGCGCTCCAGCGGCGGCCGGCGCAGCACCTCGCGCACCTTGAATACGTTGATGCCGAACAGCTGCGCATCGCCCAGCCGGAACAGCAGCATCGCCACCCGGTTGTGCCCGGCCAGGCGGGTCTGGCGTTCGACGTTTTCCAGCAGCGCGCCGGCCATGCGGTTCTCCAGCAAAGTTGAGGACTAGCCTCCGCGTATCGGCCGCCCACCCGCGCGCTTGAGGCTTGGTCCCGCACCCGCGCCCTTCCCGCGAGGACGCGGGGAAGGAGCGCGGTCGCCGGTGGCACACGCGTTGCTTGTTCAAGTTTCGACGCATCCAGACGATGTCCTGACATTCCATCCGCAGGAACCGCACTTCCATGAGCCTGATCCGTAGCCAGTCCCTGGCCGCGCTGGTCCAAGCGGCCGCCGCTGGCGACGAGGCCCGCCTCGAACAGTTGACGCGCCGGCACCCGGCGATCGCCCGCGCGCTGGCGCCGCTGCTGGCCCG
>NZ_DASSES010000027.1:0-8469 GCF_035695185.1 Frateuria sp.
CTTCCACTGCTTGCGCACGTCGCGCAGGGCGTCTTCGGCGCCGCGCTTGTCGAACTTGTTGAGCACGATCAGCTCGGCGAAGTCGATCATGTCGATCTTCTCGAGCTGGCTGGCGGCGCCGTAGTCGCTGGTCATCACGTAGACCGGGAAGTCGACCAGGTCGACGATCTCCGAGTCGCTCTGGCCGATGCCGGCGGTTTCCACGATCACCAGGTCGTAGGGCTGGCTCTTGAGGAAGGCGATGCAGTCCTTGAGCACCTCGTTGGTGGCCATGTGCTGGCGGCGGGTGGCCATGGAGCGCATGTACACGCGGTGGGAGCGCAGCGAGTTCATGCGGATGCGGTCGCCCAGCAGCGCGCCGCCGGAGCGGCGGCGGGTCGGGTCCACCGCGAGCACGGCGATGCGCATCTCGGGGAAGGCGTGCAGGAAGCGCAGCAGCAGTTCGTCCACCACCGAGGACTTGCCGGCGCCGCCGGTGCCGGTGAGGCCGAGCACCGGGGTCTTGCGGCCGGCCAGATCCCATTCCTTGCGCAGGCGGGTCAGTTCGGCCTCGCCGAGGCGGGACTCCTCGATGTCGGTGAGCAGGTGGCCGACGGAGATCTCGTCGTCGATGTCGACCTCGGGCACGCCGGGCTGCTCGGCCTTCAGGCGGGCGGCCTGCGCGGCGCGGGTCCGCTGCATGACGTCCTCGATCATCTCGGTCAGGCCCATCTTCATCCCGTCGTTGGGGTGATAGATGCGCTCGACGCCGTAGGCCTGCAGCTCGCGGATTTCTTCCGGGGTGATGGTGCCGCCGCCACCGCCGAACACGCGGATGTGCGAGGCGCCGCGCTCGCGCAGCATGTCCACCATGTACTTGAAATACTCGACGTGGCCGCCCTGGTAGGAGGACAGCGCGATGGCGTCGGCGTCTTCCTGCAGCGCGGCGCGCACCACGTCTTCCACCGAGCGGTTGTGGCCCAGGTGGATCACCTCGGCGCCCTGGCCCTGGATGATGCGGCGCATGATGTTGATCGCCGCGTCGTGCCCGTCGAACAGGCTGGCGGCGGTGACGAAACGCAGCGGGGTGGCGTCGGCCTGCGCAGCGGCGGCGGGGAGGCGGTTGGCGGGGGAACTCATGGCGACTCCGGACTTCTGTGCTCTGAACCCCTCGATTCTAGTGGGGTTCGCCGTCGAGCGCGCGGTAACGCCCGCCCGGCGCAGGCGTGTGGAGCACGGGGCACGCGGCCTGGTGTCCCGCGTTGCCGGCGGCGGTCGCGTGGCTACGGCGCGGCGGGCAGCGGCCGTTCCATGTACTGCGTGCCGGGCACCGGGTTGAACACGTAGGGCGCGATCGGCACGAAGCCGAGCGCGCGGTAGAGCCGCTGCGCCGCGTGCATGTCCGGGAGCGTGTCCAGCCGGATGCAGCGGTAGCCGGCCTGCGCAGCCAGCGTACACAGCCGTTCCACCAGCTGGCGGCCGAGGTCCAGGCCGCGCGCGGCCGGGCGCACGTAGAGGCGTTTCATCTCGCAGGCGTGGGCGTCCATGCGGCGCAGCGCGACGCAGCCGACCGGCTCGGCGCCGCGCCAGGCGAGCAGCAGCTGGCCGCCGGGCGGCTGGTACTTGCCGGGGAGCGCGGCCAGCTCGGCGTCGAAACCCTGGAAGCCGAGGTCGACGCCGAGGCCGGCGGCGTATTCCTCGAACAGCGTGCGCACGACCGGCAGGTCGTGCGGGAACGCGGCGGGGCGGATGTCGATCATGTAGTGGTCCGGTGGGGCGCCGCGGTGCCTCCCGGCGCCGCGGCGGTGTGGCCGGATGCAGCCTACGGCTTGCGGAAGGCGAGCAGGAACTTGTCGGTGTGGCCCTTGATGCGCGGATCGAAGGCGGCGGCGGTGTGGTCGTCGGCCGGATTGCGCAGCTTCGCGCTGGCGCCGACGAAGCGGAAGCCGGCGGCGGTGACTTCCCTTTTCACCGCCGCGGGGTCGATGCGGTGCAGGTCGTCGGTGTGGCTGACACCCGTCCCGGCGGCGGCGGCGTGGTCGAGCACCAGGAAGCGGCCGCCGGGCCTGAGCATGGCGAGCATCGCGCGGTTGAAGCGCGCCATGTCGGCCGGGCCCATGAACGGGTCGTGCAGGTCGTGGTAGTTCTGCGAGGTCCACACCAGGTCGGCCGGCCGGGGCAGCGTGAGTGCATCCAGCGGCTGCACCAGCACCTCGACGTTGGCGTAGGCGCCCTTGCCGGCGAAGGCCTGTAGCGCCTGGAGCGGCTCGGGCGCGGCCTTGGCCATCTCGGCCGGTTCCAGCGCATAGACCTTGCCGGTGGGGCCGACCAGGCGGCTGAACAGGCGCGTGTAGTAGCCGGCGCCGGGCATCAGGTCGACCACGACGTCGCCTGCGTGGATGTCGGCGAAATCGAGCGCTTCGCCGGAGCGGCGGTCGGCGTCCTGCGCCCGGTCCGCGGCAGGACGCGCGGGGTCGGCGAGGGCCACGGCGATCGGGCCGGCGGGAGTCTCCGCGGCGACGGTGGAGGTCGCGGTGGCGAGCGCGAACAGTGCAAGGGCGAGCAGTCGGCGGGTCATGGCAACGGTTCCTGTGCTCAGTGGACGATGTTGATGGCGATCGCCGGCGTGACCGAGCGGGTGACGTTGTGCCCGCCGGCGATCACGCGCACGCCGAGCAGCACGCCGACGTTGGCGTTGACGTTGTACTCGACCGCCGGCGCGAAGCCGAAGGCCTCGCTGCGGCCGGAGCTCGCGCGCACGGGCGTGGCCGGCAGGCCGAGCGGATCGTCGACGCCGATCACACGGGTGGCGTCGCTGCGGCTGTAGGTGAGGTCGAGCGCGAGCACCCAGCGGCGAGTGAGGCTGTATTCGAACGCGCCGGCGACGTAGAACGCATCGCCCGGGGTGGCGCGACCGTGGAAGTCGGGGCCGGTGCCGTAGCTGCTGGCGCCGTCGATGTCGGCGTGGTGCGCGAAGGTCCAGGTGGCGCTGAAGCGCACGCGCAGGATGCGGCCGCTGGGCATCCAGAAGTAGCTTTGCGCGTTGAGGCCCAGCGTGGTCGCCCAGGCGCCGGCGCCCATGCCGTCGGCGGCGCGCGCCAGGCGCTTGTAGCGGCCGGTCGGCACCGCTTCCTGCAGCATGATCGCGAGCGTGGGGAACCAGCTGCCCTCGTGGTAGCGCGTGAGGCGGTACTGCGCCTGCAGGATCTGGTCGCCCGCGCCGATGCCGGAACTGTTCGGGCCGTGGTCCAGGCCGTTGTAGCCGATGATCGGGATGGCGCCGACGGTGAGGTCGTCGGTCAGGCCGTAGAGCACGTAGGCGCGCGAGCCGAAGCCGTCGTTGCCGCGGGTCTGTACGTCGTAGACGTAGGGCTCGACGAGCACGTGGCCGCGCGGCAGCGTCTCGGCGGAGTTGGCGAGCATCGGGCCGGTCCACCAGGCATCGTCGCGCGATTGCCGGGCGGTGCCGTCCTGGGCCAGCGCCGCGCCGGCGGCGAGCCAGGCGAGGATGCCGCCGAGCACGCGCAGGCGCCTGCCAGGTCGTGCCGCCGTCTGCCGATCGATACCCACGCCGCGCGTCTCCACCCTGCCTGTCGAGGCTCGCACCTTAGGCGCGGCAGTGGTTCGCGCGAATAGCCACTTGGCTATGATCGGGCATGACCACTTGGGAGCCGCGCATGAAACGCGTGTCCGCCAGCCTGCTGCCGCCGATCGCCCTGGACCCGGACGGCGACACGCCGATCTACCGGCGGCTCTCGGACTGGTTCCGCCGCGCCATCGTGGACGGGCAGTTGCAGCCGGGCCAGCGCGTGCCGTCCACGCGGGCGCTGGCGGGCGAGCTGAAGGTCTCGCGGCTGCCGGTGCTCAGCGCCTACGAGCAGTTGCATGCGGAGGGCTATCTGGAGACGTTCACCGGGGCGGGGACCTGCGTGGCGGGGGCGATCCCGCTGGATGCCCCGGCGCGGCCGCGGCGGCGGCGCGGCGGGTCCGCGCCGGAGGCTTCGCCCGCGCGCCGCGTCGCCAGCCGGGCCGCGGCGATGGCCGGTCCCGAGCAGACCTGGCTCGACAGCCAGGGCGCCTTCCGGGTCGGGCTGCCGGCGCTGGACGCCTTCCCGCACGAGGCCTGGGCGCGCCTGCTCAGCCGGCACGCGCGGCGGGTGGATACCGAGTCGCTGGTCTATGGCGACCCGCTCGGCTACCTGCCGCTGCGCGAGGCGGTCGCCGATTACCTGCGCACGGTGCGCGCGGTCCGGGCCGATGCCTCGCAGGTGATGATCACCACCGGCGCGCAGCACGGCGTGCAGGTGTGCACCCACGTGTTGCTCGATGCCGGCGACAGCGCGTGGATGGAGGAGCCGGGCTACCCGGGCGCACACCAGGCGCTGGCCGCGGTCGGCGCCCGGCCCGTGCTGGTGCCGGTGGACGAGGACGGGCTGGACGTCGCCGAGGGCATCCGGCGCGGGCCGGACGCGCGGATGGTCTACGTCACCCCGTCGCACCAGTTCCCGCTCGGCGTGACGATGAGCGCGGCGCGGCGCATGCAACTGCTGCAGTGGGCGGCGCGCGAAGGGCGCTGGATCGTGGAGGACGACTACGACAGCGAGTACCGCTTCGGCGGCAAGCCGGTGACCTCGCTGCAGGGGCTGGATGCGGACGCGCGGGTGATCTACGTGGGCACCTTCAGCAAGGTGATGTTCCCGGCCCTGCGGCTGGGCTGGCTGGTGCTGCCGAAGGACCTGGTGCCTGCGTTCCGCGCGGCGCGCGATGCGCTCGATACCTGCTCGCCGATGCTGCCGCAGCGGGCGATGACCGACTTCATCCGCGAAGGCCACTTCGCGCGGCACATCCGGCGCATGCGCGTGCTTTATGCCGCGCGGCGGGCGGCCCTGCTCGAGGCGATCGAGCGGCACGTGCCGGGCCGGCTGCAGGTCGTCGGTGCGGAGGCGGGCATGCAGCTGGCGGCGCTGTTGCCGCCAGGCATGGACGACGTGGCGTTGTCGCGCGCGGCCGCGGGCGTGGGCGTGTCGGTGCGCCCGTTGTCGCAGTGCTGGCGCGGGCCGGGGGCGCGTCCCGGCCTGATCCTTGGGTATGGCGGCGTCGACGCGCGCGCGATCGACGAGGGCATCCGCCGGCTGGCGCGCTGCCTGTAGGCCGCTGCTTCAGGAAGGACTGGTCAGGCCACGCCGAACGGCAGGTTGGCCGAGGCGACCACACGCTCGCCCACGGTCTCGCCACGGGCGAAGGCGAGCACCGCCTCGACCACCTGCGGGGCGTCCAGCACGCGGTGATGCCCCAGGCCCTGCGTGGTTAGCAGCCGCGCGCCGGGCCAGTGGCGGGCGTAGCGCTCGCCCTCTTCCCACGGCACGTCGGCGTCGTCGAGGTCGTGCACGATCAGCCCGGGCTGGCCCAGGGCGGTGACGCGGCGGTGCATCTGCAGCTCGTCCACGCTGATGCCGGTGCGGTTGACCAGCCAGGCGTAGAACGGACGGCGCAGGTGTTCACCCAGCCGCACGAAGCGGAAGTAGCGGGTGGTCGCCGCGTGCATGTCGGCGGCCGGGGCGATCAGCACCAGCCGGCGCGCGCGCCAGTCCTCGCCCTGGGCCAGCGCGATTGCGGCGCCGCCGAGCGAGTGCGCGATCGCCAGCGCCGCCTCGCCGTAGTGGCGGCCCACCGCGCGCACGGTATCGGCGAACTCCGGCAGCGTGCAGTAATCCCCGCTGCTGAGGCCGTGGCCGGGCTGGTCGAAGCTCACCACCGCGTAGCCCAGCGCGCGCAGGCGCTCGATCCACGGCAGGAAGCGCAGGCCGAAGCTCGACCAGCCGTGCACCAGCAGCACGTACGGTTGCGTGGCCGGGTCGCCCCAGACGTAGGTGGCGATGGACTGGGCGCCGATGGCCAGCGTCTCGCGGCGCATGGCCGGGTCGGGCGTGGCGGCGCGGGCCCGCGTGCGGCTGCTGGCGAACGGCGTGGCGAACAGCCGCGCCGCCCGGTCGGCGGTGCGCCGCGGCGCCAGCCGACCGCCAAGGGCGAAGCTGGTGCGGACGGTGGCGAGCCTGAAGCGGGCGGCCAGGCCGGGGCGGCGCATCACGGTGGACATGGGTCGGTCCTCTGGGGTTGCCAGCTGCGCCACAGGCGCTCGAAGGCGGCATGCAGGCGGCGGCTGGCCTGCTCGAAGCCGAACAGGCCGGCGTCGTGGTGCAGGCCGAGCATCAATGCGTAGATCTCGAAGGCGAGCTGGGCGGCGTCGGTGTCCGCGCGCAGGTGGCCGGCGGCGACGGCCTGGGCGATGGCCTTTTCCAGCTCCCCGCGCCAGCCCGCCTGCTGCGCCACGACGGCGTCGTGCAGCGCGCCTTCGCGGCCGTCGTACTCGCCCGCGGCGGTCAGCAGCACGCAGCCGCTCTGGTGTTCGCGGCCCCACTCGCACCACTGCGTGACGATCGCGCGCAGGCGTGGCAGGCCACGCGGGGCGGATAGCGCGGGCACCAGTACCCGGGTCATGAAGCGGCGGGCGGCCGCGTCCAGCACGGCCAGTTGCAGGTCCTCGCGCGAGCCGAAATGGGCGAACACGCCGCTCTTGGACATGCCCACGTCGGTCGCGAGCGTGCCGATCGAGAGGCCTTCCAGGCCGCCCACGCGGGCCCGTTCGTAGGCGTGGTCGAGGATGTGTTCGCGGGTGGCGAGGCCCTTGGCGGGGGCGGTCGTGGCAGTCATGCCGGATAAAATAGCACGACCGTTCGTTCTTTTGTGCAAGCGCGCCTGGACGCGACCGGGAGGCATGGCGGTCGCGCACGGGTGCGCTCCCACAGGGGCCGCGTTCATCGGCCGTAGCCGGGCGCTGCGGCTATGCTTGGTCGCTGCCTATTTGCCTGGGAGATGCCCCATGAAGCCGCGCCTGCTGATCGCCGCCGTCCTCGCCTCGCTGCTTGCCGGCTGCGCCACCTCGCCGACCGGACGCTCGCAGCTGATGGTGGTGTCCGATGCGCAGATGAGCCAGATGGGCCTGGCCTCGTTCAACCAGATGCGCCAGCAGGGCAAGTTCGCCAACGCACCGAAGGAGCGCGCCTATGCCACCTGCGTCGCGCACGCGCTGGTCGCGGTGCTGCCGCCGCCGTGGAACACCCAGCAGTGGGAGGTGCAGATCGTCGACGACAACACCGCCAATGCGTTCGCCCTGCCCGGCGGGCGCATCGGCGTGAACCAGGGCATGTTCAAGGTGGCGAGCAACGAGGACCAGCTGGCAGTGGTGCTCGGCCACGAGCTCTCGCACGTGGTCGCGCGGCACGGCGCCGAGCGCGTCTCGGACAACATGGCCGCGCAGGCGGCGGTGGCCGCCGGCAGCATCTACGCCGGCACGCGCGGCGGCGATGCGGGCAACGTCGCGGCGCTGCTCGGCGCGGGCGCGACGGTGGGCATCCTGCTGCCGTTCTCCCGCACGCAGGAGGCCGAAGCCGACACCCTCGGCCAGCGCTACATGGCCAAGGCCGGCTTCGATCCCCGCGCGGCCGTGACGCTCTGGGACAAGATGGAGAAGCAGGGGGGCGGCGGCACGCCGGCGTTCCTCTCGACCCACCCGGCGCCGAACAAGCGCGCGCAGGTGCTCGGACAGCAGGCGCAGCGGCTGATGCCGGTGTACCAGCAGGCGCGCAAGAGCGGGCATGCGCCCAACTGCAGGCTCTGAGGCCGGCGCACCTACCGGGATGCGCCAGCCTGCCGCCGACTGAACGCGCGTGATCGGCGCGTCAACACGCACCCGCCCGCCCCGTTTTCCGGAGTGCACGCCGCCACGCGCGGCGCCACCCGGAGAAACCGATGACCGCCATCACCCGTCCCCTCGCCCTGCTCGCCGGCCTCGGCTTCGCCCTGGGCGCGCTCGCCTACGCACCGGTATCGCAGGCCAGCCCCCACGTCTCGGTGGCCGTGCGCATCGGCGTGCCGCCTCCGCCGGTGCGCGTCGTGCACGTGCGGCCCCGCCACGGCTATGTCTGGGCGCCGGGTTACTGGCGCTGGAGCCCGCGCATCCATCGTCACGTGTGGGCGGAGGGCTACTGGGTCCGCGCCCGCCCCGGCTACCGCTACCGCCCGGCGCGGTGGGAACGGGACGGCCGCGAATGGCGCCTCCACCGCGGGCGCTGGCACCACTGATGCCGAAGGCCGGGCGCCCTCGCGCGCCCGGCTTGCTGCGCCGCAGAAACGGCAAGGTCGCCGACGTATTAAACTAGTCGACTGAATTGACCGCCCCGGCCCTTGCCGGGGCTTTGACTTTCAAGCGTTTTCTGCCGATCCCGGCGGTCCGCACTGGATCGGTCCGCCACACTTTCTGCGGGATGCCATCCCCGTGGCATCCGCCAAACTCGTGGAGTCATCGTTCCAATGATCTTTGAAACCATCGCCAAGACGGGTCACGAAGAAGTCGTCTTCTGCCACAACCAGGACGCCGGCCTGAAGGCCATCATCGCGATCCACAACACGGTGCTGGGCCCGGCGCTCGGC
>NZ_DASSES010000028.1:0-20760 GCF_035695185.1 Frateuria sp.
ATCGCCAACCCCGGCATCGCGGCGCGCATTGCGCAACTGCGCGGCGCCCTGCGCCTGCTGGAGCCGCAGATGAATTTCTCCTGGGTGCCGGTGGTGGGGGATGTTTCCCGGCTGCCGTGCCGCGTCGGGCGGGGTGGACGTCATGCACTGCCTGCCGGCATCGATCGGGACCTGCGCGGCTGGCCTGACATCGACCGCGCCCTTTGGCACGCCGGACTGCAGCCCGGCGATCTCCTGGACGATCCGAAACATGCCGCGCGCCTTCGACCTCGCACAATCGAGGCGACCGCCCGGGGATACCGACGCTGGCTTATCTTCTTGCAGACGGAGGACCTGCTGACGGCGTCGGGGCCACCGGCGGCCCGAGTCACCAAGGACAATGTCCAGCGATATATCTCGGCGATGCGCGATGCTGGCTGTCGCAACTCGACCATCGTCACGCGGATTTCGGAACTGAGCACCGCCCTGAAAATCCTGCATCCCGAGTCGGATTTCGGCTGGCTGACATCGCCGGGCGGGCGCTGGCTCGGATCATTGCTGCCGTTCGATCGGCAAGCCATCCAGGTACCCAGCAGCAAGGTGCTCTACGACTGGGGACAAGGCATGATGCAAGCGGCCTTGGAGAACCCGCACCCCGACCAGCGTCGGATCGCGTACCGCAATGGATTGCTGATGGCCTTGTTGGCGGCCCGGGCGCCGCGCATCCAATCCATGGCCTGCCTGCGGCTGGGCCGGCATGTGATCCAGACCGAGTCCGGCTATCGCCTGATCTTTGAGGCGGAGAACATCAAGACCCGCCGGCCGCTGGAATATCATGCGCCGGCGGGATTGAGTGCCGCCATCGCGCATTACGTCTCCGTCGAGCGCGCGGAACTGCTGGGGGGACAGAGCCACGACTGGTTCTGGGTAGACGCGTATGGGCAGCCACTCAGCCGAATCAAATTAACGGCGATCATTCGCCATTGCTCGCGGCAGCACTTTGGCGCCGCGTTCGGGCCGCACCGGTTCCGACATGCCCTGGGTACGACGGCGCCTCTGGTCGATCCCGCCCATCCCGGCGTGGCGTCCGCCGTCCTCGGCATCTCCGCGCACATGGTGGAAGAACACTACAACCGGGCCGGACAGCAGGAAGCCGCCAAGCGATTCCATGCTGCGTTTCGGGAGGAACGGAGCCGCAGCCAAGCTCTGGCGCAACGGGAATTCGGCAAATGGCGCAGGGGCTGACATCTTCTTTTCAGGAGCCACTGTAGTCACGAGGACGGGATAACATGGGGACAGAACAGGACATTACGTGACAGGTGGTGCCGTCACTTCCGGGACCGCAGGAGGAGCAGCTGAATGTCTTCTTCCGAGATGCGGATGCTGCACCCGATCCGGTGCACGTGCAGGTCGCCGGCATCGATCATGCGGTGGACGGTGCGAATGGAGAGACCGAGCTTCTCGGCGGTGGCGGGGGACGGTGAGCAGTGGCGCGAGGCGCGATGGCGACGTGGCCATGGCGAGGTCCTTTCTGATCGTGGAGAAGGGACCCGCGCCGGCGAAACGGACGGCCGGACTTTTCTCGGCCGCGGCGCCGCCGGCGCGGGACGAGCACCACCGCGCCGGTCCGGTGGCCGGCATGTACAGCATCGGGGACGCGGGCTTGGTGCTCATCCCGCAAGCCTGCCGTCACGACTTGATCGGCGTGCCCGCGGACGGCGGTCAGGGGGGCGGACGGAAAACCCTTGGGTTCAGAGCGGGGGACGTGTCGTCACCGGCACCTGGCGGCCCCTCCTGACCCCGCCGCGTCACGACCTGGCCTGCGACGGTCGCGGACACCGCCATCCCGATCCGTCGTGCCTTCCGTCGCAGCGCTGTCGCGGGTTTGTCGCGCTCTCCGTAGAGGCTCTGTCGAACCGCTGTATCGGCTTTGTAGTGGTGCTGTCGCACCGTCTGTAGCGGTCCTGTAGCGCCCGTGGGCGGAACGGATGTGGGGCAGACCAAGTGACCCCTCGGGTCAGGAAGGGGCGCGTCGGCGCGCCGTTGCGGAGGCGCGAAAACAGGCCCTTTCGGGCAGCATGTCCTCCGGTGCTCGGGCCGACCGTCACGTCGTGCACATGCGCACATTCTACCAGGATGCCGCGATGCCGACCTCCTTGTCCTCCCCCGCCTTCCTCTCGGTGCGCCTGCCGCCGGCCACCCGCGACCGGCTGAAGGCCGTCGCGGCGGCGCGCGGTGAGAGCGTCCAAGGGCTGGTTGGCAGTCTGGTTGAGCAGTTCCTGGCCGAGCAGGGCAGGGCGCCCGACCTCGCGACCATCCTGCGGGTGCTGCGCGCCCATGCCGAGCCTCTCCAGCAGCGCGGCCTCGCCACGCTCTGGGTGTTCGGCTCCGTCGCCCGGGGCGAGGCGCGCGCCGACAGCGACGTGGACCTGATGGCCGCGTTCGATCCCGCCACGACGCTGTCGCTGGTCGGCCTGGCCTCGCTGCGGGCGGAGCTGTCCGACCTGCTGCAGGCGCCCGCCGACCTGGTGGAGCGCAGCGCCCTGCGCCCAGCCGTGCGGGAGGCGGCCGACCGTGAGGCGGTACGGGTGTGGTGAGACGGCGCGGCACGCGCGAGCGGCTGGAGGACATCCGGGACGCCGCCGAGGATGCACTGGCCTTCGCGGCCGGGCTGGACGACGCTGCCTTCGCGGCGCTGCCGATGGCCGACCGGCGAACCTACCCGGCGCTGAAGAATGCACTTGCCGAGATCGGCGGGGCGGTGAAGCTGTTGCCTGTCCGAGTTGCTGGCGCGGCATCCGACGGTGGACTGGCGCGGCTGGGCGGGGCTGCGCGACATCGTGTCGCACCAGTATTTCAGCCTGGAACTGCCCCGCCTGCAACCGACCATCCGGGACGACCTGCCCGCGCTGCTCGCGGCCGTCAGGAGCGAGCTCGACGGGTCCTGACCCCATGCGCCCCATCCCGAGGCATCAGGAGAGACCAGACACCGGCCGGTACATCGGCTGCTGTTGGCCGGAATCGGCCTTGATGTAGTACGTATAACGTAGTACGTCTTTCGTCATGACTATCCAGTCCTTTCGGGATGCGGACACGGAGGCGCTCTATCGGACCGACCGCAACAAGCGCTGGACGAACGTCGCGAAAGTGGCGCTGCGAAAGCTGGACATGCTGAATGCCGCGGCCGTCCTGAACGACCTGCGCATCCCGCCCGCGAACCGGCTGGAGGCGTTGCGGGGCGACGGCGCCGGGCAGCATAGCATCCGGATCAACGACCAGTGGCGGGTGTGCTTCTGCTGGACGGAGGCCGGGCCGGCGGATGTCGAGATCACCGACTACCATTGAGGACGGCATGTACACCGATCGGATCACGACCCATCCCGGCGAGGTGCTCCGCGAGGAGTTCATGGTGCCGCTCGGCCTGAGCGCGAACGCGCTGGCGCGCGACCTGCACGTCCCGCCGAACCGCATCACGGCCATCATCGCGCGCGAAGATCCGCGAGCCGTCACGCCGGATACCGCCCTGCGGCTCAGCCGGTATTTCGGGACCACGCCGGAGTTCTGGCTGAACCTGCAGACGGCATTCGACCTGTCGCAGACGCGCGCCGTGAGTGCCGCGCGCATCGCGGAAGAGGTGCGGCCGCGGGCGGCATAGCAGCTCGCTCCGGGTACATCGGGCCGCCTGCGCCTGCGCGGCGACAATCAGGATGGTTGGCGTATTGCCTCATCCAGATCGTCGCGCTACATGCGCCATGCGATCGGCGAGAAGGCGGTGCCGGACTACGTGGAAGATGACTGGCAGGCGCTCGATCGGCTCGCCCGCATGCCGACACCGCGGCGGCATCGGCGGATGGGGTTTGGTCAACCCGCAGAACGGCTGGCGACGCCTTTCGCTGCCGATCCGGAGCATGATCCGGGCGACGCACGAGGCATGCCAGTCCACCGCTCCGCCAAGCTCCGCGCCTGGCTGGCTGGACGGGAGGCCGAGATCGAAGTGTTCTACCTGCCCGGCTACAGCCCGGAGCTGAACCCTAATGAGGGCATCAACGGTGACCTGAAGCAGACGGTGACCCGCAAGGAGCCGGCCCGCAGCAAGGCGCAGCTCAAGCGTGCCGTCCTCGGGCACATGCGCGGCCTGTCAAAATCGCCCAACCGCGTGCGCAGCTTCTTTCTGGCCACAAGACCTTCCGCTACGCCGCCTAATTCAAGATCGCCCGGGCCGAATCAATAAGTTGGCTATGCGTGCAGCGAGCGTTCATCTGTTGCGCACTTGGTGCGGGAGGACTGCGCCAGTCGCTTCAGCGTGGCCACTTGCCGGAAGAAGTCGTGGCGGGGCTGCGCAGGCGACCCGAGGACGATGGCACCGGGTGCGATGTTGCCGATAACGCCGGCCTGGGCCCCCACCTGCGCGCCACGGCCGATGCGGACATGGCCCGTGAAGGCCGCCTGGCCGCCGACCTGAACGTAGTCCTCGAGCACCGTGGAACCAGAGATGCCCACCTGCGCCACGATCACGCAGCAGCGGCCCACGCGGACGTTGTGCCCGATCTGCACTAAGTTATCGATTCGCGTCCCGGCGCCGATCACCGTGTTCTGCATGGACCCACGGTCAACTGTCGAGTTGGCGCCGATCTCCACATCGTCCTCCAGCAGCACCAGGCCCAGCTGCGGGATGGTGAGAAAGCCGGTCTTGGTGTGGGCGAAGCTGAACCCTTCCTGCCCGATCCGCACCCCGGGGTGCAGGATCACGCGCGCGCCCAGCAGCGCGTGGCTGATACTGACATGCGCGCCGATGCGGCAGTCCGAGCCTATCTGCACGCCCCGGCCGATGCTGGTGTAGGGGCCGATGCGGCAGCCCGGCCCGATGTTGGCGCCGGCTTCGATGCAACAGAACGGACCAACCTCGGCCAAGGGGTCAACCGTGGCGTCTGGCGATACCAGGGACGACCCGTGGATGCCAGGGTTGGCCGGAGGCACCGGGTGGAACATGCCGGCGACCCGCGCCCAGCCTTCATAGGTGGCCGGAGCTAGGATAGCGACGGCAGTGTGGGGGACCTGGCCGGCCATGTCGGGGTGCACGACGACCGCGCCGGCGCGGGTGGTAGCCAAAGCGGCCGCATAGCGCCCGTCATGCAGGAAGCTGACCTCAAGCGGGCCAGCGACATCCAAAGCCGCGACTCCGGTCAGCATTAGCCCCGACTCGGCCGCGCTGCCGCCAGCCACGCGGGCCACATCGCAGATGTTAAATGGGCCACTTCGTGCGTAGAAGCGCGGGTCGCCAATAGGGTTAATATCCATGGTATTCTTTGTTTGGCATGCCCTAAATTCCGCGATATCTCACCCGCCTGACGATGAACTGGCGCTAAGTTCATGACCAGCCCCTACCAAGCGTTCAGGCAGGATTTTAGTGGACAGTCGGGACACGAAGCTGCGTGGAGCCCACCGGGCCTGACCCATTTGCGGCGGCTGGCGCCAGGCTTCCGGTGCGGGTGGTCGGTAGCCGAGGGCGCTGTGCGGCTGGACTAGCCTGCCTTATTCACCGCGGAGCCGGGAGTGGCTGGCGGGTGTAGCGTAAGCTGCTGATTGTGTTTACGGATCTGGGTGTCGAGACCAAACCGCACACGCCCAGGCCGCGCCACACCCGCCATGCACGACGATACGATGCTGCCGTTCACGCTGCCAGCCGTCCGCCGCAAGAAGGTCACCGCCGCCTTCGATGGCGGCCGCCTCACTTCGGACGGCGGCGCCGTCCTGCTGGGGCAGGCGGAACGGCGGCTCGACATCGCCGCGCGCCTGGCGGCGGTGATCCGCGATCCGCGTGACCCGACACGGGTGATCCATCCGCTGGCCGACATCCTGCGGGCGCGCATGCTGGCGATCGCCTGCGGCTACGAGGACGCCGACGACCTGGACCACCTGCGCGCCGATCCCGCCCTCAAGCTCGCCTGCGGCCGCCTGCCGGAGACGCAGGCGGATCTCCCGTCGCAGCCGACGATGTCGCGGTGGGAAAACGCCCCCTCCTTGCGCGAGGTGATCCGCCTGATGCGGGTGATGGTCGATCTCTACTGCGCCAGCTACGCGCGGCCGCCCGCCGCGGTGACGCTCGACATCGACGACACCTGCGACGTGGTGCACGGCCACCAGCAACTGTCGCTGTTCAACGGCCATTACGGCGAACGCTGCTTCCTGCCGATCCACGTCTACGACACCGCCACCGCGCGGCCGGTGGCGGTGCTGCTGCGTCCCGGCAAGACGCCGTCGGGCAAGGAGATCCGCGGCCACCTGCGGCGCCTGGTGCGGCGGATCCGGCGGCACTGGCCCGCCACCCGCCTGACCATCCGCGGCGACGGCCACTACGGCCGCCCGGAGGTGATGGCCTGGTGCGAGCAGGAGGGCATCGACTACGTCTTCGGCCTGTCCGGCAACGCCGTGCTGCACGCGGCAGTGGAGGCCGCGGCAGACGACATCCGCACCCGCCGCGCCGAGGGCCAGGCCGCCGTCCTGCGCGGCTATGCCGAGACGCGCTACGCCGCCCGCTCCTGGGCGCAGCCCCGCCGCGTCTGTGCCCGCATCGAGGCCACTTCCCTCGGCCTGGACATCCGCTTCGTGGTCACCAGCCTCACGCATGGCAATGCCGGGTGGATCTACGACAGCCTGTATTGCGCACGCGGACAGGCGGAGAACCTGATCAAGATGCACAAGGCCCAACTCGCCTCCGACCGCACCTCATGCCGAGCGCCGTTAGCCAACCAGATCCGCCTGATCCTGCACACCGCCGCCTACTGGCTGATGCTCACGCTGCGCGATGTCATTCCCCGCACCCATGCCCTCGCGACCGCCGAGTTCGCCACCCTGCGGCTGCGCCTGCTCAAGCTCGGCGCCCGCGTCAGCGAAACCGCCAGCCGCGTGCGCATCGCCTTCACCGCGGCCTGTCCCGAGGCGCCGCTCATCCGCGGTCTCGCGGCAGCCCTGTTGCCTGCCGGGCCGTGAAGGCCGGGGCAGATGCCCCACCGAGCCCGACCAACAGCAACCCTCCAGCGCCGACAATCCGACATCACCTCGCGGCAGTTCCGCTGCCGCGCTGACGCGCGTCCTACGTCGCGCAGCAACAAACCGGACAGACCTCGTGAATAGGACAGGCTAGACCTCCCCTCATTCGGTGGACACCGCTGCTAAGCTCAGGTGGAGCGAGATGTCCCGATGACCAGCAAGACGAGACGGACCTTCACCGACGAGTTCAAGGCCGAGACGATAGCGCTGTTGGAGAGCAGCGGCCGGCCGCTGTCGCAGATCGCCCAGGAACTCGGCATCGAGCAGTCGGTGTTGCGGACCTGGCGGCGCAAGTTGCGTCCATCAGGGGTGCAATCGGCGCGCCCAGTTGCCTCCGTCCTCAATGGCAACGCGCCTACGGTGCCGACCGTGACGGCTGATCAAGCCGAGATCCACCGCCTGCGTCGCGAGCTGGAGCGCATGCAGATGGAGCGCGACATTTTAAAGAAGGCTATCGGCATCTTCTCGGGGCCCACGAAATGAGGTTCCGCTTCATCGACGAATCCCGCCAAGTCTTCCCGGTGCGGGTCATGTGCGAGGTGCTCAAGGTCTCGCCAGCAGGCTACTACGCTTGGCGCGGGCGCCGGAGAGCCGCCGGGCCGCCGCGAACCGCGCGTTGCCGGGCGAGATTCGCCGCGTCCACCACTGCAGCCGCGGCCGCTACGGCAGCCCACGTGTGCACGCTGCCTTGCGCGCCGAGGGGGTCCGGGCCGGGCGGCACCGGGTCGCGGACCTCATGCGCCGGCACGGCACCGGGGCACGAACGAAAACACGAACGGGCTGCTGCGGCAGTACTTCCCGAAGGGCACCGACCTGAGTGTGCATACCGACGAAGACCTCGAGGCAGTCGCAGCGGCGCTGAATGCAAGGCCTCGCAAGTCGCTGCGCTGGCGAACACCCGCCGAGGCGCTTGACGAGGTGCTGCGTTCGATCCACGCCAGTGTTGCGACGACCACTTGAATCCGCCCAATACGCTGCCGCGGCCTACCGGGCGGCACTCGCCAGCATCGGCGCGCACTGCTCCATGAGCCGCAAGGGTGATCCCTTCGACAACGCGCCGATGGAAAGCTTCTTCAAGACCCTCAAGGCCGAACTCGCCGACGATGCCGACTACGCAACCCACGCCTAAGCGCGCCGCGACGTGTTTGCCTTCCTCGAGGGCTGGTACAGCCGCCAGCGCCTCCATTCAGCAATTGGCTACATCACCCCAGAGCAGATGGAGCTGACTGCAACCTGATCACCCCCCAACCAGGTGTTCACACAATCCGGGGAAGTCCAGTAGCCACATTAATCATGTTGACGTACGCTCGACCTTATCAGGTGGGGCAAGCCCATGGCCAAGCGAGTTCAGCCCCGGAAGCGGCAAGCGGAGCTGGCCAACTCGCCGGCCCAGCCTGGCGCCGCTACTTGGCGTAATTGAATTCGGGAAGCATCTTCAAGGAATCCTTCGTGGCACCCGGCAGGACCATGTTCTTGTCGCCGACCTTCATTGTGTCGTAGGGCACGACCACCAGCCTCGTGCCCATCCCAAGAAACCCGCCGACCGACAGCACGGCGTAAGGCACATTCTGCTTGGGGGTCACGATCAGGTCGTCGATCGTGCCGACCTTTTCGTTTGCCTCGTTCACCACCGTGGCGCCGAGCACCTTGGAGACCCGCAATCCAGTGGCGAGCGTTTGCGGGTCCACCTTCATCAGGGTGATGGTCTGGGGCGTGCCCTGGGCAAGCACAGGTGGGGCCAGCATGGCCGCCCCGACGATCGCTGCACCAGTGAGAAAGACGATCTTGCTCATGGTCATCCCTTTGTCGGTCCAGTGCGCACTGCCGCCGCCCATTGCTGGAAGGATACTGCCGGCGCAGCTCTTCGGCAACTGGGTCACTTCTTTGCGCTGCCCCCGTGCTGTTCGGCATGCTGTTTCGCGGCCTCCTCAGCGTGACGCTCGGCGTGCAGATGGTGGCCCTGTGCCACGACCGCGTGATGCGCGGCCTTTTCAACCGATCCCGCTTCGTAGTGCTTCGCAGCCTCACGATGATGCTGTGCGGCTTTTTCATGATGCTCTGCGGACTGGACGTGGTGTTCGGCAACTTTGGGCTTCGTGGTAGCTGACATGACTGTGTCCTTTCTCCTGCCGCCCGCTTTGGCGAGTATTCGTCACATCCAGGCGTCGCCGCACGCGGTGGTGGGTTTGTTATCGGCCGGATGCCTGCCGGTTCGCTTGCATCACGCGCTCGCTCACCAGCCTCCCGCCTTGCACGGAGCACCCGGGCGGCCGATCTCCGCGTGAAGCCGAAAGGCTATCGAGCCGGCGGTCGCGACGAACGAGGCCGTCGGCTCTGGTACTATTTCTTTACTGCGTCTCTGACTGTGTCTTTGAGACCGCCGACGGCATTCTGAATCTTGCCTTCGGCCTGATCGGCCTTTCCTTCGGATTGCAGCTTGGTATCACCTGCCGCTTTGCCGACCGCCTCCATGATTGAGCCCTTGATTTGTTTTGCCGACCCGGTCCTTGTCCACTGTACTGCCTCCAAAATTTCCACAGATAGAACGGCTGCCTATTCGTTGTGCGAGAGACATTGTCCCTGCAGGTGCGAATGCTAGGTGCCGCGCAGCTCTCCGCCTTGACCAAGATCACTCGGGCGCGGTGCCTTGCGGCGGTTGGACTTGCTCCGGTTTTGTGAAGAGGTAATCGGTCAGTCGGCTGCCATCTTCTCGAACTGGTCCGGGTTGGTGAGGTCGAATGCAGAGTGGCGCCGCCGGGCGTAGGTAGTTTCCGACCCTTCTGGGCGAGAAGTGCAAAAGCTTGGATTAGACACGACAGACATTGTGCGACACTTTCGCAATCAGGGCGGTCGCGCCGGGCAGACTTTGACGTTGACGGCATCGACGCCCTGCTCGCGGCACAGCGCCGCGGTCAAGCCCCGCAGCCGCGAAGCGGGGCGCCGCAGGCGCCGGGCTTGAGGGCGGCGTTCTGTCCGAGAGAAGCTGGCGAAGGCCGCCTGTCGCGTTCAGATCGGACACTGTCCGACACATCCAGTGCCAACTTATACACGAGAAGGCAGGCGCGCTACAGCAGTGCTGCAAGCCTTCTGCGAGGAAGTTCCATGGTGAACCCGAAAGAAGTCTGGACGGCCAAGCCGGATCGACCGCTCTGCACGGAGTCGCTCGGCTTTGAGCTTTGCGTGCGGTCGTCCACTCAGGCGGGCCAAATCCGCTTCACCGTCCGTAACAGGCCAGACCGCGCGGGCGACCCTTCGTGCGTCCTCGTGGCGGGCAAGCGGCCGTCGGCCATGCAGGCGATGGCGGCCGCAGAGCGGGCGGCGGCGGCGCTGTCCTGCAGGCAGCCGGGGCGGCCCTCACTGGAGCAGCAGCCTCATCCGTCGGGCAAGGGCCCGGCGCACCGGCGCGTCACGCTCCAAGACCTGCGGGCGCTGTCCGGTGCGTGACGCGGCAAGTGCGCCCGGCGAGGAGCGGCGGCGGATCCTGGCCCTGATCGCGCCTTACGAGGCGCCGAGCGTCGGGCGCAGCCTGTGGCAACTCGCCTCGACCCTGCTCGCCTACGCGGCGCTGGAGACGGCGATGTATGCCAGCCTGGGCGTCTCGTACTGGCTCACGCTCGCGCTCGCGTTGCCGACGGCGGGCATGACGGTGCGGCTGTTCATCTTCCAACACGACTGCGGGCACCGATCGTTCTTCCGCTCGCAGTGGGCCAACGTCGCCGCCGGGCGGCTTTGCAGCCTGCTGACCTACACCCCATTCACGTGCTGGCGGCGGCAGCACGCCCAGCACCACGCGAGCTTCAACAACCTAGACCGGCGCGACAGGGGGCTCGACATCTACTCGAGCTGCGCGACCGTGCGGGAGTACGAGGCGCTGCCCGCGAGCCGGCGGCTCCTGTACCGCGCCTCGCGCCACCCCTTGCTGATGCTGCTCGTGCTGCCGCCCGTCGCGTTCCTGCTGCTCTACCGCGTGCCGTTCGACACGCCAGCGGGTTGGCGGCAGGAGCGGCAAAGCGTCTGGTGGACCAACGCGGGGCTCGTTTGCCTGATCGGCGCTCTGGTCGCGACGCTCGGCGCGCGCGCGGTCGCGTTGGTGCAGCTGCCGGTGGCGGTGCTCGGCTCGGCCGCCGGCGCGTGGCTGTTCACGGTGCAGCACCGGTTCGAGGCGTCGCAGTGGGAACCCAAGGAGGGCTGGAGCCAGGTGCAGGCGTCGCTCGAGGGCAGCTCCTATTTGAAGCTTTCCGCCGTGCTGCAGTGGTTCACCGGCAACATCGGCTTCCACCACATCCACCACCTGTCGTCCCGCGTGCCGAACTACAGGCTGCAAGAGTGCCACGAGGCGGCGATCCCGAGCGGGGCGGTCACGACGCTGACGCTGCGGGACGCGCTGACCGCGCCCTGCTACGCCCTGTGGGACGAGCAGCTCCGGCGCATGGTCCGCTTCCCTCGGCGGCGCTGGACGTGGTCCGTCCGGCGGCTCCCGCTCGGTCCCCTTAATGGGGAGACTCGAACCGTTCGATGAACGCCCAGCGTCGGCCGCCTTGTCGAGGCCCAGCTTACTGCCTGACTGCAAAATTGATCTCTGGCTGATAGTTCCGCTTGTTTCCTGGCCATAGCCGAAGGCGCGAAGCTGTATGTGGCTGTGACAATGAGCTTTGGCTCATTCCGGGGTCGCCACACGATTTGTATAAAACTGCACGCTAAGGGCAGATTAATCTGGTCACGGCGCGGCGCTCACCTGCTGCTGCAGACTCGAACGCGCACCCTCGACGGCACGCTCCGGCCCCTTTTCGAGCGCTGGTCTCCCGGGCTCGCCAATGACAACGCCGCCCCCGCACAGCTGGCAGCAGCGTGAGCACCCCACGAATCCTGATGCTCTCCTCTGGCTGCTATCCGCCCTATGCTCCATCGCTTCGTCCATCCCAATCGCAGGTGACTGCCCGCGCCATAACTTCGCAAACGGGCACTCAGCCGGACACGCAAGACGACAGACATGATCGTGCCCGCGCCCATAGAGACCAGGTAAAGATTCGCCGAGGGTCTTGGATTCGGTGTCGTGCCATACCACATACCACGGACGCCGTCCCTACTTGGGGTGGTAAAGCCAGTACAAGGATTTTGTTTTATGAATATATTCAATAGGAAGGCCTTGGGTGTAAAGCCACGATGGGACGGTCGGCGCATATTGTTTACGATCGAGATCGACGGGAATGGAGTACCGTGCGCGATTTCCCGCGCTGCCCTGGAATCGCTCGGCGATGGCCGGCGTCTCAGTGATGGCGATCTGCTGCCCAGCTTCGTGCAATCCTACACACGGATCGCGGATATCGCCGCCGCGATCTTCAGCAGCCGTCCGGACGGCATCACCGGGATAACCAGCGTCTGGGCCGACGATGTCGACGATCCTCTCTCGGCGTCGGCTGCGTCCGTCCCGATCGAACGAACACGTTCACGTATGCGGCACAGTGATCCCACGCCCTGCGGAATGGTCGTCAACTGCCGCGGCGGCACGCCCGCAGTGGCGGATTGACGGCAGCATGAGCAATGCCCTGAGCGAGTCGCTCGCTGCAAGAGGTCGCTTGACCGACCGAACCTGGAAGAACGCTCATGATGCATGCTTCGACACGTTGGACCATGATTCCGGGGAACGCAGACTTCCACCGCTATCTGGAATATTTTGTCCCGCCTGTCGTGGTCCCTGGCTTGATTGCCGCTGTGGTCATCGCTTTCGCCGCATGGCGGTGGTGGGAGGCATGGTGATTCCCAACTCGGCCACTTGCAGTGAATGTCCTTGGTGACCCACGCCAGCGCAGTCACGGCATTGGGTTTGAGCCGGCTGCAAACGAGTGATGGCGCAAGGAATGATGGCAATGGATATCGGGACCAGGCTGTTCACCTATTTCAAAGGGAGGCAAATCGGCGTCGACTCTGGCGGCAACCGGTATTTCGTCGAGCGCCGATCCCGCGGTGATCGCGTTCGTCTTCGTCGCTGGGTGATATACCCGGGGGCCTCGGACGCATCGTCCGTTCCGGCTGAATGGCATAGCTGGTTGCACTATACGACTGACGAACCGCTGCCGCAGACACCGCACTATGTCTGGCAAAAGCCCCATCTGAGCAACGCCACAGGCACGGTGGCCGCCTATCGCCCGGCCGGCCATGACTATTCGGGCGGCCAACGGGCTGCGGCGGACGGCGACTACGAGAGCTGGACCCCTGGCGGCCCGCAGCGATCTGTCGACGTCCCAAACGAGTTAGCGACTGCACGCCGATCGTGACTCGATGCACACTGATCTCTGTGGCGGTTTTGCCGTGAGGCGGTCCTGGTTTCGAAAACCTTCGGCGGTGCACGACTGAGGAGTAGGCCGAGGCAGAATGCCTGCCTCACTCCCTCGTTGAGAGCCTCTCATCCCCAGTTGAAGGTTAGGCCGATGTCGCCCGGCTTGCCACCGGGGAAATCCAGCACCTCGGCGTTGAGGCCGAAGCCAAGCGGGTGCAACTGTTCCTCCCAGAAATGGAACAAATCCGCAGCTTCCCCGCGCAGCGTCGTGCCCCAGCCGGGCTGCGCGGAATTGATGCTTCGTCCCCCGTCGGTGCAGACTTCGCTCGGGAAGCGCAGCGCGAGATAGCGGTGCTCGCCCTTTTCTGCGGCGCGACGCATCGCGGCGACCACGGCCAGGAGCTGCGCCGGATCGAGATGGCGGCCGATGGCGTCGCTGACCCGATTGGTTCGGGCGATCGCCGCCTGGGCTTGCGCATCGCGAACCGCTGATTGCTTCGCGTCGTTGTAGGCCTCTTCCAGCTGTCGCAGCTTCGCGGCCGTGTCCATGACGGTGCTCCTTCTGATTCATACGCGGCAATGGCGGCCGGCAGGCGTCACGCCGTCGTCAAAAGGCGAGCCAGGAACGAAAGGCGAAGAAGCCTAACATCAGCGCCAGCCCGACGGCTACAGTGATCCAGGGCTGCGTGAACCAGCCGACGTGCCGGTCCGGCCCGAGCGTCGCGCCGGCAGTCACCTTGGCCGGCAGTATAGCAATCAAGCGGCCGGCGATGACGGTGGCCGCTGGAAGCGACCAATGACTGCCAGGCATTGTGGCGATTGCTCGCCCCAGACATTCGACGGCGGCTTCCACCGGCATGGCGGCAAGCCGCTCGGCCTCTCGCCATGGATCCTCGCCCTGGCGCGCCAGCAGCGAGACGACGTTCAGCCTCTGTCCGCTGGCCTCGATGCCGACCTCGGAAAACAGGAATGGGTTCAGGTTCGAGCTGCTGAGCGAGAAGATTTCCGCTGCCGACATGTCATTTACCTCCGCCAGGTGAACCCGCGGCCGGCTTATGCCTCAACGCACGCGCCGACCCTGACCGGAAGCCGACCACCGGCAGGTTCCTGAACTCTACATGGCCTTCTCTGGCGCAAGAATCTGCGAGCATGCGTCTGCGAGTGCCGGGTTGGGAGCGGTGGCGCCCGGCATGGTGGCCCACCCGTCGTCAGAAACCATGCTGCGGCGCGTGTAGGACGATTCTTCTTTGCGCAGCTTCACAAGTTTCATCGCATCTGTGTCCTGCTGCGCCTTAGCCACGCAGGCGGGCACCAGCGCCGCCACCACGGCAGCATCTGCTTGTTCCTGGGCCGATTGCTGTGCGGAACCCGCCGTGCGCCAGCCCAGTTGTCCGAAGCCGACGACCGCGAGGGCGGCGGCACCGACCACGGCACCCCAAAATCCCGGTTTGATCCAAGGCGGCACTTGCATCGACATTTTCATGGATGTGACCCCTCGTGGGAAACATCGTCCCACTCGATCCGACACGTCACGTCGCAGAATTCAGGTGGGCGGCCCGCGCGCGGATTACATCGTGTCAACGGTAAAATGTCCGCTCGCGGTGAGTGCCAACATCGCGCAAGCGATGTCGGGCGTCACATTATGGACCTCATCCCGATTCGGGGCGTGTATGCTCCGAAGATATGAGCGCGCGCCTGCCCACGTCCATGGTGCTGAACGAGTTGCTGGCAGAGGTGCCCGCCGAGTGCGTCACGCTGAACTGGCTCATGGGCAGGTTGGGCGAGCGCTCCTTCGGCATCGTTCTGCTGATCCTCGGCCTCCTTGGCCTTGTGCCGGGGGCATCGGCTTTCGTCGGCGTGCTCCTGGCCGCACCCGCCTTGCAGATGATCCTGGCGCGCCCCGGCCCCACTTTCCCACGCCGCGTCGCCGGCCGCCCGTTCCCCACATGGCGGCTTGCAGGCGTAGTGCATCGGGCCGTGCCAGTACTGCGGTACCTGGAGAAGTTTGTCGAGCCACGCTGGCCCACGCCGTTCGAGGCGACGAAGCGGGTGGTTGGCGGCGTTGTCCTGCTGCTGGGCATGGGCTTGCTGGCTCCTGTTCCTCTGAGCAACTTCCCGCCGGCGCTGCTGATAGTCCTGATTTCCTTCGCCTACCTGGAGGAGGATGGGGCACTGCTCTGCGCTGCCCTGATGGCGGCGCTATTGTTGATTGCGCTTATCGCCACGGGCATCTGGCAGGCCGCAAGTGTGACCGGCTGGAGTTTGCGGTGCCTGACGTAGAGCCGCCAATCGCACCGCACCGTCGCTGCAGCATCAAAAACCCGCGAGCGGCAGGGCAGGGAAGAATCAGACGACCTGTGGCATCGGGTCCACCGCCAGCACCGGAAAGCGGAGCGTCCAGGCGGCGCCATTCTCCGAGTACAACTCGGCGGTGCCACGCACCTGCTGCACCAGTCGGCGGACCAGGCCGACGCCGTGCCGCTTGCTGCCAGGCTTCTCGACGAAGCCCGCGCCATCGTCTGCGACGGTCAGCACCGCCTCGCCGGTCGGCCTGGACCGGAGTAACGAGACACGGATGGTGCCGCGCCGATCGGGAAACGCATGCGTGTAGCTGTTGGACACCAGTTCCGCGACCGCCATGCCGAGCGCCGTCACCGTGTCGAGATCCGCTGGTACCGTCTCAGTGGTACAGGTCAGCTTTATCTCCTGGATGGCCCGTTCCTGAAGCGACGGCAGGTTCTCGCAAAGCGACTGGAGATACGCACCGAGATCGACGGTGCGGGCGGGACCGGAACCGAGCAGTTGCTCGTACACCTGCCCAAGCGTGGTGACGCGCCGGATCATTGCGCCGACCGACGCCCGTTCCGCTTCTCCCGATGCGTGCTGGAGATGACTCGTCAGCATGCTCCGGACGAACTGGAGGTTGTTGCGGACGCGATGGTGCAACTCCTGCGCCAGCATGGCCCGTTCCGCGAGCAGCCGGTCCTTCTCGGCCACCAACACGGCCATCTTCGCCGTCGTCACGCGCAGTAGCTCGTTGCGCGTCACCGTGGCGACCGCCTCGGCCAGCACATTCGCGAATCCGGTGAGGAAGTCCACGTCATGCTGGTCGTAGGTATGCTGTGTGGGGTTGTCGATCTCGAGCACACCGTACGGCTCGCCGTCGAGACTCCGGATGATCACGTCCACCGTGGAAACGATACCGTGCCGACCGTAGAAGGCCGGCGGTACCACGTCGTTGGCCTGCTCCAGATTCGGGATGATGACCGGAAGCCCAGTGATATAGGCACGGCCCTGCGGCGAGGTTTCGTCGGCCTGCGACACCACCAGTCCCACCACGCCCGCCTGCCAGCCATGGCCCGCCTCGATGAGGAGGTCGTTTTCGGCCTTGCGATAGCGGCAAATCTTGCAGAACGGGACCGCCAGGCCGTCAGCGCAGACCCGCGCAGCCTCAGTGAGGATGTTCTGGAGCACCGGTTCGCGGAAGGCATAGCTCCCGAACGCGGCCAGAGCGGCCTGCTGGCGCAGGAGCCGTTCCACGTCCCGGTCGAGCCGTCGGCTTGCCATTTCGGCCACCACCCCATTTATGGAATCGCCATTCGTCGACACGCGAGGCAGGATAGACTTTCGCCCGAGGCTTAAAACCGAATATGATGCTGACGGCGGACGGAATCAACGACCCAGTGTTCGATCGGAAAATCGATGATTAGTGTATTGATTGTAGAAAATGATTTCATGATTGCCGACTGCCTGGAGGAAATCCTGCTTGAAGCCGGCTACGACGTGTGCGGGATCGCCGGCACCGTTGCGGACGCTATTGAACTTGGGGAGCGTCTTCGGCCTGACCTCGGCTTGATCGACGTGTGTCTCTCGAACGGGGGGAATGGCACCAAGGTTGCTGAGGCTTTGCGACGGCGCGGCGCGTTTGGCGTGCTCTATGTGACCGGAAATCCGGAATATCCGGTGTTGAGCGGGGCTGAAGGCGAGGGGTGTCTGACCAAGCCCTACTCGGCCAGCAGCCTCATTGCCGCGCTGCGTATCGTAAGCGATCTGGCTGCCAATAGGCCCACGGCAGGCACCTTTCCGCGCGAGTTCCGGCGGCTCGGAGCCGTGATTTAACGTCCACGTCTCCCTGCCTCAGGGCTATGCCCATCCCGGCCGCCGGCGTCACGCTCGGCGAGTTGCCGTGGAGCTGTGCGCGGGCTGTCTCGTGCATCCGATTCATGCGGATGCTGCGGAAGTGCACAGCCAATCGTGCCTCAGGAACCCCGGTTGGCGGCGGGAATGGACATCCTTCACGCGATGGGGAGCGGTCCCGACGGGCCGCTATCTCGCGCTAACACATTGTGCATTCGCTTGGCGGCCAAGTCGGATAACGTGGTAAACTACCTGTTGCCTCAGGATTGACATGACTGCTGACGCTGATGTGAAGGTCGAAGCTGCGTCGCAGCTTCTTGCATCCCAAAGCATATTGAAGGTGCTCGGGCCCGGCCTCATCACCGGAGCAGCCGACGACGATCCGAGCGGCATTGCGACCTACAGTCAGGTCGGTGCGCAGTTCGGTTATGGCCTCGCGTGGGTGATGCTCTTCAGCTACCCGCTGATGGCCGTCACACAGGCAATCAGCGGGCGCATCGGGTGCGTTACCGGACGCGGCATCGCCCAGAACTTGCGCCGGCACTATCCAAGGTGGTTGCTGCAGGGCGTGGTACTGCTTCTGCTCATTGCCAACGTCGTCAATCTCGGCGCCGACCTCGGGGCCATGGGCGCGGCGCTGCAACTCATCATCGGTGGGTCGGAGATACCCTACATCGTCGGGTTCGCTGTCCTATGCGTGCTGCTGGAGGCATTTCTCAGCTATCGCCAGTATGCCACAGTCTTGAAATGGCTGACGCTATCGCTGTTCGCTTATGTCGCCGTGTTATTTGCCGTTGCCGTCCCTTGGCGCGAGGCGCTCACCCGCACTTTCCTGCCGACGATCGTGCTCGACGCTCCCCATGCAACCGCATTGGTTGCCCTTCTCGGCACCACGATCAGCCCCTACCTATTTTTCTGGCAGGCGTCACAGGAGGTGGAGGAGCAACTGCGCCGTACAGTGAAGCCGCTCTATGTTACACCCTCCCAATCCGGCTCCGAACTGGCACGCATGACCACCGACACCTGGGTTGGCATGGGCTACTCGAACCTGATCTCGCTGTTTATCATCATCGCGACTGCGGCCACGCTCCACGCCAGCGGGATTACCGACATCCAGAGCTCGTCGCAGGCGGCCGAGGCGCTGCGACCGATCGCCGGCGTCTTCACCTTTGCAGTGTTCGCCTGCGGCGTCATCGGAACCGGCCTGTTGGCGGTGCCGGTGCTGGCCGGGTCGGCCGCCTATGCAGTGTGCGAATGCTTCGACTGGATCGAAGGTCTCGACCATAAGCTGAAGGATGCTCGAGCGTTCTACACCATCATTACCCTCGCCACGCTGATTGGCCTTAGTCTGAACTTTATCGGCATCGATCCGATTAAGGCGCTCTACTGGAGCGCGGTCCTGAACGGAGTTCTGGCCGCCCCCCTTATGGCGACGATGCTACTGATCGCGACCAACCCGCGCATCATGGGCACGCTTATCCTGGGTCCAGCCATGCAAATCGTCGGATGGCTGGCCACAGCCGTTATGCTCCTCGCCACCATCGGGCTTCTGGTTTTGTGATTCCACACGGCGCACCCCGGGTGCCGATTTCCCCGCGTACGATCATTGATGCCTGTCTCGATACCAGGAACGGCGGCGCGATCGAGAACTTCCAGCCTGTTAGGATCCGGAGCACACGCTGCCATCTCCGGCAGGTCGCTTTCGAAAATAGCCAAGCGACCCTGGCTCTCGCGGAGGCCGGCATTGAGGAGACGTTGGGGATGTCCGCTCGCACTTTTCCCTGGTCGAACAGGATGAGGGATCTCGTTTGGCTGCACTCAGCACGTCAGATCGTCTGTGCCACTCTGATCGTCGCCGGCGTGATTTCTCTGGCCGTTCTGCAAAGCATGGCCTGGGCCTCCGTTCCGCAAGGCGTGTGGCTCATGGACTCGAAGGTGGCCGTTCAGATCTTCGACTGCAGCAATCTGTTATGTGGCCGGATCCTATGGCTGCAAATCCCGCGCGATCCTCAGGGTCAGCTGGACCGTGACAAGAATAACCCCGATCCGACGCTGCGGCCGCGGCGGCTGTGCGGTCTGACCATCCTTTGGGGACTGCATTCCACCGGCCCTGACCGCTGGGAAGGCGGCTGGTTTTACAATCCGGATGACGGAAAAACATACAACGTCTCAGCGGAACTCAGATCACCCGACTTGCTGGTCGCGCGCATTTATCGGGGGATCCGACTCTTCGGCGAGACCAAGACTCTGCACCGGGTTCCACACGGCACATCGGAAGGGTGGTGTTGAACAACATCGCCTCGGTGTTGATGGTCGGCAGCACCAGTGCTGCCCCGACGCCCCGAGCGGGACACACGGCGCCGAACAGATAGGCCCCATGGTAACGTTGATCGCGTGGCGCCCGTGGACGGCTGCCTTTGTCCGCCCAAATGTAGGTCAGGCTGCCTTGCTGGCCGATGCGCGCTTCGTCTTGCCACCAGAGTTCGATCGGCTTGCCGCGGGCGTGTTCGGGAATCGTCGCGGCGACCAATGCGGCGAAATTTTTTTGTGCGCCTCCTGGGCCGCGGCATCCTGTTCAGGATGCCGCGGGCGCACCGACACGCGGGAGAAGTTCAAGCGTGCCATCACTTTGCCCACGCTGCGCTCGTGCAGCTGCACACCGAACCGCTGAGTGATTTGGTCGCCCAGATCGACCAAACCCCAGCGGATGACCCCATGTTCCTCCAGCGTCGGACCACGGCGAACCCACTCCGCTACCACCCCTTCCTGCTCTGCTGTCAGCTTGCGTGGCGGTGCGCCGCGCTCCGGCCGGTTCTTCAGCCCTTCCAGACCCTCTGCGTTGTAGCGATGCACCCAGTCCCGCAGTGTCTGTCGGTCCATGCCTGCCGCGCGCGCCGCATCGGCCCGAGTATGGCCCCCCAGCACCAGGGCAAGCGCCAACATCCGCCGAGCCGCCGCCGCGTCCTGGGTGCGCGCCGCCGCAAGCCGCAAGCCCTGCGAATCCAGGTCAGTCCGAGTGATCGCCACGGTCATCGCTGCCGCCTCTTGCCTCTCGCCGCAGCGAATCGAACCGCTCCGAGCCGCTCCAACTCACATTCGAGTCAGCCCAAAGGGCGACTGGTATAAAACCCCTCCTGCACCATCAGGTCGATGTGGCCGAGATCGACATAGCCCAGAAGGCCGGCACCCGTCCGGGGCGGTTCGCGCTTCGTCCTCCCCTCACAGCAGCCAACGGTGCTGACGGCAGACACCTGCAGCCGCGCGGCGCCGGCTGGGCGATCCGGCCGCACGAGGAGGGCGGCAGGCAGTACGCCATG
>NZ_DASSES010000029.1:0-26125 GCF_035695185.1 Frateuria sp.
GATCCGGGATGGATCTCGCGACCGGAGTTGGCGAGCACCAGGGTTTCCTCGCCCGCGCGGCGTCCGGGCCCTTTGGCCACGCCCACCACCTGGATGCCGGCCACGCCCAGTTCAGCCAGCACGTCGAGCGCCTGCGCCACCTGCCCACCGCCGCCGTCGATCAGCAGCACGTCAGGCCTGGCGCCCTCGCCGGCCGCCACCTTGCGGAAGCGCCGGATGAGCGCCTGGTGCATCGCCGCGTAGTCGTCGCCGGGCGTGATACCGGCAATGTTGAAGCGCCGGTAGTGCGACTTCTCCGGCCCCTCCGGCCCGAACACCACGCAGGAAGCGACGGTCGCCTCGCCCATGGTGTGGCTGATGTCGAAGCACTCGATACGGCGCGGCGGAGCGGCCAGTTCGAGCAGTTTCTGCAGGTCCTCGAAGCGCGCACCGAGGGTCTGCCGGCTGGCCAGGCGCGAGGTCAGCGAAGCCTGTGCGTTGCGCTCGGCCATCTGCAGGAAGCGCGCGCGCTCGCCGCGAACGCTGGACTTGATCTCCACCGCGTGTCCCGCCTGTTCGCACAGCACCTGGGCGAGCAGGGCCTGGTCGGGAATCGCCTCGCCCAGGATGATCTCGCGCGGCACCGGCCGCTCCAGGTAGTACTGGGCAATGAATTGCGCCAGCACGTCGGCCGGCGAAGCGTCCAGCGCCAGGCGCGGGAAGAAATCGCGCGTGCCCAGGCTGATGCCGTTGCGGAAGAACAGCACGCTGACGCAGGCCATGCCGCCCTCGATGCGGCAGGCGACCACGTCCATGTCGGCGCTGGCGCCCTGCACGTGGTGCTGGGCCTGCAGCTTGCGCAATGCGGCGACCTGGTCGCGCAGGGCGGCGGCGCGCTCGAAGTTGAGCGCCATGGCCGCCTGCTCCATGGACGTGGCCAGTTCGTCGATCACCGCGCTGCTGCGCCCTTCGAGGAACATCTGTGCATGGCGCACGTCGGCGCGGTAGTCCTCGACCGAGACCAGCCCTACGCACGGCGCCGTGCAGCGGCCGATCTGGTGCTGCAGGCACGGCCGCGAGCGGTTGCGGAAGTAGCTGTCCTCGCACTGGCGAACCTTGAACAGCTTCTGCATCAGGTTGAGGCTTTCGCGTACCGCGAAGGCGCTGGGATACGGCCCGAAGAAGCGGCCCGGCAGGTTCTTCGCGCCGCGGTGGAAGGCCAGGCGCGGATAATCCTCGCCACCGGAAAGGTAGATGTACGGGTAGCTCTTGTCGTCGCGCAGCAGGATGTTGTAGCGCGGCTTGAGCGACTTGATCAGCTGCGACTCGAGCAGCAGCGCCTCGCCCTCGGTGCGCGTAACGGTGATTTCGCAGCGCGCGATCTGGGACACCATCGCGTTGATGCGCGGTTCCATTCTCGGCTTGAGGAAATAGCTGCCGACGCGCTTCTTCAGGTTGCCCGCCTTGCCGACGTACAACAGCTCGCCCTCGGCGTCGAAATAGCGGTAGACGCCGGGCGAGGTGGTCAGGGTGTGGACGAAAGCCTTGCCGTCGAACGGCGGCGTCTGGGGCGACTGCATGGGGCGATTCTAGCCGTTCCGGCAAGGGTCGCCGTGACCGGTTGCGGAACAGGCGGCGGGCCGGGCTTCAGCCGGCCGTCCGGTCGTTACCGGAGACGGGCGTGGCCCCGAGATTCAGGAATGCGTCGCCAGCCAGCGCTCCGCGCGCTCCACGTCCGCCTCCGTGTCGATCCCCGGCGGAAACGGTTCGGGCGTCAGCCGCACGGCGATCGGGAACCCATGTTCGAGCACGCGCAGCTGCTCGAGCGACTCGGCCTGTTCCAGCGGCGTGCGCGCCAGCCCGGTGTAGCGGCCGAGGAAGCCGGCGCGGTAGGCATAGATCCCGATGTGGCGCAGGAACGGCGTGCCTTCGGGCAGCGCGTCGCGGCTGCCGGCAAAGGCATCGCGCGCCCATGGCAGCGGCGCGCGGCTGAAGTAGAGCGCCCGCCCATGCGTGCCGCGCACCACCTTCACCACATTGGGATCGAACAGCTCGTGCGCGTCGGCGATCGGCGCAGCCAGCGTGGCCATCGGCGCATCGTCCTCGGCCAGCGCGCGCGCCACTTCGCGGATGCCGGCAGCCGGCGCGAAGGGCTCGTCACCCTGCAGGTTCACCACGATGGCGTCGTGCGCCCAGCCGTAGTGGCCGGCCACCTCGGCAAGACGGTCACTGCCCGAGGCGTGGTCGGCGCGGGTCATGCAGACGTCCACGCCCTGCCCGGCCAGCGCCCCGGCAACCCGCGCGTCGTCCACCGCCACCACCACCTGCCCCGCACCGGCCTGCAGTGCGCGCCGCGCGACGCGCACCACCATCGGCACGCCACCGATGGCGCGCAACGGCTTGGCCGGCAGGCGGGTGGAACCGTAGCGGGCGGGGATGGCGACGATGAAGGGCGGGACGGCGGACATGGCGTGGGCGCATTCGGAAAGCGGCGAGCCTAGCATCGGGCGCCCGGTCGAGCGCAACGCGCGCCCGCGAAAGGGGGCACGGAGGTCCGGGCGGGGCGTTGTGCGCCGCCCGGACTCCCCAGGGCGAGAGGGGCCAGGAGGTATCGGGCAAGGCCAACGACCGCTCGGTTTCTCTCCGGGGCGAGGGACGTCAGGCTTCCTCGAGCGCGAAGCCGCAGCCGTTGGCCAGTTCCACGAAGCCGGGGAAGGATGTCGCCACGTTGCGGCAGTCCGCGATGCGCACGCCCTCTTTCGCCAGCAGGCCCGCCACGGCGAAGCTCATCGCCACCCGATGATCGCCGTGGCTTTCGACGGTACCCGGAGCCAGCGTTCCGCCGGTGATGACGGCACCATCGGGCGTCTCCTCCACGCGCGCACCCAGCGCCCGCAGGCCCGCGGCCATGCTGGCGATGCGGTCGGATTCCTTCACCCGCAACTCGGCCGCGCCGCGGATCACGGTGGTCCCGTGCGCCGCCGCGGCGGCCACGAACAGCGCGGGAAACTCGTCGATCATGTCCGGCACCAACGCCTCCGGCAGCTCGATGCCATGCAGCGGCGCGTGGCGCACGCGCAGCTCGGCGACCGGTTCGCCACCGCTGCGGCGCTCGTCGAGCAACTCGATGTCGGCGCCCATCAACCGCAGTGCCTGCAGCAGGCCGGTGCGGCGGGGATTGAGGCCGACCGCGCGCAACAGCAGGTCCGAGCCGGGCACCAGGCTCGCCGCGACCAGGAAAAAGGCGGCCGAGGAGAAATCCGCCGGCACCCGCACGTCGGTCGCCCGCAGGGTGTGCCCTCCGCCCAGGCTGGCGTGGCCCGGGGCGAACACGACCGGCCAGCCGAACGCGACCAGCATGCGCTCGGTGTAGTCGCGGGTCGGATGGGGCTCGAGGATCTCGGTATCGCCCTCGGCGTACAGGCCGGCCAGCAGCAGCGCGGATTTCACCTGCGCGCTGGCCACCGGCAACTCGTAGCGGATGCCCTGCAGGCGCTGGTTGCCGTGGATGTGCAGCGGCGGCAGGCCATCGACGGTATCGATGCGCGCACCCATCTGCCCCAGCGGTTCGGTGACGCGGCGCATCGGTCGGCGCGAGAGCGACTCGTCGCCCACCAGCGTCGAGTCGAACGCCTGCCCTGCCAGCAGGCCGGCCAGCAGCCGCATGCCGGTGCCGGCGTTGCCGCAATCCAGCGGCCGGTCGATGCCGCGCAGGCCATGCAGGCCCACGCCGTGGACCCGCCGTTCGCCAGGTGCGGGGGTCTCGATCGACACGCCGAGCTGTGCGAGCACCGCGGCGGTGGCGCGGGTGTCCTCGCCTTCAAGGAAGCCGCTGATGCGCGAATCGCCTTCGGCCAGCGCGGCCAGCATCAGCGCGCGGTGCGACACGGACTTGTCGCCCGGCACCGTGAGCGTGCCCCGCAGTGGGCCGGCCGGGCGGCTGATCCAGTCCAGGCGCCCGGCCCCGCCGTTGACGCCGTTCACGGCAAGGCCACCGGGTAGGAGCCGAGCACGCGCACCTGCGTGGCGACCGGGCCCATGTCCTTCAACGCCGCCTGCAGCGGCGCGTCGTCGATATGGCCGGAGACGTCGATGAAGAACGCGTACTGCCACTTGCCCGTGTGCGCCGGGCGCGATTCGATCCGGTTCATGCTCACGCCGTGCCTGGCGAACGGGCTCAGCACGTCGTACAGCGCCCCGGGCTTGTCGTTGACGGTGATCAGCAGCGAAGTGCGGTCGTTGCCCGACGGCGGGAACAGCGAGCGGCCGATCACCAGGAAGCGGGTGGTGTTGTCGGCGCGGTCCTCGATGCCCTCGGCCAGCGGCTGGAGGCCATAGACCTTGCCGGCGGTCCTGCCGGCGATTGCCGCCGCGTCGTCGGCGTGCCGCGCCAGCCGAGCCGCCTCGGCATTGCTGCTCACCGCCACGCACTCGACGTCGGGCAAGTTGATGCGCAGCCAGGTCTTGCACTGTTGCAGCGACTGCGCATGTGCGAACACGCGGCGGATGGCGCCCGGTTCGGCGGCCCGGGACAGCAGGCACTGGTGCACGCGCAGCTCGATCTCGCCGCAGACGCGCGCCTCGGAGGTGAGGAACATGTCCAGCGTCACCTGGATCATGCCCTGCCCCGAGTTCTCTACCGGCACCACGCCGAAATCGGCGTGTCCGGCCGCGACCTCCTGGAACACCTCCTCGATGCTCCCCAGCGGCAGGCCATAGGCCGCATGACCGAAGTGCTTGCGCACCGCCTGCTCGCTGAAGGTCCCTTCGGGACCGAGGAAGCCGACCTTGAGCGGGTCTTCCTGCGCCAGGCACGAGGACATGATCTCGCGGAACAGCCGCACCATCTCCGTGTCGGACAGCGGCCCCTTGTTGCGGTCGACCACCATCCGCAGCACGTGCGCCTCGCGCTCGGGCCGGTAATAGTCGATCGCCGACAGCCCCTCGCCCTTGACCCGCGCGACCTCCTGCGCCCAGTTGGCGCGCTCGGAGATCAGCTCCTGGATCTGGCGGTCGATGCTGTCGATGCGCTCACGCACCTTGCCGAGCGATTCCTTGGGGTCGGTCATTGGGCTGTCCGGCGATAAGAGGGTTCAAACGTCAGGGTGGCGCTCAACCGTGGCGCCGGGCGAAGTCGCGCATGAAGACCACCAGCGACTCGACGGCCTCCAGCGGCACCGCGTTGTAGAGCGAGGCACGCATGCCGCCAAGCGCCTTGTGGCCCTTCAGCGCGAGCAGGCCGGCGGCCTCGGATTCGGCCAGGAAGGCCGCGTCGAGGTTGGCGTCGTGCAGGGTGAAAGGCACGTTCATGCGCGAGCGCGAAGCCGGCTCGACGGGGTTGCGATAGAAGCCACCCGAGCTGTCGATCGCCCCGTACAGCAAGGCCGCCTTGGCGCGGTTGCGCTCGCCCACGACGGCCAGGCCGCCCTGCCCCTTGAGCCACTGGAACGTCAGCCCGGCCAGGTACCAGCCGAAGGTATTTGGCGTGTTGAGCATCGAGCCGGCGGCGGCGTGCTCGGCGTAGCGGAAGATGCGCGCCATCGGCCGGCCCGGTCGCGCCAGCAGGTCGCGGCGGACGATCATCACCACCAGGCCCGAGGGGCCGATGTTCTTCTGGGCACCGGCATAGATCAGGCCGAAGCGACGCACGTCCAGCGGTCCTGACAGGATGCTGGAGGACATGTCCGCCACCAGCGGAACATCGCCGACCTCGGGAACGTCGTGGAATTCGACGCCGTGGATCGTCTCGTTGGGCGTATAGTGCACATAGGCAGCCTGCGGATCCAGGCGCCACTCCCGGCGGCCCGGCAGGTGCAGGTAGCCGTCGGCCTTGCTGCTGGCGGCCACGTTCACCCGCAGGTAGGGAGCCGCCTCGCTGGCGGCCTTCTCGCTCCAGTGCCCGCTCACGACGTAGTCGGCCGCCCCGTCGGGACCGGCCAGGTTCATCGGGATCTGCGCGAAGTGCTGGGTGGCGCCGCCCTGCAGGAACAGCACGGCGTAATCCTCGGGGATCCCGAGCAATTCGCGCAGGTCCGCTTCGGCCTGCCCGGCCATCGCGATGAAGCGCTTGCCACGGTGCGACTGTTCCATCACCGACGCACCGCTGCCCTGCCAGTCCAGCAGCTCGCGCTGCGCCTGTTCGAGCACCGCCTGCGGCAATGCCGCCGGCCCCGCACTGAAGTTCCAGACCCTGCCCACTGCACGCGTCCTCGCCAGGTGAGAAGGCATTATGGCGCGGCGCAACATAGCGCCGTCAAATGATCCGGCTGCCGCGTGGTGCATTCCCCTCCGGCCCCTCCCCGACGGACCGGAAGTGACACACACGTCGCTTCCGATGCTTCGCTTCGGCGGAGGTTCCGGCCGGGACCGGTGACCGGCGAACCGCACGGGCCGGCGTTTGGGTCCCCCTGCGCAAGTTCGCTAGTCTTGCCACTTGCATCCCCCTCCGCCCGCCCCCGCCAAGTCGATGCTCACCGCCCGCTTCCACCCTGCCATCGCCGAGCTTCCCGCGGCGACCTGGGATGCACTGCGGGCGGACGCCAACCCGTTCGTCTCGCACGCCTTCCTGCACGCCCTCGAGCGCACCGGCTGCATCCGGCCCGAGTGGGGCTGGCAGCCACACCATCTGGGCCTGTACGAAGGCGAACGGCTCGTGGCGGCCGCGCCGCTGTACCTGAAGGGCAACTCGCACGGGGAGTTCGTGTTCGACTGGAGCTGGGCCAGCGCCTGGGAGCGTGCCGGCGGCAGCTACTACCCGAAGCTGCTCAACGCCGTGCCGTACTCGCCGGTGCCAGGACCACGGCTGCTTGCGGGCAGGGATGCGCAGGCACCGCGACTGCGGCAGGCGCTGGTGCGGGCGATGCAGGCGGAGACCGACCGCCTGCGCCTGTCCTCGGCGCATGCCAACTTCCTCCAGGAGGAGGCACTCGATGCCTTCGGCGGCGACTGGCTCGCGCGTTCCGACGTCCAGTTCCACTGGCACAACCACGGTTACCGGGACTTCGACGAGTTCCTCGGCACGCTGAGGGCCAAGAAGCGCAAGAACATCCGCCAGGAGCGCGCGCAGGTACGCGCCTGCGGCCTGGACATCCGCATGTGCGACGGCGCGAGCCTGAACACGGAAGCCTGGCGCCGCATCCACGCGCTCTACGAGGCAACCTTCGACGCCAAGGGCAACCACGCCGCGCTGACGCCGGCCTTCTTCCAGGCCCTGGCCGGCCTGGGCGACACCGTCCAGCTGGCCTGCGCGATGGACGATGGACGCATCGAAGCGATGGCCCTGTTCCTGCAGGGCGGCGGCGCCCTCTATGGCCGCTACTGGGGCGCCCGGGTGGAGGTGCCCGGACTGCATTTCGAGCTGTGCTACTACCGCGGCATCGAGCACGCGATCGCCCGCGGACTCACGCGCTTCGAACCCGGGGCGCAGGGCGAGCACAAGCTCGCGCGTGGCTTCGTGCCGGTGCGGACGCATTCGCGCCACTACCTCGCCCACCCGCAGTTCCGCCGGGCCGTGCGCGAGGCCTTGGTCCACGAGGCGCACGCCATGGACGACTACGTGGCCGAGCTGGCCGCGCACGCCCCCTACGCCGAGGCCTGCCGGTGATCCGCCTGCCGCTGCTCGATCCGGTATCGCCCGAACATTTTCCGGACCCGCGCCTCGCGCTGGCCGAACCCAACGGCCTGCTGGCCTTCGGCGGCGACCTCTCGCCGCGTCGACTGCTGGCGGCCTACCAGCGCGGCATCTTCCCCTGGTTCAACCCCGGCGAGCCGATCCTGTGGTGGTCGCCCGACCCGCGCTGCGTGTTCGACACGGACAGGCTCCGCGCCAACCGCAGCCTGCGCCGGACGCTGGCCGGCAAGGACTGGCGGGTGAGCGTGGACGAGGCATTCGTGCCGGTGATGCGTGCCTGCGCCGCGCCGCGGGCGGGCCAGGACGGCACCTGGATCGGCCAGTCGATCGTCGCTGCCTACGCCTCGTTGCACACGCAGGGCCACGCGCACAGCGTGGAGGTCTGGGACGGCGAGGCGCTGGTCGGTGGGGTCTACGGCGTGAGCGTCGGGCGGCTGTTCTGCGGTGAATCGATGTTCAGCGGGCACAGCGGCGGCTCGAAGGTTGCCCTGGTGGCGTTGGCGGCACTGCTGCGCGAATGGGGCTTCCCGCTGCTCGATGCGCAGGTCAGCAATCCGCACCTGCTCGGCCTGGGCGCACGCGAAATGCCGCGCGATGCCTTCCTCGCCCAGGTGCGGACGCTGGTTGCGCAGCCGTTCGAGTCGGCGCACTGGCGCAAGGTCGCGCCACGGCCGGCGGCCGATTACCTCTAGGCCGGCGCCAGCTCCGGCGAGGGCGTCGGGTGGGCCATGCCCAGCGCCTTGATGTCCGGATAGTTGGCCAGGAACAGCTCGACCAGCCGCGGATCGAGCTGGCTGCCGGCGGCCTGGCGAAGGTAGGCGAGCACCTCCTCCTCCGGCCACGCGGGCTTGTACACACGCGGGAAGCTCAATGCATCCCACACGTCCACCACGCTGAAAACGCGCGCGGACAGCGGAATTTCCTCGCCGCGAAGTCCTCGCGGGTAGCCGCCACCGTCCCAGCGCTCGTGGTGCGCATACGGGATGTCGATGGCACTGCGCAGGAAATCGACCTGCTCCATCAGCTCACGTCCGATGTCGGGGTGCCGGCGCATGTGCGCCATCTCGTCCTCGTCGAGTTTGCCGGGCTTGATCAGGATGGCATCGGGAATGGCGAGCTTGCCAATGTCGTGCAGCAGCGCGCCGAACTTCACCGACAGCAACGCCTCGCCGTGCAGGCCCGCCAGGCGCGCCAGGCCGACCGCCATGCGCATGACCCGGTCGGAATGGTCGCGGGTTTCCTTGTGCCGGATATCCATCGCGGAAACCAGCACGCGCAGGGCCTGCTCGTTGCCGCGCACCAGCTGGCGGTTGGTCGCCGCCAGGCGCCTGAGGTCCCTGCCGATCATCCAGTAGAGCACCAGGCCGGTCAGCGCCACGAAAAACCAGCCCTTGGCGCTCTGCGCCCAGGTCAGTTGCGCCGGATCGTGCACCAGCGCCCCGAGCGCGCGATCGGAGAACCAGATCCACAGGGATGCCAGCGCGACGTACAGGAACGCAATGCGGAACTGCGGGCTGATCGACACGCCGGGACTCCCTGCACGAACGGCAGGGCGCATTCTTCCCTGCCGTGAAGGGCAAGTCGACAGACTGTCCCCCGGCTGTACGCCCGAATGTCAAACGCGTGATCCAGCGCACATCCTGGCGAATCCGAACCGGAACCCGAATTCGGCGGGGGGCGCCTCAGGCGGTGCGCCCGGCGTACTTGCGCGCCACGTAGTCGTCCAGGATGCCGACGAATTCCCGGGCGATGTTGTCGCCGCGCAGGGTCATGGCCTTTTCGCCGTCGATGAACACCGGCGCCGAGGGCGCCTCCCCGTTGCCGGGAAGCGAGATGCCGATGTTGGCGTGCTTGGACTCGCCCGGTCCGTTCACCACGCACCCCATCACCGCCAGGGTGAGGTTCTCGACCCCGTCGTACATCACGCGCCACTCGGGCATCTTCGCGCGAACGTGGTCCTGCACGGTGCGGGCCAGCTCCTGGAAGAACTCGCTGGTGGTGCGTCCGCAACCCGGGCAGGCGGTGACCAGCGGCGTGAACGCGCGCAGGCCCATGGTCTGCAGCAGTTCCTGCGCGACGATCACCTCCTGCGTCCGCGAGCCGCCCGGCTCCGGCGTCAGCGAGATCCGGATGGTGTCGCCGATACCTTCCTGCAGCAGCACGGCCAGCGCCGCGGCCGAGGCGGTGATGCCCTTGGAGCCCATGCCGGCCTCGGTCAGGCCCAGGTGCAGTGCATAGTCGCAGCGCGCCGCCAGGTCACGGTAGACCGCGATCAGTTCCTGCACCCCGGAGACCTTGCAGGACAGGATGATGCGCTCCCGCGGCAGGCCGATCTGCTCGGCCCGTGCTGCGGAATCCAGCGCCGAGCGGATCAGCGCCTCGCGGGCGACCACGCCGGCATCCCATGGCTCGGCGCGCCGTGCGTTCTCGTCCATCAGCGTGGCGACCATCCCCTGGTCGAGCGACCCCCAGTTCGCACCGATGCGCACAGGCTTGCCGTACTGGATGGCCTTTTCGATGATCGAGGCGAACTGGCTGTCCTTCTTCTTGCCGAAGCCGACGTTGCCCGGGTTGATGCGGTATTTCGCCAGCACCTCGGCGCAGGCCGGCTCGGCCTCCAGCAACTGGTGCCCGTTGTAGTGGAAGTCCCCCACGATCGGCACGTCCACGCCCATCATCGCCAGCCGCTCGGCGATGCGTGGCACCGCCGCCGCGGCGGCCGGCGTGTTCACCGTGATGCGCACGACTTCCGAGCCCGCGCGGGCCAGCTCGGCGATCTGCTTCGCGGTGCTGGCCGGATCCTCGGTGTCGGTGTTGGTCATCGACTGCACCACGATCGGCGCACCGCCGCCCACCATCACCTTGCCCACACGCACGCCGACGCTGGGGCGGCGCATCGCCGGGCCGGCCGGGCGCGGCTGCTGGGAAACGGACTCACTCATAGCTCGACATCGGCATCACGCCGCACGGGCTGCGGCAATGCACAAGAATACCACTCGGGACGTGCGCCTTTGGCTCCCTCTCCCTTCCGGGGAGAGGGTTGGGGTGAGGGGGCGGGGCTGCTCGTGGGGAGGCCTGAGCGGGCGTTGCCTTGTCTGTCGCTCTTGCATGGCATTTCCGCGACTGGGCTCGCCTGCGGCGGGCTTCCGATCGCCTGACGGCGCTCGGGTCACTTTTCTTTGCGGGCCCAAAGAAAAGAAACGGCCTGGTTCAGCCCGGTGTGGCGAAAGAGCTGGGCGCCTCTTCGCTTTGACAGGTGGGTCGCTCGCTCTTGGAGGAGCTGCAGCCGCTTTGCCGCGGGCGCTCGGGAGTTGAGGCGAGGGAGGCATGCGGCAGGTTTGACGGCATTGGCTGTCGCGCGACCTCCCGCGTGGGTGGGAAAGAGAGTGAGGGCTGGTGGGTGACCCACCCGCAAGTGGTCCTCAGTCCACCAGCAGGTCATCAGACAAAATCACAATGCGTCTGCTGGACAAGCAGCGCGGCGTACCACACGCAGCGCATAACCCTCCCTTGCCTCCGCTCCCGAGCGCCCGCGGTGAAGCGGCTGCAGCTCCTCTATGAGCAAGAGCCCCGCCGCCAGGGCGTCTTGGCACCTGGCTCTCTTCTGGCCCCGGGACGAGCCAGGCCCTTTCTTTGGGTTACTTTTCTTTGGGCCAGCAAAGAAAAGTGGCTCGAGCGCCGTCAGGCGATCGAAAGCCCGCCGCAGGCGAGCCAAATTGCGGAAGCGCCACGCAAGAGCGACAGACAAGGCAACGCCTGCCCAGGCCCTCCCCGCGAGCCCCGACCCCTCACCCCAACCCTCACCCCGGTGGGGAGAGGGAGCAAAAAGCGCGTCAGCGAACATAGCGGCGGCGCGCGAAGGCCCCGGCGAACAGGCCCGCGCCGAAGGCGACGTACACCACCGCGATCGACGTGTGCCCGATGTGCCGCTCGAAGCCCGGGCGGAAGCGCGGCGGCGTGATCGTGTAATCGACCACGCAGGCCGCCGTCGCCACCGCCGCCGCGCGGGCAGCCGACACCCGCGGAGATGCTGGGCGGCGCAGGCACCAGGCTTCATAGATGCCGGCCCACAGCAGCGAGCTGAAGTGGTGCACCAGGTAGCCGACCGCCGTGTAGCGCCAGCTCGGCCGGGTATGCCGCTTTGCCCGTCGCCCCCAGAACCACTGGCTGGCCGCATTCACCCCGGCGAACGGCGCGCGCGCTTCGCATGCACTACACGCGGCCACCACCACGCTCGAAAGCACCGCGGCGACGGCGCCGCTGAGGTTGGTGCGGGCGATCCATGAGGGCTGCAGGCGCGCGAGCGGCGTGGGCATGACGGAAGGCTCCGGCGGGGACGGGAAGCGCGTGCTCGTGCTGGGCGCCGAGGGACTGATCGGCCGTGCCGTGTGCGACGCACTGCAGGCGGCCGGGCATCGCCCCGTGCGCGGGATCCGGCACAGGCAGGGTAGCGGCGGCGCGGGTGTAGACCTCGTGGAGGTGGACTTCGCACAGGACACGCATCCGGCCGACTGGCTGCCCCGGCTGGCCGGCATCGATGCGGTGGTCAACGCGGTGGGAATCTTTGCCGAACACGGCGCACAGACGTTCCGGCGTATCCACACGCAGGCGCCGCGCGCGTTGTTCGCGGCCTGCCGCGAGGCGGGCATCACGCGGGTGGTGCAGGTCTCGGCGCTGGGCGCCGACGAGCACGCGGCCAGCCGCTTCCATCGCAGCAAGCGCGCCGGCGACGCGTCGCTGCACGCGATGGTGCCCAGCGGCACCGTATTGCAACCTTCGCTGGTGTTCGGCCCGGGCGGCGCGAGCAGCCGCATGTTGCTGATGCTCGCCTGGCTGCCGCTGGTCGTGCTGCCCGGCCGCGGGCGCCAGCGGATCCAGCCGATCCACGTGAGCGACGTGGCCGAACTGGTGGTGCGCCTGCTGGAGGATGACGCCCGTCCGGCCCGCCTGGCCGCGGTCGGACCGCAGGCGCTGTCGCTGGCGCACTACCTGGCGGTGCTGCGCCATGCGCTGGGTGGCGGACGCCTGCGCGTACTCGGCATTCCCACCGTGTGGCTGCAGCGCTTCGGGCGCCTCGGCGGGCCCTGGGTCAATGGCGAGGCCCTCGCCATGCTCGAGCGCGGCAACACGGCGGACGCCTCCCCGGCCACCCGCTGGCTGGGCCATCCGCCGCGGCCGCCGCGGCAGTTCCTGTCGCGCATCGATGCGGCCGACCTGCGCGTGCTGCTCGCCTGGCGCGCCTGGTCCGTCGCCGGCCGCACCGCCGTGGGCCTGGTGTGGCTGGCCACGGCGGCGCTTTCGTTCGGCATCTATCCCGTCGCAGGCAGCCTCGCCCTGCTCGCCCGCGTCGGGCTGCATGGCCCGGTGGCGTACGCCGCGCTCTATGGCGGCGCACTGCTCGACCTGGCCCTGGGCGTGGCCACGCTGGTGTTCCGGGGCCGTGCGCTGCGGCTCACCTACCTGGCACAGGTCGCGCTCATCCTTTCCTACACGGCCATCATCACGGTCGCCCTGCCGGCGTTCTGGCTGCACCCGTTCGGGCCGATCCTGAAGAACCTGCCGATGCTGGCGCTGATCGGCGCGCTGTACGCGACCGAGCGGCGCTGATGGACTACCTGGTCGCCAAGTGGCTGCACGTGCTCTCCTCCACGCTGCTGTTCGGCACAGGCATCGGCAGCGCGTTCTACCTGCTGGTCGCGAGCCTGCACCAGGACGCGCGCGTGGTGGCGGTGGTGGCGCGATGGGTGGTGATCGCCGACTGGCTGTTCACCGCGACGACGGTCGTGTTCCAGCCCGCGAGCGGCTTCTGGATGGTGCACTGGGCGAGGCTTCCCTGGCGCAGCGGCTGGATTGGCTGGTCGACGCTGCTGTATGCGCTGGCGGTCGCCTGCTGGCTGCCGGTGCTGGTGCTGCAGGTGCGCATGCGCGACCTGGCGACCGGCGCGGCGGCCCAAGCCCGGCCGCTGCCTGCGGCGTACTGGCGCGCCTTCCGGCTCTGGGTGGCGCTGGGCGTGCCGGCCTTCGTCGCCTTCGTGGCGGTGTTCTACCTGATGGTGGTCAAGCCACCCCTGTAGGCTGCCGCGAACGTCGCAGCGCGGCGAGGACGAGGCGACGCTGGAGGCGATCGCCGATACGCCCGGGGCTGGCCAGTTGCATGCGTTCGAGCGCAGCCCCCTCGCCCGCCACCGGTGCGCCCGGTCGCGCGAGGGCCCGGGCCAGGGCCAGGCGGCCCCGCCAGGTCGCGCTCCGCTCCTTCAGCCAGGCCAGCGCGGGCAGCAATTGCTGTTCCACTCCGGAGAAATCGCTGCCGAACGGGAATGCCGGCAGCAGCCCCGCGCGCTGGAGAGGTGCCAGCGCCTTGGCCAGGCACTCCGGTCGGTGGCGACGCCAGGCCTCGGGAATGCGGAACCCGGGAGCGAGCTTGCCGTTGGCCTTGGCCTCGGCCGCCAGCGCGTCGAGGAAGCGCGCGTCGCAGATCGACAGCATCGCCTCGATGCATTCGCTGTCGCTCTTGCCACGCAGGTCGGCGGCGCCGTACTCGGTCACCACGATGTCGCGCAGGTGGCGCGGGATGGTCACGTGGCCGTAGTTGAAGCGGATGTTGGTGCGCACCTCGCCACCCTCGCGGCGGGTCGAGCGCAACAGCAGGATCGAGCGGCCGTCGTCCAGTTCGTGCGCCATCGCCACGAAGTTGTACTGGCCGCCGACACCACTGACCACCTGGCCGTCCTCGAGTGCGTCGGACACGGCATCGCCCAGCAGCGTGGCCATCATGCAGGTATTGAAGAAGCGCGCGCCGCGGCGCTGCAAGGCGGCCAGCGGCTGGTGGTCGCCGTAAAGCTGGTTGACGTTGGACACCGGGCACATGTCGATCGCATCGGGATCGGCCGCCTCGGTGGCGTCGAGCCACTCGTAGAGCTCCCGGCTGCCCAGGAAGAACGCCCCGCGCAGGTAGTGCCCGCCGGGCGTGGCGGGGTTGAGCCGGCCGGCGACCGACGCCTTCTCCAGCGCCAGGTTGTCCCAGCTGCGGCGCTTCAGGATGCCGGCGCGTGCCAGGTGCATGAAGCCGTCCATCACCATCTCGCTGGCGCCGTACAACCCGGTCTCGAACGGCTCCAGCCCGCCGATCCGCCGGGCCAGCGCCAGGGTCGGGCTCTCGCCGCCGAGCGCACGCAGGCCGTCGCGCCAGGCGGTGTTGTCCTGCTGGCGCAGCAGCAGGCTCCTGACCAGCGCGTCCGACAACGCCCCGATGCCGATCTGCAGGCACCCGCCGTCCCGGACCAGCGCGCTGGCATGCAGACCGATCGCATACTCGGCCACATCCACTGGCGTACGCGGCAGCGCGAACAGGCGCGGTGACTGCGGCGGGACCAATTCCAGATCGAAGAAGTCCCCCGGCACTTCCGCATGTCCGCTCAGGTACGGCAGGTCCGGATGGACCACGGCCACGCACAGGGGCCGCGGCTTGCCGGCGCGGACGCATTGGGCCAGGAAGTCCAGCGTCAGGTCCGGGTTGCAGGAGAGGCTGTAGCGCGTGCCTGCGGGCGTCTCCCGCCGAGCCACCAGTTGCACCAGCAGGTTGACGTCCTGCAACGCCAGGTCGCGCGCCACGTGGGTGTAGTTCTGGCTGATGTAGTCCCGTTGCGCCCGCGGTGCGTGCAGCAGGGCGCCGGACTGCAGGTAGAACTCGTGCACGGCCACGTTGGCCGGCAGCGCGTGGTGCCGCTCGGCCAGGGCGTACTCCAGGTCCTCGTAGTCGGCGCCGAAGTGGCGTTCCAGGAACGGCCCGAGGAAGCGCCGTTGCAGCCCCGCCCCGGGCTGCGGCCGGGTCAGCGAAAGCGCGGTGTAGAGACGCAGCGAACGGGCCGGATCGGCGACGGTCAGCCGGTACAGTGCGTTGAGCAGGCCATGCGGCTTGCCCAGCCCCAGCGGCGCGGCGACACAAAGATGCGGCCCCAGCCGGTCGGCGATGAGGTGTGCGCAGGCGGCAGTGTCGTCGAGGCGCATCGCGGGAGGCATGTCCCGATCATGGCAGAAGCCAAGCGGGGCGCGCATCGTCCCGCGACGTCCGGCGGACAGCCCTTGTCCTACACTCGCGGCCATGGCGACGACTCCGCTGATCCCCTCCGCGCCCAGCCGCTTCCTGGCCGAACAGGCACTGAGCCGCGCTGCCGGTGCGCCGCTGATCGGCGGCAATGCAGTCGATCTCCTGATCGACGCACAGGCGCACTACGACGCCTGGTTGGCCGCGATCCGCGCCGCCAGCCAGCGCATCCTGCTGGAGAACTACCTGATCAGCGACGACGTGGTCGGCCGCGCCTTCCGCGATGCCCTGGTCGAGCGCGCGCGGGCCGGCGTGAGAGTGGCGGTGGTGTGCGACTGGCTCGGCTGCCTGGGCCAGTCCGGCCGCGCCTTCTGGCAGCCGCTGCGCCGCGCCGGCGGCGAGGTGCGCGTATTCAACCCGCCGCAGTTGGGCAAGCCGTTCGGCTGGATCACCCGCGACCACCGCAAGCTGCTGGTGGTCGACGGCCACCTGGGCTTCCTTTCCGGCGTCTGCATCAGCGCGCGCTGGCTCGGCAACGCGGCGCGCGGCGTGCCGCCGTGGCGCGATACCGGGGTGACGCTGCGCGGCCCGGCGGTCGCCGAACTGGAACAGGCCTTCGCCCAGAGCTGGGCGAGCCTGGGCAAGCCGCTGGTGCTACCGGTGCCCGAGGACAAGACCGCCGGCGAGATCGCCCTGCGCGTGATCGCCACCCAGCCCTCCACGGCCGGCATGTACCGGCTGGACCAGCAGGTTGCCGCGATGGCGCGCCGCACACTGTGGATCACCGACGCCTACTTCGTCGGCATGGCGCCCTACGTGCAGGCACTGGCCTCGGCCGCCCGCGACGGCGTGGACGTGCGCCTGCTGGTGCCGGGCACCAGCGACATTCCGCTGGTCGCCGGCCTGTCGCGCTCGGGCTACCGGCCGTTGCTCAAGGCGGGTATCCGCGTGTTCGAGTGGAACGGCTCGATGCTGCATGCCAAGACGGCGGTGGCCGACGGCCAGTGGGCACGCGTGGGTTCGTCCAACCTCAACATCGCCAGCTGGCTGGGCAACCGCGAGATCGACGTGGCAGTGGAAGACAGCGGTTTCGCCCGCCAGTTGGCCGAGCAGTACGAGCGCGACCTGACCAACGCCACCGAGATCGTCCTCGCGCCGCGCCGGCGCCGGCCGCACATCTCGCGGGTGAAGAGCAGCACCGAGCGCCCGCCGCGCCCCAGGCGTCCCGGCGGCAGCACCAGCCGGGCCGCGGCGGGTGCGCTGCGCATCGCCAATACCGTCGGTGCCGCGCTGACCGACCGCCGCGTGCTGGGCGACACCGCCCGCGGCCCGCTGCTGGCCGGTATCGCCGTGCTGACGGTGCTGGCGTCGGTGTCGCTGGTCTGGCCCAGGGCCGTGAGCTGGCCGATCGCGGTGCTGTCGGCCTGGTTTGCGCTGAACCTGGCGATCCGCGTGTGGCGGTTGCGGCGGCGCGGGGAATAGCGCCGGCCGGCTTTTCGCGCCCGAAGCCGGTCGCCGGGATTCCACACTCGTACGCACTTGAGGCTCCGCCTGCACTTGTCCGCCCAAGCGCATGTTGGACAAGCGCTTCGTGATAGGCTCGAGGGTCCATGCGCACCCCCGACCACTCCGCGGCCCCGCCGCGCAATATCCTCACCCCGAGCACGCTCAACCGGCTGGTGCGCGGACTGCTGGAGGACGCGCTGCCGCTGGTGTGGATCGAGGGCGAGCTTTGCAATGTGTCGCGTCCGGCCTCCGGGCACCTGTACTTCACCCTGAAGGATGCCGGCGCTCAGGTGCGCGCGGCGATGTTCAAGCCCAAGAGCAGCTGGCTGCGCTTCAGGCCGGCCGACGGCATGCACGTGCTGGTGCGTGCACGGGTCGGGCTGTACGAGCCGCGCGGCGAGTTCCAGCTGGTCGCCGAGCACATGGAACTGGCCGGCGAAGGCGCGCTGCGACGCGAGTTCGAGCGGCTCAAGGCGCAGCTGGACGCCGAAGGCCTGTTCGAGCCATCGCGCAAGCGTCCCCTGCCCCGGTTTGCCCGACGCATCGGCGTGATCACCTCGGCCACGGGCGCAGCGGTCCGCGACGTGCTGAGCGTGCTGCGCCGGCGCTGGCCGCTGGTCGAGGTCGAGGTGCTGCCGGTGCCGGTGCAGGGTCGCGAGGCGCCGCCGGCGATCGTGGCGATGCTGCGCAAGGCCTCGGCCTCGGGGCGCCACGATGTGCTGTTGCTGACCCGCGGTGGCGGCTCGCTGGAAGACCTGATGGCCTTCAGCGATGAAGCCGTCGCCCGCGCCGTGCATGCCAGCGTGGTCCCGGTGGTGAGCGCGGTGGGTCACGAGATCGATTTTTCCATCGCCGACTTTGTCGCCGACCTGCGCGCCGCCACGCCTTCGGCGGCCGCCGAGCTGCTGGTGCCCGATGCGCTGGCGCAGCGTCGCCATCTCGGCCAGCTGGCGCAGCGCCTGCGGTTGCTGCAAGGCCGTCGCCTGCAGCAGCAGACCCAACGCCTGGACCACCTGTTCGCCCGGCTCCAGGCGCAGCGGCCGCAGGCACGGCTGGCGCGCGACCGCGAGCGGCTCGTGCAATTGCACCGCCGCCTGCTGGCGGCGCTGCGCGAGCAGGTCCGCACCCGCGGCACGCGGCTCGACCGCCTGCACGCGCGCCTGCTCGCGCAGCATCCGCGCCAACGCCTGCAACTGCTGCAGCGGCGCCTGGCCGAGCGCGAGCGCTCGCTGCAGCAATGCATGGGCCATCGCCTGGAGCGTGCCCGCCTGACGCTGCGCCAGTCCGCCCGTGCGCTGCAGGCCGTCAGCCCGCTGGCCACGCTGGAACGCGGCTATGCGATCGTGTTCGACAGCGAGGGCCGGGTGCTGCGGGCGGCAAAGGATGCACCGCCGGGCAGCTCCCTGCGCGCGCGACTGGCCGAAGGCGAGCTTTCGCTCGAGGTCACCGGCAACTCGTAGGGCCGGCGCCATTACTACCTGTCGGTGCGCCCATGGGGCCCGGCCACCGACCATCCGGCTCACGCATCGGCAACGCGATCGGCGGCACCCTGCCCTGGCCCTTCAGGAGACGTCCATGCTCGAGAAGACCTACCCCTACTACCTCGCCAACCGCCCGCAGCACCCCAACGCCGACCTCGAGGTGCGCGACAAGTACAGCGGCAAGGTGGCCACCCGCGTCGCCGTCCCCGACGCCCGGGCGATCGAGAAAGCCATTGCCGCGGCCGTGAAGGCGACCGCGCCGATGCGCGCCTTCAAGCCCTGGGCACGGCAGGCCGTACTGGAGCATTGCGTGGCGCGCTTCGAGCAGCGCCGCGACGAACTGGCGATGGCGCTGTGCGTGGAGGCCGGCAAGCCGATCAAGGATGCCGCCGGCGAGGTCACGCGGCTGATCGAAACCTTCCGGATCGCCGCCGCCGAAGCCGTGCGCATCGACGGCGAGATGCTCAACCTGGAACTCGCGCCGCGCCTGGACGGGTACCACGGCTACACGCGCCGCGTGCCGGTCGGCCCGGTGTCCTTCATCACGCCGTTCAACTTCCCGCTCAACCTGGTCGCGCACAAGGTGGCTCCGGCGATCGCCGCCGGCTGCCCGTTCGTGCTCAAGCCCTCGGAGAAGACCCCGATCGGCGCGCTGATCATCGGCCAGGTGCTGGCCGAGACCGACCTGCCCAAGGGGGCCTTCTCGATCCTGCCGGTCGGCGGCGCGGAGGCCTCGCCGCTGGTCGAGGACGAACGCTTCAAGCTGCTCTCCTTCACCGGCGGGCAGATCGGCTGGGACCTGAAGGCGCGCGCCGGGCGCAAGAAGGTCGTGCTGGAGCTGGGTGGAAACGCCGCCTGCATCGTCGATGCCGACCAGGGCGACAGGCTCGACACCATCGTCCAGCGGCTGGTGTTCGGGGCGTTCTACCAGTCCGGCCAGAGCTGTATCGGCGTGCAGCGGATCTACGCGCACGCCTCGCTCTACGAAGCGCTGAAGAAGAAGCTGGTCGCCGCGACGAAGAAGCTGAAGTCGGGCGATCCGAAGAAGAAGGACGTATTCATCGGCCCGATGATCGACGAGGCCGCCGCCGAGCGCCTGCACGGCTGGATCGAGGAAGCCCGCCGCGGTGGCGCGAAGCTGCTCTGCGGCGGCAGGCGCCAGGGCAACATGCTGGAGGCGACCCTGATGGAGGACGTGCCGCGCGATGCCAGGGCCAACCGCCTGGAAGCCTTCGGCCCGTTCGCCCTGCTCGCCCCGTTCGACACCCTGGACGAGGCGATCGCGCTGGCCAACGACTCCGACTACGGCCTGCAGGCCGGCATCTTCACCGACCGGCTGGAGCACGCCATGCGCGCATGGGACGAGCTGGAACAGGGTGGCGTGATCGTCAACGACGTGCCGAGCTTCCGCGTCGACAACATGCCTTACGGCGGCATCAAGCTGTCCGGTTTCGGCCGTGAGGGCGTGCGCTATGCGATCGAGGACATGAGCGAGGTGCGGTTGATGGTGATGCGGCGACGGGACTGAGGATCAGCCCGTCGTGCCCTCGTCCTCCGGCGGCACCTGGGTCCGCCCGCGCCATGCGTACCAGTGGTAGAGCACCATGCCGACATATTCGTGCAGGGCCGCGTTGGTGACGTACAGGTTGTACACGCTGGGCAATGGCGTCCACACCCCGCGCAGGTAGTCCGCCCGCACCGGCGTCACCTTGATGCCGAAGTGCTCGAACGAAAACACCGCGCGCCGCAGGTGGTGCGCCGAGGTCACCAGCCATACCCGGTCGGCGCCGATCTGCTCGAGCAAGCCGCGTGCATACATCGCGTTGCCCCAGGTGTTGAGGCTGTGCTTTTCCAGCACCATCGCCTGCCGCGGCACGCCCAGCTGCATCAGCGTGCGCTTGTAGGTGCGCGCCAGCGGCTCGCCGGTGTGCTCCGCGTCGCCGCCGGTGACCAGCACGGTGCAGCGTGCGCCGGACGCGCGGCAATCGCGGTAGAGCACCACCGTCTCGGCGATGCGCGAATAGGCGGAGTAGCCCGGTTCCAGCGGCCCGCCCGGTGGATAGGTCGATCCGGCGGTGAGCAGCACGATCGCGTTGGAGGGCGCCCAGTCCAGCGCCGGCCGCTGTGCGTAGGGCGACTGCCACACCCGCAGCAGCAGCTTGGGCAAGGCTCCGCAGCCAGCCGCGACCAGCAGCGCCAGCGCCAGCGCGATGCCGGCGAGCCGCAGCCTTCGCCAGCCCTGCCGGCCGGCCAGCCAGGCGAACCCGAACAACACGATCAGCAGATACAGGACCATCGACGCTCCCCGACACGGTCGAGTCCGGCATTATGCCGGGCCGGACATGAGCGCCATGCAGACATCGGGGTGCCGGTGTCGGGCGCCAGGACAGGCCGTCGTGCCCGGGGGCGCCTGCGGAGGCTGCTACGCTCCGTGTCACCCCGGGGAGGCCGCGCCGCATGAGCACGCTCGTTTTCGTCCACGGCTGGAGCGTGACCAGCACGGCGACCTACGGCGCCATGCCACGGCGCGTGCAGGAAGCCGCCGGCGCCGCCGGGCTGGCGCTGACGATCCACGACATCCGCCTTTCCGAGTACGTGAGCTTCGACGACGCGGTGACCATGGGCGACCTGGTGCGCGCATTCGACCACGCGCTGCGCGACCTGCACCTGTCCACCGGCAGCTTCGCCTGCATCACCCACTCCACCGGTGGCCCGGTGGTGCGCGAATGGCTGCGCGCGCAGCGCGACACGCCCGACCGTTACAGCACCCTCCGGCTCAGCCACCTGGTGATGCTGGCGCCGGCCAACTTCGGCTCCGCGCTGGCCAGGCTCGGCAAGGGCACGCTGGGCAGGCTCAAGGCCTGGTTCAACGGCGTGGAACCTGGCCAGCGCATCCTCGACTGGTTGCAACTGGGCAGCGCCGCCTCGCTTTCGCTCAACCTCGACCACATCCACGGCGCGGACCCGGTCGCGCGCGGCCAGTTCCTGTTCGTCCTTACCGGCGACCGGCCGGACCGCGCGCTCTACGACCACCTGAACAGCTACACCGGCGAGGACGGCTCCGACGGCGTGGTGCGCATCGCCTCGGCTAACCTCAACGCCCGCCACGCCGTGCTCGCGGCAGCCGGCCCCGCCCGTGGCGCCGCGGCCGACCGGCTCTCGCTCAGCCTGCAGCGTGGCCCGCGCTGCGCCTTCAAGCTGATCGCCGGCGCCGCGCACTCGGGCGGCGAGCAGGGCATCCTCACCGCCGCCGCGCCGGCCACGGTCGAGGCCACCGTGCGCTGCCTGGCCGTCAACGATGCGGGCGCCTACGCCGCCCTGTGCGATGCCTTCGACACCGAAAACGCCGCCCGCGACGCCCTCAAGGTGGAACTGGAGCCGGCCGGCCCGTTCGCCCCGCGCGTGCACATCCACGACCCGCGCAGCATGCTGGTCCTGCCCCTGGCCGACGACACCGGAGAGCCGCTCAGCGGGGCCGGCTTCCTGCTCACCGCCGGCCCGGAGGCGAGCCTGGACCAGTTGCCCGCCGGCTTCCTGGATGACCGCCAGGCCAACCCGGCGGATCCCTGCACCGTCACCCTGTTCCTCAACCACGCGTTGCTCGCCGGCGACCCCCGCGTGCCCGACCCGCGCAGCCCGCGCCGTACCCTGCGCCCGGCGGTGGCCAGCCATCGACCCTACGGCGCGCGCGTGCAGCCGGCGGACCTGGCCGGACTGGTGCACCACGCACTGGCCGCCAGCGCCCCGGACGAGGACCTGTTCGCCATGCTGGGCCCGCACCAGACCACCGTGCTCGACGTGGTACTGCCACGACGCATCCACCAGGGCGTGTTCCGCCTGACGCGGGACCTCTCGCCGCACGACTTCCGCCACCCCGAGCCCGGCCCGGTGATCGGCGACTGAAGCGGGAGTGCCAGGCAGGCGTGCTACCGTGCCGGCGTTTTCGTGATCCCCGCCCCGCATGTCCGAAACCCTGCACGTCCTCGTCGCCGCCTGCCGGCACGCCCAGGACATCCGCAAGAGTCGCTTCCTCGCGCAGGCCGCGCCGGTGCCGTCCGCGGGCCAGGCGATGGCGTTCCTCCAGCGGGTCGCCGATCCGGCCGCCACCCACAATTGCTGGGCCTACCGCGTCGGCCAGGATTACCGTTTCAACGACGATGGCGAACCCGGCGGTACGGCCGGGCGGCCGATCCTGCAGGCCATCGAGGGTGCCGGCGTGGACCGCGTGATGGTGGTGGTGACGCGCTGGTACGGCGGCATCAAGCTGGGTGCCGGCGGCCTGGTGCGCGCCTACGGCGGCACCGCGGCCGAATGCCTGCGCCTGGCCGAGCGCGTGCCGCTGGTGGCGATGGCGCGGCTGTCCGTGCACTGCCCCTTCGCTGACCTGGCCCTGCTCAAGGCCCGCTGCCCCGGCTGGCAGGCGCGCATCGAGCACGAGAGCTTCGACCCCGAAGGCGCCACGCTGGAACTGGAGCTGCCGGCCGACCAGCTGGACGAAGCCTGCGCCCGCATCGTCGACCTCACCCGCGGCCATGCCCGCCTGCGCAAGGTGCCGCTTGCGTAGGAAGACTTTCGTTGCCGCTTGACCCTTTCGTCGACGCTCCGTTTCACCTCCCACACCCCAGGGATATCCGCCGATGAACATCCTGCATGGCCTGCTGCTCGCGCTGTTCGGATGCTGGCACCGCCCGCCTTCGCGGTGCAGGACCCGGCCGCCGGGCTCGAAGCGATCCGGGCCCCTTCCCGACGGCCTGCGCGTCCACCTGCCGCAGCCCTGACCGCAGCTGGATCACCCCCTCCCCTGCTCGCAGGGGAGGGCTGGGGTGGGGTGCCCTGGTGCCTGCGCCGCGCCCGCCGTTGAACCCGGCCGTTCCTCTGAGCGTCCCTCCAACCTCCCCCTGCAAGCAGGGGGAGGAGCCAAGTGCATGGTCAGGGGGTGAGATCACGTTATGCTCCCCACCGCGGCCTGCCGGGGAGCGGTCGCGAGGGGCGCGCCGTGGGCGCGCAGGGGAACCAACCAGAACGGAACCGTTTTTGTGACTGCCCAATCCCAAGGCGCCAAGCGCACCGAATTCACCCTACGCGGCCTGGTCATCGGCATCGTGATCACCGTGGTGTTCACCGCGGCCAACGTGTTCTTCGGCCTGAAGGCCGGTCTGACCTTCGCCACCTCGATCCCGGCGGCGGTGATCTCGATGGCGATCCTGCGGGCGATGAAGAACTCGACCATGCAGGAGAACAACATCGTGCAGACGGTGGCCTCGGCCGCCGGCACACTATCCTCGATCATCTTCGTGCTCCCAGGGCTGATCATCATCGGGTGGTGGAACGGCTTCCCGTTCTGGATGTCCTTTGGCATCTGCGCCACCGGCGGCATCCTGGGCGTGATGTACACGATCCCGCTGCGCCGCGCCCTGGTCACCGATTCGGACCTGCCCTACCCCGAAGGCGTGGCCTGCGCCGAGGTGCTCAAGGTTGGCTCGAGCAATTCGCAGGAGGCGGCCGAGTCGGTCGAGTCCGGCGGTGCCGGTCTCAAGGCGGTGATCGTGGGGTCGGTCGTGTCGGCGGTGTTCTACGTGATCATCAAGACCCGGGTGTTCGCCGAGGCGGTCTCGGACTACTTCCGGATCGGCGATCGCGGCGCGGCCACCGGTTTCGACTTCAGCCTGTCGTTCGCACTGTTCGCCGTCGGCCACCTGGTCGGCCTGTGGGTCGGCGTGGCCATGCTCGTCGGCGCGCTGATCGGTTGGGGCTGGGCGGTGCCGCACTTCCTGCTGCTGCATCCGGAAGCCGGTTCGGCGGCGGATGCCGCGCAGGCGACATGGAGCCACTACGTGCGCTTCGTCGGCGCCGGCACCATCGGTGTGGCGGCGATCTGGACGCTGGCCAAGCTGGTCAAGCCGGTGGTCGGTGGCCTGACCGGGGCCATGGCCGCCTCGCGGATGCGCAAGGCGGGCCAGCTGGCGACGCTGCCGCGCACCGAGCATGACATCCCGATCGGCGTGGTCGGCTTGGTCACGCTGGCCTGCATGGTGCCGGTGGCCTGGCTGCTGGGGCATTTCGCCAACGTCAGCGGCCTGGGCTCGCACACCGCGCTGCTGGTGATCGGCGGCGTGCTGTTCGTGCTGATCCTGAGCTTCCTGGTGTCGGCGGTGTGCGGCTACATGGCCGGCCTGATCGGCTCGTCCAACAGTCCGCTGTCGGGCATCGGCATCCTGGTGGTGATCATCGCCGCGTTGCTGCTGGTGCTGGGCGTCAAGGCGATGATGCCGGCCGACGCCGGCAAGGCGCTGGTGGCCTTTGCGCTGTTCATCACCGCGATCGTGTTCGCGGTGGCCTCGATCGCCAACAACAACCTGCAGGACCTCAAGACCGGCCAACTGGTGGACGCCACCCCGTCCCTGCAGCAGTGGGCGCTGGTGATCGGCGTGATCGCCGGCGCGGTAGTGATCCCGCCGGTGCTGGACCTGCTCAACCAGGCCTACGGCTTCCTCGGCGCGCCCGGCGTCGATCCCGCCCGCGCCTTGCCGGCGCCGCAGGCTGGCCTGATCTCGGCGCTGGCCCAGGGCGTGATCACCGGCAACATCGACTGGAGCCTGATCACCATCGGTGCGGCGATCGGCGTCGCGCTGATCGTGGTGGACGAGCTGCTGGTCCGCACCAGCCGCGCGCGCCTGCCCCCGCTGGCCGTGGGCCTCGGCATCTACCTGCCCACCTCGACCACGCTGATGGTGGTGGTCGGTGCGCTGGTTGGCGCCTGGTTCGACAGGCGCGCCGACCGTCGACCCAACGGCGAGGCGACCAAGCAGTTGGGCGTGCTGCTCGCCTCCGGCCTGATCGTGGGCGAGAGCCTGCTGGGCGTGGTGGTGGCCGCGATCGTGGCGATCTCGGGCAAGCAGACCCCGCTGGCGCTGGTCGGCGACGGCTTCGAGACGCCCGCGATCTGGATCGGCGGCATCGTGTTCGTCGCCTGCATCGTGGTGCTGTACCGCTGGATCGCCCGCATGGGCCGCGCCACCGCATCACCGTAAAGCGGCCCCTCCCCGCCCTGCCGGGGAGGGACGCCTTCATTCGATTCCGGCACCTGGCTTGGGGCGGCCTCCCGCCGCCCCCACCTCGAAGGGCTCCCCCTGACCAGGCGCCTCGATGAGCGACTCCACGCCCCCCGGCAAGCCCGCCCGCCGTATCGGTGCGCTGCGCCAGCTGTGGCCTTTCCTCAGGCCACACAAGGCGCTGGCAATCGGCTGGCTGGTGTTCCTGGGACTGTCCTCCGGCTCGACCCTGGTGTTGCCGATGGCGGTGCGGCACATGATCGATGCCGGCTTCGGACATGCCAGTGGCGACACCATCAACCGCACCTTCCTCGGGCTGTTCGCCGTGGCGCTGGTGCTCGCCTTCGCCACCGCGGCGCGCTACTTCTGCATCACCCTGCTGGGCGAGCGCTCGCTGGCGGCGCTGCGCGCGAAGCTGTACGCCCACGTTATC
>NZ_DASSES010000030.1:0-17288 GCF_035695185.1 Frateuria sp.
GCCCGCTTCCCCAGGGCGCCTTGCCCGCGGTCCACTGGAAGCATCACCCGCGATCGGCCCTGTCACGGCAGGCGGGTGTTACGATCCCTGCCTTATGCCCGGATGGCGAAACTGGTAGACGCAAGGGACTTAAAATCCCTCACCCTCGCGGGTATGCGGGTTCGACCCCCGCTCCGGGCACCACCGACGATCCTCACTTACATGTCCGATCCCCACATTTTCGACGTTCAGGGCCGCTGCGAGGCTGCATCCGGGGCTGTCCCGGCATCCGGTCCCGCGACGGGCACGCCGCTTGTCCCCGGTGCGCTGACCGTCCTGCTGGTGGAGGATGACGCGCTCATCCGCATGGACGCATCCGACATGCTGCAGGAACTCGGCTACGAGGTACTGGAGGCCGAGTACGGCCCGGACGCGCTGGCTTTACTGCGGGAGCGTCCGATCGACGTGCTGGTTACCGATATCGGGTTACCTGGCATGTCGGGTGCCGAGCTCGCCGAACGCGCTCGCCAGCTGCAGCCGGACATCGCCCTTGTCTTCGCCACCGGCGACACGGAACTGGAAAGCCGGGAAGGGCGGCCGCGCGCCGCGGTGCTGTGCAAGCCCTACGACGGCGCGAGCCTGGGCGAAAGCGTGCGCCGCGCGCTTGCCGGGCCCTAGGGTGCCGGTCGACCAAAAGAAAAGCCGGCACCCGCTTGCGCGTCGGTGCCGGCTGGTCAGGCATCGTGGATGCCGAAGTGGTGGAGGTGGCGGGAGTCGAACCCGCGTCCGAAGGCGCTTGACGCCCGGTACTACATGCTGAGCCCACCGTTGGATCTCGTCCCGCGGCAGCACGGTGTGCGAAGCGCGCCGAAGGACCAGCCTGCTTGATTTGACCCTGGCCGACAGGCGGCGGCTTCGGGCGATCCCGTGATAATGACCCTACATCCACGAGCACAGGCACAAGTGGGTTCGGGGCTAGGCCTTAAGCGGCCAGAGCGTAGTTGTCGTCGTTGGCAACTATGAGTTTGCGGCTGGATTTACGAGGAAAGCTGCCCCCTCGGCATGCACCAAGCCATCTCACTACCCCCGTCGAAGCCAGGACACCCCCGGGGAAGAACTGAGTTGGTCAGTCGAACAAGTATATGGGGCCGGCATGGCGCGCTTCAATGCACACGCCGGCGGCCGTTCAGGCCTCGCGGTTGTGCGCGCGCATGGTGCGCTGCTTCTCGCGCTGCCAGTCGCGCTCCTTCTCGGCGTCGCGCTTGTCGTGCGCCTGCTTGCCGCGGGCCAGGCCGATCTCGACCTTGACCTTGTTGCCCTTCCAGTACATCGCGATCGGTACCAGCGTGTAGCCCTTGCGCTCGACCGCGCCGATAAGCTGGTCGATCTCCTGCTTATGCAGCAGCAGCTTGCGCGTGCGCCGGTCCTCGGCGATGACGTGGGTGGAGGCGCTGATCAGCGGCGGGATCGAGGTGCCGACCAGGAAGATCTCCCCCTTGAGCACCACCGCGTAACCATCGCCGAAGTTGATGCGGCCGGCACGCAGCGCCTTCAGCTCCCAGCCCTGGAGCGCGATGCCGGCCTCGTAGCGCTGGTCGATGTGATACTCGTGGCGCGCGCGCTTGTTTAGCGCGATAGTGCCGCCGGCGTGCTTGTCCTTGTCCTTCGTTTTTGCCATGTCCGCTAGACTTGCGCCTTTGCGGATGCGACGGAGGTCGTCGCATCCGGATGATGAAGAGGTAGCCGTGATCGAAATCCGACGAAGCGCCCTGGTCAACTACACGCCGGCGCAAATGTTCGATCTGGTCAACGACGTGGAAGCATACCCAAAGCGCTTCTCCTGGTGTGCCGGCGCCCAGGTGATCGAGCGCCAGGGCGAGGTGCTGGTGGCGCGACTGGACCTGAAATACGCCGGCTTGAAGCAGAGCTTCACTACCCGCAACACCACGGAGCCGCCGGAGCGCTTGCGCATGCAATTGGTCGAAGGACCGTTTCGCAGCCTGGACGGGCTCTGGAACTTCCTTCCCTTGGGCGAACAGGGCTGCAAGATCGCCTTTGAGCTGGATTTCGACTACGTGGGCCTGGGCGCCACCGCCATCAAGCTCGGCTTCCAGGCGCTGGCGACCCGGATGGTCGAGGACTTCAGCCGCGAAGCGCAGCGCGCGTATGGATGAGATCGCGGTCGAGGTGGTGCTGGCGTTGCCGCGGCGTACGCTGCTGCAGCGGCTGGTGCTGGGCGCCGGAGCAACCGTGGCGGACGCGGTTGCCGCCGCGAGGTTCGGCGACGACGCCGGATTGGTCGATCCCGAACGCCTGGGGATCTTCGGCAAGCGCGTGCCGCCCGGTCAACCGCTTCGCGACGGCGATCGGGTGGAGGTGTACCGGCCGCTGACCCTGGACCCGAAGGAGGCGCGGCGGCGGCGCGCCCGCTGACTCAAGGCGTACCGCTGTCGCCGGGAGGCGTGGCGCCGTCATCCTCGCTGCCGTCCTTGCTCTTGTCGCCCTGGGTCTCGTCCACCGGGTAGCTGACGTGGAGCTTCTTGCTCTCCTCGAGCATCTTCTCGGGATCCTGCGCGAAGAAGTCGCCCTCGGTGCGCACCAGCGTGTCATTGTTGAAGGTCAGCGTGAAGGTGCGGATCTTGATCGGGCCGCCACGGTGCTGCTGGGTGGAGACATAGTCCCAGCGGCTGTCGTTGAACGGGGTATGCACCGAGGGCGAGCCCATCAGCACCAGCACCTGGTGCTTGGTCATACCCGGCTTGAGCTGATCGACGTCCTTCTTGTCCAGGAAGTTGCCCTGCTGCACGTTGGGGACATAGACGAGTCCACAACCCGCCAGCGAGAGCGCCAGCATGGCGGAACCGAGCGTGCGAATCAGCTTGTGCATGCGTGTTTTGCGTCCGGATCGTGAAGGTGTCGATGATACACTAACGGCCTAGGTACGCCGTGCGTGGAGCCCCGCTATGGAACAGGAAACCAGAGAGCTGCGCCGGGTCGGCCTGAAGGTCACCCACCCGCGCATGCGGATCCTGCAGATCTTCGAGGAAGAGGGCGTCCAGCACCTCACCGCCGAAGACGTCTACAAGAAACTGCTCGCGGACCAGGAAGATATAGGCTTGGCCACCGTCTACCGCGTGCTCACCCAGTTCGAGGCCGCGGGCATCGTGGTCAAGCACAACTTCGAAGGCGGCCAGGCCGTCTACGAGCTTGACCGCGGACAGCACCACGACCACATGATCGACGTAGACAGCGGCAAGGTCATCGAGTTCGTCAGCGAGGAGATCGAGCGGCTGCAGAAGGAGATTGCCGCCAAGCACGGCTATGTGCTGGAGGATCACAGCCTGGTGCTGTACGTGCGGCCCAAGGGCAAGGGTCGCTGATCCATCGGTCCACGGGCTCGCTGAGCCTCGATCCACAGCTCGTCACTGCAATGCAGGTGGCCGACGCAAAAAAAAAGCCGCGGGAGGACTCCTGTCCACCCACGGCTGATCCGTTACCACTCGGCGCCTCGGCAGTGCGAATTGCTCGCCAGCCGGGTTGCGCCGTTGGTTCCGGCGGAACGGCATCCTGCCGTTCTTCGTGGCCACCGTCCCCACGGTGACCACGGCACGCCATCTTGCGATGGCGGCTCCCCCACATCGATGGGTCCATGCTAACGAGCTGTTCACGATTGCGGTATTGGAAAAATTCCTATGCCAGCCGACCGGGTTCACGGCCCGGCATGCTGCCCCGCAACAAAATCCGCAGGTGCACACCCTGGCGGTCGGGTCGCAGCCGGAACAGCCCGCCGAGCGAGGTGACCCGGTCGCGCATGCCTTGCAGGCCACGGCCGCCGCGGGGCAGGCGGCTGGGCAGGCCCACGCCGTCGTCGCGGATATCGAGTAACGCCAGCAGCATCCCGTGGCGCTCGCCGATGCGCAGGCGCAGGCGGAACTCGCTGGCCTGGGCGTGCTTGACTGCGTTGGTGGCGCTTTCCTGTACCAGTCGGTACACCGCGATGCGCGTGTCCTCGTCCAGCAGCCGCGGGTCGCCACGCATGTCGGTATGGAAGGCGATGCCCGCAGTGGTCAGCAGGTCGCGGATCGGACCTTCGTCGAGGGCTCGCAGGAGGCCGAACTCGTCCAGCACGGCCGGGCGCAGGTCGTCCAGCAGGCGGTGCAGGGCGCGGCGCATGTAGCCGAGGATGGTATTGATCGAAATGCTGATGTCTTCAAGGCCTGCCTGGCGCAAGCGAACCTGTGCCAGCTTCATGTGGGTCTGGATCGCAGTGATGTTCTGGCCTAGTTCGTCGTGAAGCTCGGCCGCCATGTGCCGGCGCTGGTTTTCCTCGGCCTGGAGATTGCCGCGGGCGGCATCGCGCAGCTGGCGGGCGAGTTGGTCGAGACGGCGGTTGACTGCCCCCAGGTAGACGTTCTGCTCGGCGACCCGCTCGCTGCTGCGGCGCAGGGCGTCGGTCGCGGCGCCGAGCATCAGCGCGCCGGTGCCGGCGACGGCCAGGAACAGGTAGCCCGCGGCGCTCTGCGCATGGCCCGGTTGGTGATCCACCGCAGTCATGCCGAGGCAGGAGATCAACATGGCCAGCGTTGCACCGCGCCAGCCGTGTCGGAAGGCGAAGAACAGCACCGGCGCCAGCGAAAGCACGCGTGCAAACTCCGGTTGCGGCGCGGCGTGTTCGGAAAGCATCAGCAGCAGGGCCATTGCCGGCAGCATCACCAGCAGCCCGTCCATCACTAGGCTGGCGACCATTTTCCTGTTCGGGCGCGCACGCAACAGCATGATCGCCAGCGGCGCCACCAGCAGCACACCCAGGTAATTGCCCAGCAACTCGCGTCCCAGGGCGCGGATCATCGCCGCCGGTGCGGCGCTCGCGTGCAGCAGTGCCAGCAGCACCGCGTCGGTGGCCGCCACGGCCCCCACGACCAGTACCGCCGACAGCAGCAGGCGGGTGGCTTCCTCCGGGTCGCGCAGGCTGGCGTGCAGGTTGACCCGACGCAGTAGCCAAAGGCCTACGGCCATGATCAGCGGCTCCGGCAGGTCGCCGATGACGAAGGTCTCCCAACCCATCGGCAACCCGGTGCGCAGGTCGAGGATCACGGTGACCGCCAGCTCCAGCCCGAGCAGCCAGAACCACTGGCGTACCGGGACGATCAGCAGTGCCGCGAAGCGCAGGCCGAAGGGCAGCATCCAGTACGGTTGCTGGGTGGGCAGCAGCGCCAGCCACAGCAGCACGTAGACCACGCCCAGCAGCGGGCCGGAGTCAGGCAGGGAGAAGGGCTTCGATCGCATGGTTTCGATGTTACATGCGACTGTCGCCCGGCCAGCGGCCAGCGGCCAGCGGCCAGCGCCAGCGGGCTTTGGGCAGGCGCGGCCGCTCTCTTATAGACTCGGGCGGCAGGGCCGGACGCGGCGGCGTCCGAAGCGGGCGAGCCGATCATGCGATGGGCGCGTACCGCCCGAAAACCAGGAAGTCAGCGGGGCACCATGTACAGCATCGTTCTGGTCGACGACCACGCCATCGTCCGCGAGGGTTTCAAGAGGCTCATCGAGATGGAGCCGGATCTCGAGGTCATCGCCGAGTGCCGCTGTGCGGACGATGCCGTGGAAGCGATCAACCAGCGTCACCCGGACCTGGTCGCCCTGGACCTGTCGCTGCCGGACGGCAGCGGCCTGCCGCTGATCGAACACCTGCACAGCCTGGCACCCGATACGCACATCGTCGTGCTGAGCATGCATGACGGCGAGCCCTATGTATCCGAGGCGCTGCGCCGCGGCGCCAGTGGTTACGTCACCAAGGGCGCCGCGCCGGAAGAACTGGTGGCGGGGTTGCGCCAGGTGATGCAGGGCGAGACCTTCCTGAGCTCGGACCTCCGCCAGCGCCGGGCCGAGCGCCCCAGCGAGGCACTCGACCCGGTCAACCGCCTCACCGCGCGCGAGCGTGAGGTGTTCCTGCTGCTGGCTGCGGGCAAGGCACCCAAGCAGGTGGCCGCCGTGTTGGGCGTCGGGCAGAAGACCATCTACATCCACCGGGCCAGCCTGATGGGCAAGCTCGGTGCCGGTTCGGAACTGGACCTGTACCGGATGGCCAGCGAACGCGGGTTGCTGGCCGAACGCAAGAACTGAGGGGCATCGGCCGGCCACTGCCGCGAATGCGGCAGGCCGGCCCACCAGCGGTGCAGCTAGTGTCAGGCGCTTTGCGCGCGCTCCAGCATCTGCCTTGCGTGGGCCTTCGTTTCGCGGGAGATTTCCACCCCGCCCAGCATGCGTGCCAGCTCGTCGCGACGGCCGGCCGCATCAAGTTTGTCGATCTGGGTCCGCGTCGTGTCGCCGTCGGTGCGCTTGCTCACCCGCAGGTGGGCGTGGCCCTGCGCGGCGACCTGCGGGAGGTGGGTGACACACAGGACCTGCCGCTCGGCGCCGAGCGCGCGCAGTTTCTGCCCGACCACCTCGGCGACAGCTCCGCCGATCCCCGTATCGACCTCGTCGAACACCATGCAGCCGATCGTGTCCTTGCCCAGCGTGGCCACCTCGATGGCCAGGCTGATGCGCGCCAGTTCGCCGCCGGAGGCGACCTTGCGCAGCGCCCGGGGCGGCTGCCCGGGATTGGCGCTGACCAGCAGCTCGCATCGCTCGCGCCCCTGCACATCCGGCTCGCTGCCATCGACCGGCTCCAGCTCGACCACCAGGCGGCCGCCGGCCATGCCCAGCTCGCCCATCAGGGCGCTGACGTCCTCGCCCAGGCGCGCAGCCGCCGTGCGGCGGGCCTCGCCCAGCGAGTCGGCGGCCCTGGCGTAATCGCGCTCCAGTCGCGAGCGTTCGCTGGCGAGCCGGTCGAGTGCGTCGCCAGCGCCTTCCAGCTCGGCCAGTTCCGCCTGCAGCGTGCCCAGCCGTTCGTGCAGGTCGGCGACCGGCAGGCGGTGGCGCCGGGCCAGTTCGTGCAACCGGGTGAGGTGGACGTCGACTTCGGCGTAGCGCTCCGGGTCCAGGTCGACATCCTGGGCGTAGCGCGCAAGGCCGTCGGACGCCTCGCCCAGCTGGATCTCGGCGTTGTCCAGCAGATCCAGCAGCGGCGCGAGGCGCGGGTCGATGGCGGCAAGCTTGCCGAGCTCGCCGTGCGCCCGGCCGAGGGCGCGGCGAAGGGCGAATTCGCTGTCACCGTCGAGCAGCTCCACCACGCCCGCGGTGCCCTCGGCCAGTCGGCCGGCATTGGCCAGGCGCTTGTGGCTGGCCTCGAGGTCGGCCAGTTCGGGCGCCGGCAGCGCCCAGCGCTCGAGTTCGCCAACCTCGTGGCGCAACAGCTCCAGGCGGTGCTCACGGTCTTCGCCGCCACTCAGCTTGCGGATGCGTGCGCCCAGCTCGCGCCACTGCGTGGCCAGACCGCGGACCTGTGCTACCCGCTCCTCGTTGCCGGCGTAAGCATCGAGCAGGTCGAGCTGGTGCCCACGCGACAACAGCGCCTGGTGCTCGTGCTGGCCGTGGATCTCCACCAGCAGCGTAGCCAGTTCGCCGAGCTGGCTGGCGTTGGCCGGTCGGCCATTGATCCAGGCGCGCGAGCTGCCCTCGGCACGGATCACGCGCCGCAGCTGGCAGGCTCCCTCGTCATCCAGCTCCTCCCGCTCCAGCCAGGCTCGCGCCTCGGGCAGGGCGGCGAGGTCGAACTCGGCAGTCAGTTCGGCCCGGTCGCAGCCTTCGCGCACCATGCCGCTGTCGGCGCGCGCGCCTGCCAGCAGCATCAGCGCGTCGACGAGCAGCGACTTGCCGGCGCCCGTCTCGCCGCTGACCACGGTCAGGCCTGGCCCGAAAGCGATGTCGGCTTCTTCGACGACGGCGAAATGACGGACGTAGAGAGCTGTGAGCATAGGGTGCAATTGTAAGGGGAGAAGCGCACGCAGCGTGGCTACCGCCGCGGCCGGCTTTCTTGCAAACTGCGGGACGACACCTTATTTGTCTGCCGTCTCACCGTTTGCCACAGCGCATGAACCGATCCCACGGCCACGACCTCGACGCCCGCGCCCGCCGCCTGCTGCGCACGCTGATCGCGCAGTACCTGGCCGACGGCGAGCCGGTGGGATCGCGCACCCTGTCGCGCTCCTCCGGGCTGGACGTGAGCCCGGCGACCATCCGCAACATCATGGCGGACCTGGAGGATGCCGGCCTGGTCGCCTCGCCGCACACCTCGGCCGGGCGCGTGCCCACGCCCCGCGGGCTGCGCCTGTTCGTCGACAGCCTGATTGAGCTGCAGCCGCTGCCGCGCGAGGACATGGCGCGCCTCAAGCGCGAGCTGCCGCCAGGACCGACCACCACCCGCGACCTGCTGGGCAACGTCTCGACGCTGCTCTCGGCCATGACCCACTTCGCCGGGGTCGTCACCGTGCCCCGCCAGGGCGATTTCCCCCTGCGCCACATCGATTTCGTGCCGCTGCCGGACGCGCGCGTGCTGGTGATCCTGGTGTTTTCGGACAACCAGGTGCAGAACCGCATCGTGCAGCTGGCCAAGCCGCTGGACGGCCGCGAGCTGGAGCAGGCAGCGAACTACATCAACGCGCACTTCGCCGGATTGCGCGTGGACGACATACGCGCCCACCTGCTGCGCGAGCTGCGCGAGGCCGGCAGCGAGCTGAACCGGCTGGTGGCCAGCGCCACCGAGTTGGCCGCCGCATCCTTCGCGCCGCAGAACGGCGGCGAGGACGTGCTGGTCAGCGGCCAGACCAACCTGATGTCCTATGCGGAGCTGGCGGATCTGGAACGCCTGAAGGAACTGTTCGAGGCATTCCAGAAGAAGAGCGAGCTGCTGCAGCTGATGGAGGTCTGCGCCCGGGCCCCGGGCGTGCGGCTGTTCATCGGCGAGGAATCGGGGTTCGCGGCGCTGGACGGCTGCAGCGTCGTGACCGCCAGCTATGGCGTGCAGGGCCGGATGCTGGGCGCGGTGGGCGTGATCGGGCCGACCCGGATGGCCTACGAACGGGTCATTCCGGTGGTCCAGGCGACTGCCGGATTGCTCAGCGACGCCTTGAATCGCGCCGCGACGTCCCTATAACCGCCCCGGAGGGCGGGTTTCCCGCAGTTTTTCGGTGGTCGGCACGGAGGTGCCGGCCCGGATTTTCGTTTGGGAGTAACACATGCAGAACAACGAGCAGACGCCGGATCAGGTGCAGGAACCCGGTTCCCCGGAGGCGGCGGGAGTCGACGCCCAGCAGGCGCGGATCGCCGAACTGGAGGCAAGCAACGCCGAGCTGCGGGAATCCGTCCTGCGCGAACACGCGGAGCTGGAGAACCAGCGCCGGCGCCTGCATCGTGATCTGGAGCAGGCGCGTCGCTTTGCCAACGAGAAGCTGCTCAACGAGTTGCTGCCGGTCTACGACAGCCTGGAACGAGGGCTGGCGATCGAGAGCGGGGACGCGGCCGCGGTGCGTGAGGGCCTGGCGCTCACGCTGAAGGCGCTGCTGAAGGTGGCCGAGAGCCACGGGCTGGTACCGGTCGATCCGGTGGGCCAGCCGCTGGACCCGGAGCGGCACCACGCCGTGAGCATGGTCGAGGCGCCGGGCACGGCGCCCGGTACCGTGGTGACCGTGCTGCAGAAGGGCTACGTGCTCAACGACCGGTTGCTGCGTCCGGCGCTGGTCGCCGTGGCCAAGGACTGACACATCGCGCGCTGAACACACAGGCGGCCCCGCGGCATTGAATCGCCGGACGCGGGCCACCATCTGGAAAACCATCGCGGCCGCGGGGGCCGCCTAGAAAGCATCGGAGCTTAGAACTATGGGCAAGATCATCGGCATCGACCTGGGTACCACCAAGTCCTGCGTCGCCGTGATGGACGGCAGCACCGCGAAGGTGATCGAGAACGCCGAAGGCGATCGCACCACGCCGTCCATCGTCGCCTTCAGCAAGGACAACGAGGTCCTGGTGGGCGCGCCGGCCAAGCGCCAGAGCGTGACCAACCCGAAGAACACGTTCTATGCGGTCAAGCGCCTGATCGGCCGCAAGTTCACCGACGCCGAGGTCCAGAAAGACCTGCACATCGTGCCGTACGGCATCGTTGCCCACGAGAATGGCGACGCCTGGGTGGAGACCTCCGACGGCAAGAAGATGGCGCCGCAGGAAATCTCGGCCAAGGTGCTGATGAAGATGAAGAAGACCGCCGAGGACTATCTCGGCGAGCCGGTCACCGAGGCGGTGATCACGGTGCCGGCGTACTTCAACGACAGCCAGCGCCAGGCGACCAAGGATGCCGGCCGCATCGCCGGCCTGGAGGTCAAGCGCATCATCAACGAGCCGACCGCGGCCGCGCTGGCCTATGGCCTGGACAAGAAGGGCGGTGACCGCAAGATCGCGGTGTACGACCTGGGCGGCGGCACCTTCGACGTGTCGATCATCGAGATCGCCGAAGTCGACGGCGAGAAGCAGTTCGAAGTGCTGGCCACCAACGGCGACACCTTCCTCGGCGGCGAGGACTTCGACAAGCGCGTGATCGACTATCTGGTCGACGAGTTCCAGAAGGACCAGGGCATCGACCTGCGCAAGGATCCGCTGGCGCTGCAGCGCCTGAAGGACGCGGCCGAGCGCGCCAAGATCGAGCTCTCTTCCGCGCACCAGACCGAGGTGAACCTGCCGTACGTGACGGCCGACGCCTCCGGTCCGAAGCATCTGAACATCAAGCTGACCCGCGCCAAGCTCGAGGCGCTGGTCGAAGACCTGGTCAAGCGCACCATCGAGCCGTGCCGCATCGCGCTCAACGACGCCGGCCTGCGGGTGTCCGACATCAACGAGGTGATCCTGGTCGGCGGCCAGACCCGCATGCCCAAGGTGCAGGAGTCGGTCAAGGACTTCTTCGGCAAGGAGCCGCGCAAGGACGTCAACCCGGACGAGGCCGTCGCCGTCGGCGCGGCGATCCAGGGTGGCGTGCTGGGTGGTTCGGTCAAGGACGTGCTGCTGCTGGACGTCACCCCGCTGTCGCTCGGCATCGAGACGATGGGCGGCGTGATGACCAAGCTGATCGAGAAGAACACCACGGTGCCGACCAAGGCCTCGCAGACCTTCTCCACCGCCGACGACAACCAGACTGCCGTGACGGTGCACGTGCTGCAGGGTGAGCGCGAGCGCGCCAGCGCGAACAAGTCGCTGGGCCGCTTCGACCTCACCGGCATCGATCCGGCGCCGCGTGGCATGCCGCAGATCGAGGTCACGTTCGACATCGACGCCAACGGCATCCTGCACGTGTCGGCCAAGGACAAGAAGACCGGCAAGGAACAGAAGATCGAGATCAAGGCCGGTTCGGGCCTGTCCGAGGACGAGATCAAGCGGATGGTCGCGGACGCCGAGGCGAACAAGGAGGAAGACCGCAAGTTCCACGAGCTGGTCGCCACGCGCAACAAGGCCGACCAGCTGGTGCACGCCACCCGTAGCGCGCTGAAGGAGCACGGCGGCAAGGTCGGTGCGCAGATCGGCTCGATCGAGGAAGCCCTTTCCGAGCTCGAGAAGATCAAGGACGGCGACGACAAGGCGCAGATCGAAGCGAAGATGCAGAAGCTCGAGCAGGCCGCACAGGCACTCTATGCCGCGGCACAGGGCGGCGGCGCGGAAGCGGGTCCCCAGGCTGCGCCGGGCGGCGGTTCCGCCCAGCCCGACGACGTGGTCGATGCCGAGTTCACCGAGGTCAAGGACGAGAAGAAGTAATCCTGGAAAGTCGGCGCCGCCCGTAAGAGCAGCCCGCGCCGGCTATCATGGCCGGCGCGGGCTGTTTGTTGATCGGGCGGATCCGCGGGTCGAAAAGGGCAGAGCAGGGGTTTGGTTCAAGTCATGAATGCAGCAACGGGAAAGCGCGATTACTACGAGGTGCTCGGTGTCGAGCGCACCGTCACCGAGGTCGAGCTCAAGAAATCCTTCCGCCGGTTGGCAATGAAATACCACCCGGACCGCTGCCCGGACGATCCCACCGCGCAGGAGAAGTTCAAGGAGGCCAAGGAGGCCTACGAGTTCCTGGCCGATCCCCAGAAGCGTTCCATGTATGACCAGCACGGCCATGCCGCCTTTGAAGGCGGCATGGGCGGGCGCGGTGGCTTCGGCGACATGGGCGACATCTTCGGGGACATCTTCGGCGACATCTTCGGCATGGGCGGCGGTCGCGGGCGGCCACGCCGCGGCGCGGACCTGCGCTACGTGATGGAGCTCGATCTCGAAGATGCGGTCTTTGGCATCGAGAAGACGATCCAGATTCCTACCCAGGTCAACTGCCACCACTGCAACGGCAGCGGTTCGGCGGACGGCAAGACGGTGCAGTGCAAGACGTGCCATGGGCACGGGCGCGTGCGCATGCAGAACGGCATCTTTTCGATCCAGCAGGCCTGCCCGCATTGCGGCGGCAGCGGCCACACCATCGAGAAGCCCTGCAAGGCCTGCCGCGGCGAAGGCCTGCTGGAAGAGGCCCGCACGCTGTCGGTGCGCATTCCGGCCGGCGTGGACAACGGCGACCGCATCCGGCTGTCCGGGCAGGGAGAGGCCGGCCCGGCCGGCGCCGAGCCGGGCGATCTGTACGTCGACGTGCGGGTGCGCGAGCATGCGATCTTCCAGCGCGACGGCAACGATCTGCATTGCGAAGTGCCCATCCGCTTCGCGCAGGCGGCGCTGGGCGCGGAGCTCAAGGTCCCCACGCTGGAAGGCGAGGTGCCCGTGTCGATCCCGCCCGAAACCCAGACCGGGCAGAGTTTCCGGCTGCGCGGGCGCGGCGTGAAATCGGTGCGCTCCGGCCGCATCGGCGATCTGTTCTGCCGCGTCGTGGTGGAGACCCCGGTGCGCCTGACCCGCGAGCAACGCGAACTGCTCGAGAAGCTCGAGGCCAGCTTCAGCGAGGGCGAACCCGATGCGCACACCCCGCGCGCCAAGAGCTGGGTCGACGGGGTCAAGGACTTCCTCTCGCGCGTCACCTCGTAGGCCAGACGCCGCACCGATACCGACCACTTCCCTGCGCGGGCAGGCATCTGCTCGCGGGCCGGATGGCGCGCGCTTGCGGTGAATGCGTGGCTTCGTTCTCCCGGTTACGCTAGCGCTTCAGAATGCATGGAACCCCGCGATGACCCCACCGATACGCCTTGCCGTCAACGGCGCCGCAGGCCGCATGGGGCGGGTGTTGCTCGACCTTCTGCGTGACGACGGCCGCTTCGAGGTCGTGGCTGCGGTAATCGCGCCCGGCATGCCGCAGCAGGGCGAACGCGTCTGGCATGACCGCGCCAGTCCGTGTTTCGTGGCCGAGTGGCCACAGGACCCGCCGGATGCCGTCATCGACTTCAGCGGCCCCGATGGGCTGGCCGCCGCCTTGGACTACTGCACTGGCCGTGGCGTGCCGCTGGTCAGCGGCACCACCGGCACCGATGCGGCACTCAAGGCACGCGTGGCAATGGCAGCCTCGCGCATCGCCGTGATGCACGCGAGCAACTTCAGCCTGGGCGTCGCGGTGCTCACCCGGCTGCTGCGCGATGCGGCGGCTGCATTGCCGGAGTGGGACCTGGAGATCGTGGAGGCGCACCACGGCCGCAAGACGGATGCTCCCTCCGGCACTGCGCTCTCGCTCGGCGAGGCTGCGGCCGCGGCGCGCGGTAGCACGCTCGCACGGGACGGGGTCACCGGCTCGCGTGAAGGTGCACGGCGGGCAGGGAGCATCGGTTTCGCGGTGGTGCGCGGCGGCGACATCGTGGGAGAACACACGGCCATGCTGATCGGCAGCGGCGAACGGGTGGAGCTGGCCCACCGGGCCACCGACCGCAGCATCTTCGCGCGCGGCGCAATCGAGGCCGCGCACTGGCTGCATGCCAAGCCGCCGGGTGCCTATGACCTCGAGTCGATGCTGGCTGCGCGGCTGCGTGCGTAGTTGGGAGCGGCAACTCGCTTCACCGTGCCCGGACAACCCGGTGCGGGTTTGAAACCCGATCGCGTGTCCGCCCAGGCAGATGCTTGTCCCGCCAGCATGGCGCCGCTAACATGCCGCCCGTTGTCATTGGGGAGTAGCCATCCTCACCCCGAGGGCCGTGTGCCTTCGTTCCCCGAGGAATCCACGTCAACAGACTTGGAGCCGACGCTCCATGGCGTGGATGGTCGCGCCGCCTCACGGCGGAACGCGCGCCCGGCGAGACCTTTGGCCACGATGTGCCTCGAACCCTCGCCGGGCGGGCCGCATCGTCGCGCCAACGGTTTCCTGCTCGCCCGGCCGGATCTGCCTTGATGCTCACCACCTTGTGGTTCCTGCTTTCCGCCGGGGCGATCTATGCCGCCTGCGAGTACTTCGTCAACGGCATCGAGTGGCTCGGTCGCAAATGCCGGCTGGATGCCACCGCCACCGGGACCGTACTCGCCGCGTTCGGCACTGCACTGCCCGAGAGTGCCGTGACCTTCATCGCCGTGGTGTTCGGGCACACGCCCGAGCAACGTGGCATCGGTGTCGGTGCGGCCCTGGGCGGGCCGCTGGTACTGGGCACGATCGCCTATGCGGTGGTCGGCGCCGCCCTGTGGAAGCACCGTCGCCGGCTGAGGCGCCCCGATGCGATCGTGAAGGTGGACAACGCACGGCTCGCGCGCGACCAGCGATGGTTCCTGTCCATTTTCGTGGTCAAGTGCGCGCTGGGCCTGGTGGCTTTCGCCCTGAAGCCGTGGCTTGGCGTGCTGTTCATCGCGGCCTACGCTCTCTACGTCTGGCGCGAGCTGAAAAGCGGCGACATGGCGGCGGACGAGGAGGAACTGGAGCCGCTGAAGTTCCAGCCGCACGCGGCCGACCCGTCGATGTGGAGGGTGGTCGGGCAGAGTGTGCTGGCGCTGGTCGTGATCGCGGTCGCCTCGCGCGTCTTCGTCACGCAGATGGAAGCCATCGGGCTGGCCCTGGGCCTGTCGGCGCACGTGGTGGCACTGGTGTTGAGCCCCGTGGCCACCGAGCTGCCCGAGACCGTCAACGCGCTCATCTGGGTGCGCCAGGGCAAGGAGCGCCTGGCGCTGGCAAACATTTCAGGCGCGATGATGATCCAGGCGACCATTCCCAGCTCGCTGGCGCTGTTCTTCACGCCGTGGCTGTTCGACCTGCCGCTGATCGTCGCCGGGGTGCTCACCACGCTGGCCGTCGGCTACCTCTGGTGGCTGTTCCAGCGCGGGCACGTCAACGCACGATGGCTGGTACCGGTAGGACTGCTGTACGGCGTTTTCGCCGCGTTCGTGGCGTGGCACCTGGCCTGACGGTCAGTCCCGGTGCGCGGCGTTGCGGGCACGCCGCGCACCGAAGCGACGGTCGAGTGCACCGACCAGTTGCTTGAAACCGCGCGAGAACTTGCCGCGCCGGGTCTTGCGCAGCTTTTCCTCCTCGCTGGTCAGCCAGGCGACCTGGATGACCCGGCGCTCCCCCTCGAAGGGCAGGTGGCCATGGAACGAGTTGTCGCAGCGCTTGAACACGGCGAACTCGCCGTACAGGGGCGTGAGCTCCGGCGCCACCAGGTCGTCGATGTCGTCGATGCGGCGAAGAAAACGCAGGCACCCTTCGCTGCTGTCCGGCCATTGACGGTTGAGGTAGAGCAGGGCGGTGGCGACCTTAGACTTGCTGTCGGTGTGGATCGTGCCGTGGCGCTTGTTGAGATAGCGGCACAACGTCACCAGCGTCGGGTACCCACCCAGGTTCTCGATGCCCAGCCGCTCGCCGATCGCACTGGCGAAGGCAGGTGCCGTCAGGTCCGCCACCAGCGCGTTGACCGACGGGCCGCAATCGGCCGGGTCGTAGGGAAAGAAGCCGGCGCTGGTATAGCGGGGGAAGTCACGCTCCAGCTCGTTGCGCGCATCGTCCGGCAACTGGCCGTGGGCGATCAGGAACGGAAACGGTTCCTGTCGCACGTCCGTGTCCGGGCGGTCGAGGCGGGCAGGGTCGAGCAAGACGGTGGCGTTCATGGACAGCTTCGTGGGCCGGATGCCGGCCAGTTTAGCGCGCGCCGAGCACGCACAGAGGCCCGCGTAGATGCCTTGTTCACGCTCCGCGCGGTGGACAGGGTCGGCCCCCGCACCTATCATTGCGTCCCGCCCGAGACTTCTTCCGACCCAAGGTCCACAAGCCTGCTTCCAGCGGCTTGCGGACTTTGCTGCACCTAAAGGCGGCCCCCATGCCCATTCCCGCTCTGCTTGCCCTCGAAGATGGCAGCGTGTTCCACGGCCACGCCGTGGGCGCGACTGGCGAAACCGTCGGCGAGGTGGTTTTCAATACGGCGATGACGGGCTACCAGGAGATCCTCACCGATCCCTCCTACGCCCGCCAGATCGTCACCCTGACATACCCCCACGTCGGCAACACCGGTGTGAACCCGGCAGACGCGGAATCGACCCGAGTGCAGGCCGCCGGCCTGATCGTGCGCGACGTGCCGCGCCGGCCGAGCAACTGGCGCAGCACCGAAAGCCTGCCCGACTACCTCGCCCGCCAGGGCATCGTGGCGATCGCCGGCCTCGACACCCGCCGGCTGACCCGCATCCTGCGCGACAAGGGCGCGCAGAACGGCTGCATTCTGGCCGGCGAGGGCGTCGACGCCGAGACGGCGCTGGCCAAGGCGCGCGCTTTCCCCGGCCTCAATGGCATGGACCTGGCCAAAGTGGTCAGCGTGCGCGAGCCCTACCACTGGACCGAAGGCTTGTACGACCTCGACCATGTCGCCTTCACCCAGCCGGCCACGCGGTACAAAGTGGTGGCCTACGACTACGGCACCAAGCTCAACATCCTGCGGCTGCTGGCCAGCCATGGCTGCGACATCACCGTGGTGCCGGCGCAGACGCCCGCCGCCGAGGTGCTGGCGATGAAGCCCGATGGCGTGTTCCTGTCCAATGGCCCCGGCGACCCGGCCGCCTGCGACTATGCCATCGCCGCGACGCGCGCCTTCCTGGACGCGAAGGTCCCGCTGTTCGGCATCTGCCTGGGCCACCAGTTGATGGGGCTGGCGCTGGGCGCGAAGACGCTCAAGATGAAGTTTGGCCACCACGGCGCCAACCATCCGGTGAAGGACCTCGATGACGGCCGCGTGCTGATCACCAGCCAGAACCACGGCTTCGCGGTGGATCCGGCCACGCTGCCGGCCAACGTGCGCATCACCCACACCTCGCTGTTCGACGGGTCGCTGCAGGGCTTCGCGCTGACCGACCGCCCGGCGTTCTGCTTCCAGGGCCATCCGGAAGCGGCGCCCGGCCCGCATGACGTCGGCTATCTCTTCGCGCGCTTCGCGCAGCTCATGCAGGAGGCCCGCTAATGCCCAAGCGCACCGACATCAAGAGCGTGCTGATCATCGGCGCCGGCCCGATCGTGATCGGCC
>NZ_DASSES010000031.1:0-5214 GCF_035695185.1 Frateuria sp.
CACACCCGCCGCGCCTCCCTGCGCGACGGGTGCCTTCATGCCTTCCACGGCAAACGGGTCGATATCATCGGTGTTCATGATGCGATCTCCTCAGTGGATGCCCATCACCAGCCCCAACAGCAGGGCGCCCAGGGCGAGCGCCACGCGCAGGGGCTCGAAATGGTGCAGCTCGGCGTTGGGGTCGAGCTTGGTGGTGGTGTTGCCCATGGCATCTCTCCGCTGACGGCTCCATGGAACCGCCCGGCCGGGCGTGCGTGGCGACAGCGAGCGGGCAGCGCGCGGGCCGAATCGGGCAAAACGCAGGCAGCCGCCTCGCGCGCCTTGCGTCGCGGCGGTGTGCATAGCACGCTGCGCGCCACCACAGGGAGAGAAGCCATGGGCCGCAGCATCGCCATCGTCGAGGACGAACCGCTCATCCGCGCCAACTACGTCGAAGCACTCACCCGCTTCGGCTACGACACGCGCGGTTACGGCTCGCGGCAGGAGGCCTCCACTGCCTTCGGCATCAAGCTGCCGGAACTGGTGATCATCGACATCGGCCTGGGCGACGAACCGGAAGGCGGCTTCGACCTGTGCCGAGAGCTGCGCGCAAAGTCGGCCACGCTGCCGATCATCTTCCTCACCGCGCGCGATTCGGATTTCGACGTGATCTCGGGTCTGCGCCTGGGCGCCGACGACTATCTGTCCAAGGACACCAGCCTGCACCAGCTGGCAGCGCGGATCGCGGCGCTGTTCCGGCGGATCGAGTCGCTCAAGGCGCCCGCCTCCAGCGAGACGGTGATCGCGCACGGGCCGCTCAAGCTCGAATCGGAACGCATGCGCGTGACCTGGAACGACGTGGAGATTCCTCTGACCGTCACCGAGTTCTGGATGGTGCACACGCTGGTGCGCTTCCCGGGCCACGTGAAGAACCGCGACCAGCTGATGCGCGAGGCCGAATTGGTGGTGGACGACGCCACCATCACTTCGCACATCAAGCGCATCCGCAAGAAATTCGTGGCGGTCGCGCCCGACTTCGACGCCATCGAGACCGTGCACGGCGTGGGTTACCGGTGGAAGCCGTGAGGCAACTGCTCGGCAGCTTGCTGATGGTCTGCGCCGGCGGTGCCGTGGCCGCCGACGTCCCGGGCGAGGCGATCGCGCGGGGCCGGCCGGACGGCGACGTGCCCGGCTGGACCATCCGTGCGCCCGCCCCGGCGGGCTGGACGGCCGATTGCTGCACCTACGCCCGCGGCGTCGGCGTCGATCTGGTCATCTACCACGGCGAATGGACCGGTGAGCCCGACCGGGTGATGGTGCTGAACGTGTGGCCGCGCAAGCTCGCCAGCCTGGATGCCGAGCTCGATGCCGACCGCAGGCACTACCTGCAGCGCGACCCGGCCGCGAAGGTGGGTCGCTTTCCCGTGCACCATCGCGGCATGCCGTGCGAAGCGCAGGTGTTCGAAGGCAGCGACCAGGTCGACGACGCGGTGGTCTTCTGCGATCCGGGCAAGGCCTCGGGCGTTCGCCTGAGCTGGTCGGTGAGCTTCAGGGACACCGATCCCCGACGTGCTGCGCTGCTCGATGCCTTCATGCGCGTCGCGATCGGCACCCGCTACCAGGCGGCCGCGCGCTAGTCCGCGGCGCCGCTCTCCCCAGGCTCACGCGATGAACCTGCGCCACAAGCTGCTGCTGGTTGCCCTGTGCACGCTGGCCCTGCCGGTGGCCGGCTGGCTGTACGTGCGGCAGATGGAAACCCTGTTGCGCGAGGGCCAGGCGCAGGCGCTGACGGCTTCGGCGCACGCCGTGGCGCGCAGCCTGGTGGCCACCGGCGCCCCGTTGCCGCGCGAGCCGCACGGTTGGTACGTACAGCAGGCCACCACACCCATCACCATCGACGGCTATGGCGACGACTGGGCACCGCTGACACCCTGGAGCCAGCCGCTGGGTCCGCGCGGCAGCGTGCTGCTGGCCGAGGATGCCGACGGGCTCTACCTCTACGTGCAGCAGCGCGGGACCAGGCGGGTCCGCGCCGACGCCGACGACCCGGGCGCCTTGCATGCCGACCACCTGGTGCTCGAGCTGGAGCGCGGCGACACCCGCCTGCGCTACCTGCTGGCCAGTGCGGCGCCGGGCACCTTCACCGCGCGCCTGCTCGATCCACCGGTCGCCGCCTGGCCGGACCGCCTGGTCGGCCAGTGGCAGGAGGACGGCGGCGGCTGGCGCCTGGAACTGCGGTTGCCCCGCCCATTGCTCGTGGACCGGCTCGGTCTGGGCCTGTACGAGGCTTCGGCCGGTGGCGACCCGCTGGCCGTCGAGGCTCGGCCGCTCTGGCACTACTCACCGGCACTGGCACAGGAACTGGCCCGCCTGGCGCCGGAAGACACCCGCGCCCGCGTGCTGGCACCGACCGGCTGGCTGTTGGCGCAGAGCGGGCGCCTGCAGGCTGCCGGTCCGCAGCCGGGTTGGTTCGCCGCACTGGTCTACCGCGCCCTGCTGGCCGCCCCGGTCGAGGACGCCGCGCCCTGGGCACAGGACAGCCCGCGCCTGGAGCTGCCGGAGATCGCCCGGGCCCGCACCGGCGAGCCGGCCACCGTCTGGCGTGATGGCGAGACGCGCGCCAGCGTCGTGCTGGCCGCCGCCGTGCCGATCGGGGCGCCCGGCCACGTGCGCGGCGTGCTGCTGCTCGAGCAGGCCAGCACCACCGTGCCGCTGCTGGCCAACCGCGCGCTGCTCACTTTGCTGCTGACCAGCTTCGGCGTGCTGCTGGTGGCCGGCGGCATCCTGCTGTGGTTCGCCACGCGCCTGAGCCTGCGCCTGGGCCGCCTGCGCGACGCCGCCGAACGCGCGCAGCTGGCCGATGGACGGCTGGATGGCCTGTTCGCCCAGGGCCGCTTCCCGCTTACTGCGGCGCCGGACGAGATCGGCGATTTGGCGCGCAGCTTCGAGCGCCTGTTCGAAGCCATCGGCGGCTACACCGACTATCTGCGCACGCTGGCCTCCAAGCTGTCGCACGAGCTCAACACGCCGCTGGCCATCGTCAAGAGTTCGCTGGACAACCTCGAGCACGCGCTCGAGGCGCACGCCGCGCTGCCGCCGGAGGCGCGGCCCTACCTGGCCCGCGCCCGCGACGGCGTGGCGCGGCTGGGCACGCTGGTGCGCGCGATGAGCGAGGCCAGCCGGATGGAACGCGCGATCGCCGCCGCCGAGGCCGAGGACGTGGACCTGCGCGAAGTGGTGCGCGGTTGCGCCGAGGCGTATCGCCCGCTGATCGGCAACCGCACGCTCGCCTGCGAACTGCCGGCGGCGGCGCTGCCGATGCACTGTGCCCCGGAGCTGATCGCCCAGGCGCTGGACAAGCTGCTGGACAACGCGCTCTCGTTCACCCCGGCCGACGGCTGGTTGCGCCTGTCGCTGGCAGCGCGCGACGACGGCGCCGAGGTCACACTTGCCAACCAGGGCCCGCCGCTGCCTGCCGCGATGCAGGCGCGCCTGTTCGACTCGCTGGTCAGCCTGCGCGACAAGGCCACGCCGGGCGATGCGCCTCACCTGGGGCTGGGACTCTACGTGGTGCGCCTGGTCGCCGAGCGCCACGGCGGCTCCGCCGGCGCGTGCAACCTGGACGACGGCAGTGGCGTCGCCTTTACCCTGCGGCTGCGCAACATGCCGCGCCAGCGGCTGGGCGCTGGCTGACTGCCCGGCGCGAGGCCTAGCGGCAATCGGCCGGCAGGTAGCGCGGGTCGATGTCGGGACTCTGGCAGGTCCAGACGATCACGCCGTCGCGGCCTTCGGCAACCAGTGCCAGTTGCCTGCCACGCAAGGGGGCAGCCGCGTTGCCGGCGAAGGTGGCGACCAGCGCCGTGCCCTCACCGGCCGCCAGCACCTGGACGCCGGCGAGGCTGCCGCTGGCGTAGGCCTCCGCTTCCATCAGGCCCGCCTGGGTATTGTCCTGCGGCCAGGCGCGGTGGCGGCCGATCGCATCGAGCACCTGCTGCTTGAGCGGTTCGGCCTGGGCCAGCGCGCTCACCACCTGCGAGCGCACGACATAGGCCTGGTAGGCGGGCAGCGCGATTGCCGCCACGATGGCGGCGAAGGGCACGGTCATGAACACCCAGAACACGCCCTTGGGCGGGCTGGACCGGGTCTGGCCGGTCTGTTGCCAGCGGGCCAGCCAGGTCAACTGCCCCTGCAGGTAAAGCGTGTTGAAGAAGAACAGCGTGATGCCGCCGATCTGCACCGGCACGCGGTAGGCGGCCATTACGCGACGGATCGATCCGGCCATGGCGAAGTACGCGCCCAGGAAGAGCCCCACGTAGGCCAGTTCCAGCAGCCAGCCGAAGCGTTCCATGGCGGTCGCGGGAGCGGCTTCGTCGGCCGGAGCGCCGGCCGCCGTCAGGAAGTAGCCGACGAAGTAACAGGTCAGCGCCGCGCCCAGCATGGACCTGGCGCGGCTGTCCGGGTCGATCCGGCGGACCCAGTTGGCCTGGATGAATGGCCAGACGAGGGCGAAGATGCCCAGGGTGACCACGCTGAGCAGGAACACCCAGCCCCAGTGCAGCGAAGGCGGTGTCGGCAGGGCGGCGCGGTCGGCCGCTTCCCGGTGCCACTGCCCGGCGCCCCGGTCCGCCAGGCCCGGCATCGTATCGGTACGTTCCATGTTTTTCCCCCTGTCCCGGCGGCAGGTTAAGCGGGCGCCTGGGGGACCGCAAGCGACCGTGTCCGGCGGCGGATGGACTGCTATCGTGATGGGCCGCTCCCTATCGAACCCGAGCCCGTGATCTCCCGAGACCAATTCGACGCGCTGGCCAGCCAGGGTCATACGCGCATTCCGCTGGTGCGCGAGGTGTTCTCCGACCTCGACACGCCGCTTTCGGTATACCTGAAGCTTGCCGACGGCCCGTACACCTTTCTGTTCGAATCGGTCGAGGGCGGGGCCACCTGGGGCCGCTACTCGATCATCGGCCTGCCGGCCCGGCGCGTGTACCGCCTGCGCGGGCACGCGCTGGAAGTGGAGGATGCCGGCGAGATCGTCGAGCGCCGCCATCTCGATGATCCGCTGGGCGAGATCGAGACGCTCCGCGCGCAGTATTCGGTACCGCGCCTGCCCGAGCTGCCGGCCTTCACCGGCGGCCTGGTCGGCTACTTCGGCTTCGAGACGATCGGCTACATCGAGCCGCGCCTGGCGCAGTGGGACCGCCCCGACGAGCTGGGCACGCCCGACGTGCTGCTGATGCT
>NZ_DASSES010000032.1:0-3617 GCF_035695185.1 Frateuria sp.
TCGGGCTTTGCGCGATCGCCTCGAACACGAACGCCTGTTCAGGCGGCAGCGGCGTCGCGTCCGTCGCACCGCTGTTGCCGCCGAGATTCAAGGCGGTCGGTGGCGTGCCCTTCAAGCCCTCCGCTGTCGCGAGCGGGCTGGCTGGTTGTGCGGCGCCGGGGGCGGAGTCCGCCAGGTTCACCGTGACCGTGGTCGGGCTCGGCGGATAGCAGATCTTCGGATCGGTCTCGTGGCAACCCTGGAACTGCACCCCCAGGCGCAGCCGCGTCGCGCCGGGCGGCATCGTCCAGCGCAGCAGCAGGTGGTGCGGGTCCTGCGCCAGTGCTTCGAGCTTGAAGGCCTGTCCGGCCGGGAGCGGCGTGTCCCCGCCCGCGGAGCCGCGGGTAGCCCCGAGGCTCCGCAGCGCGGCGCCGAGCGAACGGCCGCCGGACGTGGCGACGGCGGCCGGCAGCGGCAGGTCCAATGGCTGGGTGTGCGGCGGATAGCAGATCTTCGGGTCGACCTCGTGGCAGCCCTGGAACTGCACCTCCAGGCGAAGCCGCTTGGTGCCCGGCGCCACCGTGTAGGGCACGCTGGCATCGATCGCGTGATGGTAGGTCTCCACGTCGCCCAGGTATTCGTCGTGGTGCTTCTCGCCCTCGGGGAACGTCGGTTCGCCCAGCGACACACCATCCGCCGGTCTGAACTTCATGCGGCCGCGGTAGAGGTAGTAGTCCGGCGCGATCTCCCAATGCAGCTTGAGCACGCCCGGAGTGGCGGCGTCGGCCGAGAGCTTGTAGGCCTCGGTGACCGGCAGCAGGCCGTCGTCTTCCTGCGCGAACGACGGGCGCGCCAGCGCGGCCAGGCACAGGAGAAGCATCAACAACGGCAAGCGGGCGGCCAGGCGGCCGATCATCGGGCGCATCGCGTCTCCAGCGGCATGGGCGGGAGAACCATTATGGACCCATCGCGGCCCGGGCCTCGGGCGGTTGCGGCCTTATGTCTCCTCGACCGCCAGCGGGGGCGCCGCGCGCCGCGGTCGCACCAGTCCGGTGGTGAGCGCCGTGCCCAACAAGATGACCGCGCAGCCGCCGAGCATGCGCATCGTCACCGGTTCGCCCAGCAGCAGGGCGCCCCACAGTACGCCGAAGGCCGGGATCAGGTAGGGGATCACCATGATCCGCTGCGCGCCCACGCGCGCCAGCACCCAGAAGAACAGCACGTAGGCCAGTGCGGTGCACAGCACGGCCAGTCCCGCGGCGGCCAGCCAGGCCTGCATCGGTGGCGCCTGGGTCGGCCAGGCGAGCACCGTCGTCGGCAGCAGCACCAGCGCGGCGACCATGTGGCTGCCGACCGTCACCACCAGCGGCGTGACGCCCGCCAGGCGCAGGTGCGTGTAATGCACCGCGTAGCCGTACAGCACGGTAGCGGCCACGCAGGCGAGCAGCGCCGTGCCGGCACCCGGGCCGAGGGTGAGGCTGCCTTCGGCCAGCCAGAGGATGCCGGCGAAGCCCGCGACCAGTCCGGCGCCGCGCCAGGCATCCAGTCGCTGGCCGAGCCACAGCCAGCCGACCAGCGCGGCGAACATCGGCGTCATGCCGTCGATGATCGAGGCCAGCCCGGCCGGCAGGCTGCGCGTGGCGAAGGTGAACAGCAGGAACGGCAGCGCCGAGTTGGTCAGCCCGACCACGGCGATCGGCCACCAGTGCTGGCGCCATTCGGCCAGCCGCCGGCGCGAGGCCAGCAGCGGCAGGAAGCACAACGCCGCGCCGATGGCGCGCAGGCCGGCCAGGGGCAGGGCGCCAAAGGCGCCCGCGCCCATGCGCATGAACAGGAACGAGCCGCCCCACAGGGCGCCCAGCGAGAGCAGGACGGCGTAGTCGATCTTCTTCATGGCGAGGCGGGCGGATAGGGGGAGAGACAAGTTTGCGGCGGCCCCCCTGACAAGGGCTGTCAGCAGTCTTGAGGCGCCCCGGCCGTCGCCTCGCGGACCCAGGCCAGATAGGGCTCATGCGCGTGTCCGACCGGCACGGCGATGAGTTCGGGCAGGTCGTAGGGGTGCAGCGCCAGCAGCCGGCTGCGCAGCGCCTCGAAGCGGGCGGCAGTGGTCTTGATCAGGAGCAGGTGCTCGGCCTCGGTGGTCACCTCGCCCTGCCAGCGGAAGGTCGAGGCGATGCCGGACAGGCGATTGACGCAGGCGGCCAGACGTTCGGCGACCAGCACCTCGGCGATGCGCCGGGCGCTGTCGGCGTCAGGGCAAGTGCAATAGCAGAGCAGGACGGTGTCGGGCATGGCGCGGATGGTAGCCCCTCTCCGCCGGGCGCCGGACCCGCCGCCGCGTCCGCCCACGCCCCTTGAAACCGCCGGCGCACCCCCCACCTGCTGTGCCATTCGCGTTCCAGCCTCTTGCAGGGGCCGGTTGCGTCCGTAGAATTGGCACTCACCGTCACCGAGTGCTAACAGCATTCCGGTGATCCTTCACCGTCTTTCAACCTGAACCTGTGGAGTTCCATCCATGAGCAAACTGCGTCCGCTGCACGATCGCGTCATCGTCAAGCGCCTGGAAGAGGAGCGCGTCTCCGCCGGCGGCATCGTCATCCCCGACAGCGCCACCGAGAAGCCGACCCGCGGCAAGGTCATCGCCGCCGGCACCGGCCGCATCCTGGAAGACGGCAACGTCCGTCCGATGAGCCTGAAGGAAGGCGACGTGGTGCTGTTCGGCAAGTACGCCGGCCAGGAAATCAAGATCGACGGCGAAGAGCTGGTCTTCCTGAAGGAAGACGACATCGTCGCGGTGATCGAAGGCTGATCGGCCTCTCCCGCCCAACTCTCGCAATCCACCTACCGAATTCGAAGGACATAGACATATGGCAGCCAAAGAAGTCCGCTTCGGCGAAGACGCCCGCTCGCGCATCCTCAAGGGCGTGAACACCCTGGCCAACGCGGTCAAGGTCACCCTGGGCCCGAAGGGCCGCAACGTCGTGCTCGAGAAGAGCTTCGGCGCTCCGACGATCACCAAGGACGGCGTGTCCGTCGCCAAGGAGATCGAGCTCTCGGACAAGTACGAGAACCTCGGCGCGCAGATCGTCAAGGAAGCCGCTTCCAAGACCTCCGACGTCGCCGGTGACGGCACCACCACCGCCACGGTGCTGGCGCAGGCGTTCATCCAGGAAGGCCTGAAGGCGGTCGCCGCCGGCATGAACCCGATGGACCTGAAGCGCGGCATCGACAAGGCCGTGACCGCGGCCGTGGGCGAGCTCAAGAAGCTCTCCAACCCGACCGCCGACGACAAGGCGATCGCCCAGGTCGGCACCATCTCGGCCAACTCCGACGCCAACATCGGCGACATCATCGCCACCGCGATGAAGAAGGTCGGCAAGGAAGGCGTGATCACCGTCGAGGAAGGCTCGGGCCTGGAGAACGAGCTCGACGTCGTCGAGGGCATGCAGTTCGACCGCGGCTACCTCTCCCCGTACTTCATCAACAACCAGCAGAGCCAGCAGGTCGAGCTGGACGACCCGTTCATCCTGATCCACGACAAGAAGATCTCCAACGTCCGCGAGCTGCTGCCGATCCTCGAAGGCGTCGCCAAGGCCGGCAAGCCGCTGCTGATCGTCGCCGAGGAAGTCGAGGGCGAG
>NZ_DASSES010000033.1:0-5831 GCF_035695185.1 Frateuria sp.
GCGGTGCGGCACATGATCGAGGCCGGCTTCGGCAACGCCAGCAGCGAGGCGATCAACCGCACCTTCCTGGGCCTGTTCGGCGTCGCGCTGGTGCTCGCCTTCGCCACCGCGGCGCGCTACTTCTGCATCACCCTGCTGGGCGAGCGCTCGCTGGCGGCGCTGCGCGCGAAGCTGTACGCCCACGTTATCCGGCTGGACGTGGGTTTCTTCGAGCGCTCGCGCGTGGGCGAGCTGATCTCGCGCCTGGGTACCGACACCGAGGTGGTGCAGGCGCTGATCGGCTCGGGCATCTCGGTGGCGCTGCGCAGCGCGGTGATGCTGCTGGGCGCGAGCGCCATGATGGTGTGGACCAGCCCGCGGCTGGCCGGCATGACCGCGCTGGTGATCCCGGCGGTGATGCTGCCGATCCTGGTGTTCGGGCGACGCGTGCAGAAGCTCTCGCGCGCCAGCCAGGACCGATTGGCCGACGCCGCGGCGATCGCCAACGAGACATTGAATGCCGCGCCCGCGGTAAAGGCTTACGCACGCGAAGGGATCGAAAGCCGCCGTTACGGCGATGCCATCGACCGCGCGCTTGAAAGCGCGCGCCGCCGCATCGGCATGCGCGCAGTGCTCACCGCGGCGGTGATCGTGCTGTTCTTCGGCGCCATCACGCTGGTGCTCTGGGTCGGCGCGCGCGACGTGCTGGCCGGCAGGCTCAATGCGGGCACCCTCGGCCAGTTCGTGCTCTACGCGGTCTTCGCCGCCGGCTCGGTGGCCGGCCTGTCGGAAGTCTGGGGGGATGTGCTGCGCGCCGCGGGCGCCATGGAGCGCATCGGCGAGCTGTTCGGCGAACAGGCCGGCATCGCCGACCCGCCGCAGCCGCTTGCGCTGCCCCGTCCGGTCCGCGGTGCGCTGCGCTTCGAGCAGGTCGGCTTCCACTACCCCACGCGGCCGGACGCGCCGGCGCTGCACGACTTCACCCTGGACGTCCGCCCCGGCGAAACCGTGGCGCTGGTCGGCCCTTCCGGCGCCGGCAAGAGTACGGTGTTCGCCCTGCTGCTGCGCTTCTACGATCCGCAGACCGGCACCATCCGGCTGGACGGCATGGACCTGCGCGCGCTTGCCCTGCCCGAGCTGCGCGGCGCCATCGCGCTGGTGCCGCAGGAGACCGTGATCTTCGCCGGCAGTGCCGCCGACAACATCCGCTTCGGCCGCCAGGCCGCAAGCGACGCGGAAGTGCGCGAGGCCGCCGGCGCCGCCGAGGCGCATGAATTCATCAGCGCGCTGGCCGAGGGCTACGAGGCCGAGCTGGGCGAGCGCGGCGTACGCCTCTCCGGCGGCCAGCGCCAGCGCATCGCGATCGCCCGCGCCATCCTGCGCGACGCCCCCCTGCTGCTGCTGGACGAAGCCACCTCGGCGCTGGACGCGCAGTCGGAAGCCGCGATCCAGCAGGCCCTCGAGCGCCTGGAAAAGGGCCGCACCACGCTGGTCATCGCCCACCGCCTGGCGACCGTGCAGCGCGCGGACCGCATCGTGGTGATGGACGGCGGACGGATCGTCGCCCAGGGCACGCATGAGAGCCTTCTGGCGGAAGGCGGCCTCTACGCCGAACTGGCCCGCCTGCAGTTCGTGGCCTGACGAAAGCCGCGCCTGCGCCCGCTCGCGGTCAGGGAGAGACGTGGTGAGCGCGGCTCGCGACAGAAGCCATCCATGCCGGGCCCCTGTTGCCGCCAGTTTGACGCCCGCGCGCCGAGCATCCCCCCATGCCCGACCCGTTGCTCCAGCCACGCCCCGAAGGCCTCTATTGCCCTGCCGGCGGCTTCTACATCGACCCGGCCGAACCGGTGGCGCAGGCGGTGGTGACCCATGCGCATGGCGACCATGCGCGCCAGGGCAATGCGCGCTACCACGTGGCGCGGGCCGGACTCGGCTTGATGCGCGAGCGGCTGGGCGAACCGGCGCGGATCGATGCATACGACTACGGCGAGCCGTTCGGGCTGGGCGACGTGCGGGTCTCGCTGCATCCGTCAGGCCACATGCTCGGCGCGGCGCAGGTACGGATGGAGCATGCCGGGCGCGTGGTGGTGGTCTCGGGCGACTACAAGCGCGAGGCCGACCCGACCTGTGCGCCGTTCGAGCCGGTGCGCTGCGACACCTTCGTCACCGAATCCACTTTCGCCCTGCCGGTCTACCGCTGGCCACCGATGACGCAGGTGATCGACGAACTGCTGGCCTGGTGGGACGACTGCGCCCGCCGCAAGGTGTCGGCCGTGCTGTTCTGCTATGCACTGGGCAAGGCGCAGCGGCTGCTGGCGGAGCTCGCGCCACGCATCGACCGGGTGGTCCATCTGCACGGGGCGCTGCTGCGCCTGACCCAGCTGTATCGCGAAGCCGGCGTGGTGCTGCCGCCCACGCAGCCGCTGGAGGAAAGCGCCCGCGGCACGGCGCTCGCCGGCGAGCTGATCCTCGCGCCGCCCTCGGCCGCCGGGTCGCCATGGATGCGGCGCTTTCCCAACGCCTCGACCGCCTTCGCGTCCGGCTGGATGCAGATCCGGGGCAACCGGCGCCGGCGCGGCTACGACCGCGGCTTCGTGGTGTCGGACCATGCGGACTGGGGTGGCCTGCTGCGCAGCGTGCGCGACAGCGGCGCCCGGCGCGTCTATGTCACCCATGGCGACGGCGACGCGCTGGTGCGCTTCCTGCGCGAGCAGGGCCACGACGCGCTGCCGCTGTCGGCGCTGGAGGCCTGAGCGATGCGGCGCTTCGTGCAGCTCTATGCCGCACTCGACCGTACCGGTTCGACCACCGCCAAGCGCGATGCCATCGCCGCCTTCCTGCACGATGCGCCGCCGGCGGACGCGGCGTGGGCGGTGTACGTGCTCGGCGGCGGCAAGCTGCGCCGGCTGGCCAGCGTGACCGAACTGCGCCAGGCCACCGGGGAGGTCACTGGCTATCCCGATTGGCTCGTCGACGAGAGTTACGCCCACGTGGGGGACCTCGCCGAGGCCATCGCCCTGTTGCTGCCGCCCGGCCGGCCGGCCGACGACGCCCCGTTGCACGTGTGGATGGAACAGCGCCTGCCGGCCCTGAGCCGGCTCGATCCGCCCGCTCGCGTGGCGCAACTGCAGGCCTGGTGGCAGGCGCTGCCACCGGACGAGATCTACCTGCTCAACAAACTGATCACCGGCGCGCTGCGCGTTGGCGTCTCGCAACGGCTGGTGGTGCAGGCGCTGGCGCTGTGGTCGCAGCTTCCCACCGACCTGATCGCCCACCGCCTGAGCGGCGACTGGAAGCCCGACGCGACCTCGCTGGCCGCATTGGCGCAGCCGGCAGGGGACGACGCCCACCGCGAGCATCGACCCTACCCGTTCTTCCTCGCCTCGCCGCTGGACGCGCCGGTGGAAAGCCTGGGCGAGCGTGGGCACTGGCTGGCCGAATGGAAATGGGACGGCATCCGGGCCCAGCTCATGCGCCGGGCCGACGAGGCGCGGCTGTGGTCACGCGGCGAGGAACGGCTGGACGGACGCTTCCCGGAGATCGAGCAGGCCGCCTGCGCCCTGCCCTCCGGCTGTGTGCTGGACGGCGAGATCCTCGCCTGGGATGCGGAGGCGGCGGCACCCCGGCCGTTTACCGCGCTACAGAAGCGCATCGGCAAGCTCAGGCCCGGTGCCAGGCTGCTGGCCGAGACGCCGGTGCGGTTCATGGCGTACGACCTGCTTGAACTCGACGGGACCGACCTGCGCGAGGTACCGCTGCACCTGCGGCGCGCACGGCTCGCCGTGCTGCTGGAAGGCATGCCGCCGACGCTGCTGCTTTCGCCGGCGGCGGACACAGACGACTGGGCCGCCCTGGGGCAACTGCGCGAACAGGCACGCGAACGGCGCACCGAGGGCCTGATGCTCAAGCGCCTGGACTCGCCCTACCGGGTCGGCCGCAAGCGCGGCGACTGGTGGAAGTGGAAAGTCGATCCCTACACGCTGGACGCGGTGCTGATCTACGCCCAGACCGGTCACGGCCGGCGCGCCGGCCTGTTCACGGACTACACCTTCGGCGTGTGGGACCGCGGGCACCTGGTGCCGGTGGCCAAGGCCTATTCCGGGCTGGACGACGCCGAGATCGCACGGCTGGATGCGTGGATCCGGTCGCACACGCTCGAGCGCTTCGGGCCGGTACGCTCGGTCGAGGCCGAGCACGTATTCGAGCTGGCCTACGAGGCGATCCAGCGCTCGAGCCGGCACAAGTCGGGCGTGGCCGTGCGCTTCCCGCGCATCCTGCGCTGGCGCACGGACCTTTCGATCGGCGACGCAGACCGGCTGGACGAGCTCAAGCGCATGGCGGAAGGCTGATGCCCTCCGGGCTTCGTGCCACCATCCAGGCGCACCGGTGCGCGTCTACAGAAATCCCGTCAGACGACGGCGACTAGAACCGCACCAGCAGGATCAGCGCGATCAGCAGCGCCAGCACGGAGGCCGTGGCGATCAGCCACCACACCTCGCCGCGCGGTCCGGCCTGGTCTTCGGGCAGCGGCTGGGCCGGCGGCTCCGGCGGCGTGCCCACCGGCGAGGGCAACAGCCCGGGCGCATCGACCACGAAACGGTGCATGGCGATGCCGAGCTGGTCGCCCGGGTGCAATGCCGCCTGCTCGATCACCGCGCCGTTGAGCCGCAACGGATAGCGCGGCGGAGTCGGGCCGGCAGCCACGCGCAGTTCGCCGCTCTTCCAGAACAACGCGAGGGTGGCCGCAGCGGCCTGTGGCAGCTCCAGCGGCTGGTCGCCCTGCGGTCCCAGTTCCAGCCGGTCGTGCAGCGGGAACACACGCCCGGACAACGGCCCTGCCACCGCGCGCAGGGCCGCGGTGCAGCGGCCCTGTTCGGAGATTGCCACCGCGGCGCGCGTGGCGGGCGCCTCGTCCCCGCACAGCAGCATGCGGCAGTCGCCCAGGCTCAGGATGTCGCCGGGCCGAAGCAGCGCACGCTCGCGAACGGGACGGGCGTTGACGTACACACGGCCGGCGCCCGACAGCACTTCCAGCACCCAGCCGCGGCGGTCCTGCAGGATGCGCAGGTGGTGCGCCGCGCCCTGTTGGGCGGAGACCACCAGGTCGTTGTCCGGTGCGCTTCCGATGCGCAGGGCGACCTGCGCCCAGCGGAATGCCTCGCGAGCCGAATTGGGAAACTCGATGCGCATCTGTGACCGATCCAAGATGCGGGCGACTCTAGCAGATGCATGGCCTGGGCTTCGCGCCCACCGCGTAAGATGGACGTTCCCCACGGAGCCCATCCATGCCCAAGATCGACATCCGCCGCCCGCACAATCTCCCGCTGGACCAGGCCCGCGCCGTCGTCGACAAGGTCGCCGCCCGCATGCGCGAGAAGTTCGACATGCAGAGCCAGTGGCAGGGCGACACCCTGCGTTTCTCGCGTTCGGGCGTGAGCGGCGCCATCGCCGTGGCGCCCGAGTCGGTGCACGTCACCGCCGAGCTCGGTCTGATGCTGTCGCCCCTGAAAGGCATGGTGGAACAGGAAATCCGGCGCAAGCTGGACGAGTATTTCGGGGGCGCCGCCTGAGCTTCCTTTGATCGGGCGCCCGGACGTGGCATACTTCCCCGCTTACGCGGCCGCCACGGCCGGGCCCTACACACCGGAACGCATGGCCAAAGACGACGTCATCGAAATGGAAGGCACGGTCCAGGAGACCCTGCCCAACACCATGTTCCGTGTGCAGCTGGAAAACGGGCACGTGATCACCGCCCACATTTCCGGCCGCATGCGCAAGCACTACATCCGCATCCTCACGGGCGACAAGGTCAAGGTCGAGATGACTCCCTATGACCTGACCAAGGGGCGGAT
>NZ_DASSES010000034.1:0-5830 GCF_035695185.1 Frateuria sp.
CCGGCACGCGCACGGTGCCGCCGGCGGCACCGAGCGCATCGATGGCGGCCTGGATCGCGGCGGTGTCGTCGGTCTTGCCGTCACCGCGCGCGCCCTTGCTGCGCACGTCGATCACCTTGCCGGCCGCCATGGCGATGGCCGGCAAGGGCAGCAGCGCGGCTGCCGCCAGCGCCAGGGCGCGCTGCAGGAACACGCGACGCGGGTTGGCGAGCGGCCGGTTCATGCGTCAGGCTCCCGCAACGGCGCGCCGGCGCGGCTGAGCAGCCACGGCAGGGTGACCGCCAGCAGGTAGAACTTGGAGGCGAAGAACTTGTTGCCCATGCGCCCGCGGTATTCCTCGAGCCAGCGCGCGGCACCCGGCATCAGGTCGCGCGCCTCCACCGCGAAGGCATGTACCTGTTCGAAGCGCTCGGCGGCCAGGCCGCACAGGTCGAAGCGGAAGCAGCCCTTCGCCCGCACATACGGCAGCTCGCCGAAGCGGCGCGCGATGTGCTTGCGCACCAGCGGCTTGTTGTGGCCTTCGCGGTCGATCAGCTGCGTGTCCGGCACTTCGCGGTAGACCCACTCGGCCAGCTGCGCGTCGCAGAAGGGATAGGCCTGGCGCAGGCCGAGCGCACTGGAGGTGTACTGCCCCTTCGGAAAGCCCGCACCGGCCTCGACGATGGCCAGCGTGACGCGCTTGCGCGCCTCGATGGTGTTGGCGGCCGCCAGTTCTTCCTGGAACACGCGCAGGCGCTGGCGTGATTGCGCGGCGACCGGGCGACCGAGCAACCGGTCGACCTCCGCGTCGCTGAAGCGCGAGCCGGGGAAATAGCGCTCGAACGGGTCCATGCCCAGCGTCGCCAGCACGAAGCAGGCGACGAAGCTGCGGCTGACCGGACTAGTCTCGAACAGCCGGGCGGGCACCGGCAGGTCGCGGGCCATGCGGAAGAGCGCGCTGCGGCGCGCGTCCACCGGGGTGCCGAAGTAGATATCGGAGCCGAGCCCGTCGATGACGCCGTCGCCGCCCGCCCCGGCGATCTCGGTCGTGAGGTCGGCGTAGGAAAGCATCGCGAAATCGGCCGACAGCAGCGGCATCCGCGGCACCATCGCCAGGTAGCGGTCATAGGCGCGCGACGGCTCGCAGACCAGTGCTTCATGGCGCAGGCCCAGCTGGCGCGCGACCGCGCGCGCCGAGGCCACCTCGTCCTCCTCGCGTCCACCCAGGTAGGTCAGGCAACAGGTGTCGGGACGCGCCTCAGCCACCGCGATCGCCAGCGAGCTGGAATCCTTGCCGCCGCTCTGCAGCATCCACGGTGCCTGCATGCCGGCGGTCGAGCGGGTGACCGCCTCGCACAGCAGGCGATGGTAGGTCTGCAGCAGCGCGTCCTCGTCCACCGCCTGCTCGGCCGGACGCGACGATGGCGCGGGAGAGGAACGGAAGGGGAAACGGTATTCGGGCGCCGCGTGCAGGTCGCGCTCCGGATCGAAGCCGAAGACCGCCACCTTGACCTCCGGATAGATCGTGTGCGGCGGATAGACGAACGCGTTGCGCAGCACGTCGGCGATGGAGACCGGATCCAGCGGCCGACCGCCGGTCAGGCGCGACAGCGGCGCGAAGTCCGCCTCGCCCCGGTAAGGCGAGGTGCTGAGCTTGATGCGGGGAGCGGCATCCGGCACGGCGGCTGTGGCGGTGGACATGGTGCGGACTTCCTTTGCAGACGTCGGTGGGCGGGCGTGGCGGGCGCGGGCGTCGCGGCAGCCGGGCTACGGCACCGCGGTCCGCCGCGGGCGCGGCATCAGGGATAGCAGGCCCGGTGCAGGCGGCGGGTGAAGCGGGTCGCCCGTGCGGGCAGCGCGCGGGCGCTGAGCGCGGGCCTGCGCGCCCGTCGCGGAGCGGCGCTTCACAGCACCACCCCGTGCGTGACGTAGTAGCAGAACACGCCGGCAGCGCCGACCAGCCCCATGCGCAGCACGACCGGGTTGCGCAGCGGCGAGAAGCGGTTGTCGCAGCAGATCGCGGCCAGGATGAGCGACACCGAGAGCCACGCCGGCAACAGGTACCGGTTGGAGAAGTTGCCCCAGCCGACGGCGAAGAACGGCAGCATCAGCACCAGGTAGATGGCGGTGCCGCGGTTGATCCGGTCACGCACGGGCTGGTGCACCAGCGGCGCGACGGCGAGGGGGAGCAGGTACCAGAACAGCGAGAACACCGCAAAGTCCAGCCGCACGCCGGTCTTGTAGTCGACGCCGCCGCCGTCCATGGTCATCACCGTGGTGTAGAGGCTCGGCAGGATCGCCCGCACCAGCACCATGGTGAAGCCGCTGCAGTAGGCGAGGAACGCGGCGATGCCGACCCATCGCTGCAGCCGTGGCTTGAGCAGCAGCACCGGCGCGAACAGCAGGTACAGCACCGACGAGTAGTGGAAGCCGGTCGCCAGCAGGCCCCACAGGAAGAACGCCCGCCACTGTCGCTGGTAGAACGCCAGCAGCGCCGTGAACACCAGCAGCGACGCGAGTCCCTGGCGCATCACGTTGATCACGGCGTTGGACATGGTCGGCGATATGAAGAGGAACAGCAGCGAGGCCGCCAGGAAAGTGGTGTAGGCGGACTCGCTCTGCAGGTAGTCGTGGTACCGGCGCGTGGCCACCAGCACGGTCCCCGTCATGACCAGGAACATCACGCCCTCGTAGGCCGGGAAGCCCATGCCCGTTTGCGCAAGCGCCACGCTCAGGTAGTAGAAGACCGGCTCGAAGCGGCTGTCGACCGGCCCGTGCTGGCTGAGGTTCTGGAAAAAGCTGGCGTACACCGAGGTGTCGGTGCCGATGTTGCCGCGGGTGGCCACGACGTAGTCGACCACGGCGATCACCGCCGCGACCAGCATCAGCCCGAGCAGGACGCGGGCGTTGGTATTGGTGGGGCTGTCGGACAGCGGGAGGGGCTGGTTGATCGTGGTGGTGTTCATCGTCAGCTCGCCTGGTCGGCATGGGTGGCACGCGTGCCCGTGGAGTGCGTGCCTGCAGAGAACCGGCGCGCGTAGGTGATGGCGCGCCGGCGCGCGTAGCGGGCCACGCCCAGCACGGCGGCCACGCGCATGCGCGCGCCGCCGATCAGGCCCTGCTCGTGGAGCGCGCGGCGCACATCGATGGCCGCCGCGTACATCGCTTCCATGTCGCCGCTCAGCCCGCCGGCGCCGAACGGCGGCTTGTGCCAGGACGCCAGCACCGGCTCGATCCGCGCGCAGCGGTAGCCGGAGAGCAGGATCTGCGCCCACAGCATGAAATCCTCCGCGCGTCGGCGGCGCTCGTCGAAGCGGAACGGCAGGTCGCGGCGCAACAGCATCGACGCGGTGGGGAACGGACTGCCCAGCAGCGGCAGGCGGTTGGGCAACACGCGCACCGCGATCGGACGGCGCACGGGCGGTGGCGGATCGGTGCGGGCCTGCACGTTCATCGCATGCGCCAGCAGGGCGATCCCGGGATCGCCCGCCAGCACTTCCATCTGGATCGAGAGCTTCTCGGGATGCCAGGTATCGTCGGCATCCAGGAACGCGATGTAGGGCTGGCGCGCCTGCGCCCAGCCGTGGTTGCGTGCGGCGCTCGGCCCGCCGTTGCGCGGCAGCGAGAACACCCGCACCCAGCCGTCCGGATACGCGGCGGCCACCTGGTGCAGGCGCTCGAGCGTGTCGTCACCGCTGCAGTCGTCCACCAGCAGCACCTCGGCCGGCGGCAGCCGCTGCGCGGCGACCGAGGCGACGGCCGGGCCGATGGTGTCGGCGCAGCGATAGCACGGCACCACCACGCTCACCGGCGCCACCTTGCTGTCGGCGGAGAGGCGCGGGCGCGGCGGATTGTCTGCGATCGTGGTCTGCATGGGGTCTCCTGTCAGCACAGGCAGTCGTGGATGCGTGCAGCCGCGGCGCGCGCGGCCAGTTGCCATTCGGCGGTGCGCTGCTCGAGCAGGCTGCGCAGCGCGTCCTCGCGCTGCACCAGGTGCGCGAGCGCCTCGCTCAGCGTGGCCGAGGACAGGTTGCGCGCCTGCAACACCATTTCCTGGTTGCCGAACATGTCGCGGTTGATCCCGCAGGCCTTGACGCTGTAGGCGATCGATACCGTGGGCACGCCGCTGGAAAGCGCCGAGATCACCGGGTGTGCGCGCGCGCCGATGAAGAAGCGCAGGTAGCTGATGACGTACTTGGTCTGCACCGCGTTGAAATGGTTGGGCATCATCTTGACCGCATCGCCCAGGTCCGCCAGCTGCGCCAGCAGCGGTTCCATGTAGGCGGCGTCGCCGGCGCGCGCGTCCTCGCGCAGCGGATCGGCATGCGGGATCAGCAGCACGCCCAGCTGGTACTCCTTCACCGCGTGGCGGATGAAGGCGGCCAGCTCCGCGTGAAGGTCCTTGTCCTGGCGCTTGTGCCGCTCGATCAGGCGGCTCACGTTCAGGCCGAGCACGTGGCCGTCGCCGCGCGGCCAGAACGGCCGCAGATCCACCGGCTCCTTGCCGAGCATGAACGAGGGCTCGGTCATGCGGATCACGTTGCGCAGGCCCAGCTTGTGGACCAGGTAGTCGTGGCTCATCGACTCGCCCGCGGCCACGAAGTGCATCCGCGCCAGGTGGCGGGTCACCGGCTCGACGAACTCGGGTTCACGCTCGAACGGGCCGACCGATGCGCCCCAGAGCATGACCGGCTTGCCCATGTCCATGGCCCAGCCGTCCACGCTCATGATTGGCGAAGGAATGCGGTAGTCGAGCGAATAGTTGTCGCCGCCCACGGCCAGCACCGCGTCGACCGATTCGAGCTGGCGGCGCAGCCAGCGCGGCAGTGGAAACGGCCAGCCGGCGCGCTTGATCAGCGGCAGCGGCAGGCTCTGCAGCTGCACCCAGTAGCGCGTCGGCGGCGGCAGGTAGGCGCGCACCAGGTGCACGCCGTCATCGGCGGCGTTCGGCCACTGCGCACTGTCGCGCGCGATGTTGACCGAGGGCACCAGCACCTCGACGTCGCCGAATTGTTCCTTCAGCAAGGCGACCGTGCTGCGCACGATGGCCTCGCAACCTCGGTTGCGGAACGTGCGCTGCCCGGAGAGGTAGAAGCGTTTCACGAGTGCGTCCTGGCGTGCGGGGTGCAGGGAATGGTTGGATGGGGGCATGGGCTTCGCCGCCGCTCGCGAGGCGACGCGACATGCCTCCGCTACCCTTCGCTGGCGTCGGTCGCCCGCCGGCCGCGCTGTCCTGCGGCCGGCGGGCGGTACCTTGGCTCAGGCCATGGCTGCGGGGCGCAGCACGGCCGCCGACGGCACCGGAACCGATGCCAGCGAGCGCCCGCGCCCGATGCCGTAGTAGGCCAGTCCGGCTTCCTCCACCTGCGCCGGGTCGTACAGGTTGCGTCCGTCGAAGATCGCCGGTGCCTTCAGCGCACCGCGGATGCGCGCGAAATCGGGCGCGCGGAAGGCCTTCCATTCGGTCACGATCGCCAGCACGTCGGCGCCCTCCAGCGCCTGGTAGGCGTCCTCGCACAGCACCAGGTCCGGCCGCTCGCCGTAGATGCGCTTGGTCTCGCCGCGCGCCTCCGGATCGAACGCACGCACCTTCGCCCCGGCCGCCCACAGCAGCTCCATCAGCCGCCGGCTGGACGCCTCGCGCATGTCATCGGTGTTGGGCTTGAACGCCAGGCCCCACAGCGCAATCGTCTTGCCCTTCAGCTGCCCGCCGCAGTGCCGCTCGATCAGCTCGAACAGCTTGCCCTTCTGCGCGTAGTTGACCGCTTCGACGGCCCCGAGCAGCTTCGCCTCGAAGCCCACGCCGTGCGCGGTGCGCTCCAGCGCCTGCACGTCCTTGGGGAAGCACGAG
>NZ_DASSES010000035.1:0-31953 GCF_035695185.1 Frateuria sp.
GGGGGGGAGCCACTTTCACGGTGACCGAACTGGCGCTCGTGCCGATGGCACGCGCGGTGGTGAGTATCTGCGCCTGCATCAGGCGCAGGCGCGCCGCCCAGGCCGGTGAGGACGCCAGGAAGACGAGGCGGCCGTTGCGCAGGTGGGCGAATCGCACCTGCTCGCGCAAGGGTGTCGGCAGCGTCTGGCGCAGGGCACGATCCAACGCATCCAGCTCACCGGCCTTGCGGGCCAGCGAGGCGAACGAACCGCACTCGGCCAGCGGCTTGGGGCCACGGTCGGGACGGCGGGAGGCGGGGGGATCGGCGCGCTGCATGGTGCCGTCATCAGAAGTGAAGAAAAGCAATGCAGATCATACTCGTATCCCGCTCCAGGAAAGTGCCCAGGACCTACGATCTGAGCCAGCGGCGCTTGCGCTGGCGGCTGGTGGGGCTGGCGATGGCAGCGGTGGCCGGGTGTGGTGTGCTGGGTGCCGCCGTGGCGCTGACCGTATCCAGTCCACGCGATCGCGCGCTGGCCGAGATCCAGCAACTCAAACAACAGATCCATCAGCAGGACACGCAGCTGGCGGGAGTGCGCAAGGACTCCCAGCGCGAACTCGATGCGCTGGCGGTCAAGCTGGGCCAGCTCGAGGCGCAATCCACCCGCCTCAACGCGCTGGGCGAGCGCCTGACCGAGGTCGGCAAGCTCGATTCCGGCGAATTCAACTTCGACCAGCCGCCCGCGCTGGGTGGTCTGGAGGACACCTCCGGCAGTGCCTACGCCCTGCCCCCGACCCTGGGCAGGAGCATCGACCAGCTTGCCGGCCAGTTCGATGTCCAGCAGGCGCAGCTGTCCGCGCTGCAGAGTCTGCTGCTTGATGCCAAGATCGATTCCAATCTCAAGCCCACCGGCATGCCGGCTTCGGGTTACATCTCCTCCTACTTCGGTGTGCGCCCCGATCCGTTCGACGGCCACAGCGCCCGTCATACCGGCCTGGACATCGCCGTGCCGTTCGGCGCGCCGGTCCACGCCGTTGCCGAAGGCATGGTCACCTTCACCGGGGTGCGCAGCGGCTACGGCAACGTGGTCGAGATCGACCATGGCAACGGCTACATGACCCGCTACGCCCACAACAGCAAGCTGCTGGTGCGCCCGGGGCAGCGCGTCCACGTGGGCGAGGTCATTTCGCGCGCGGGCTCCACCGGTCGTTCGACCGGCCCGCACGTGCACTTCGAGGTCTGGTACAAGGGCCGCGTGGTCAATCCGCTGGCTTACGTGAAGAGCCACCGCTAGCCGCAAGCCATGCGGGAGCCCTGCGGGCGGTGCCCTGCAGGGCGGGAGCGGTCGGCCTGGTGCCGGTTCCCGGGCGAAACGCGCATGAGCACCCCGCCCACGGGGTGTCCAGGCGCCCTGCCACATCCCCGGTATCGCCGCTCCCTTGAATCCCCGGCTTTCCGCCGCCATCCCGGCCAGTCGGAGCGGCTGTAGTAACATGCCTCCTTTCGCCCGCGTCCACCGCGGGCCTTGAGCCTTCACTGACGGAAGATCGATGTTCAATCGTGCCCTGACCAGCCTTTTCGGCAGCCGCAACGAACGCGTGCTGCGCCAGCTTTCCAAGACCGTCGCGCGGATCAACGCGCTGGAGCCGGAGTTCGAAAAGCTGGATGACACGGCGCTGCGGGACAAGACCGGGGAATTCAAGGAGCGCCTGGCCAAGGGCGAGACGCTCGACAAGTTGCTGCCCGAGGCCTTCGCCGTGGTGCGCGAAGCAGCCAAGCGCGTGCTCGGCATGCGCCATTACGACGTGCAGCTGATCGGCGGCATGGTGCTGCACCAGGGCAAGATCGCCGAGATGCGCACCGGCGAGGGCAAGACCCTGGTCGCGACGCTGCCGGTCTACCTCAATGCGCTGGAAGGCAAGGGCGTGCACGTGGTCACCGTGAACGACTACCTGGCCCGCCGCGACTCGGCGCAGATGGGCAAGCTGTACAACTTCCTGGGCCTGACCACCGGGGTGGTGTACCCGGGCATGGACCATGGCGACAAGCACGCCGCCTACGCCGCCGACATCACTTACGGCACCAACAACGAATTCGGCTTCGACTACCTGCGCGACAACATGGCCCTGTCGAAGGAGCAGCGCTACCAGCGTGGCCTGCACTACGCGATCGTGGACGAGGTCGACTCGATCCTGATCGACGAAGCGCGCACGCCGCTGATCATCTCCGGCCCGGCCGAGGACTCGCCGCAGCTGTACCTCGCGGTCAACCGCATCGTGCCGCAGATGAAGCGGCAGGAGACCGAGGAAGGCACGGGTGACTACTGGGTCGACGAGAAGCAGAAGCAGGTGCACCTGTCCGAAGAGGGCATGGCGCATGCCGAGGAGCTGCTGCGCAAGGTCGGCGTGATCGACCCGGACAGCGGCCTGTACGACGCCCGCAACCTGGCCGTGGTGCACCACCTCAACGCCGCGCTGCGCGCCAACGCCATCTACCAGCGCGACGTGGACTACATCGTGCGCGACGGCGAGGTCATCATCGTCGACGAGTTCACCGGCCGCACGCTCGCCGGTCGTCGCTGGTCCGACGGCCTGCACCAGGCGGTCGAGGCGAAGGAGGGCGTGCCGATCCAGCGCGAGAACCAGACGCTGGCGACGGTGACGTTCCAGAACCTGTTCCGCATGTACAAGAAGCTGGCCGGCATGACCGGCACGGCCGATACCGAGGCGTACGAGTTCCAGACCATCTACGGCCTGGAGGTGGTGGTGATCCCCACCCACAAGCCGATGATCCGCAAGGACAACCTCGACATCGTGTTCCTGAGCCAGGCGGCCAAGTACCGCGCGGTGATCGAGGACATCAAGGACTGCCACAAGCGGGGCCAGCCGGTGCTGGTCGGCACCACCTCGATCGAGGTGTCCGAGCTGCTTTCCGAGCTGCTGACCAAGGCGAAGGTCCCGCACGAGGTGCTCAATGCCAAGCAGCACGAGCGCGAGGCGCACATCGTGGCGCAGGCCGGCGCACCCGGCGCGGTGACCATCGCCACCAACATGGCCGGCCGCGGCACCGACATCGTGCTCGGCGGCAGCCTCGAGGCCGCGCTCGCCGCGCTGCCAGCGGATGCCTCCGAGGTCGACCGCCAGCGCGTCAAGAGCGAATGGAAGAAGCGCCACGAGCAGGTGCTCGCGGCCGGAGGCCTGCACATCGTCGGCACCGAGCGACACGAGTCGCGCCGCATCGACAACCAGCTGCGCGGCCGTTCCGGGCGCCAGGGCGACCCCGGCTCCTCGCGCTTCTACCTGGCGCTGGAGGACAACCTGCTGCGCATCTTCGGCGGCGAGGGCCTGGTGCGCTGGATGAAGCGCTTCGGCATGAAGGAGGACGATCCGCTCGAGGAGCGCATGATCAGCCGCCAGATCGAGAAGGCCCAGCGCAAGGTCGAACAGCACAACTTCGACATCCGCAAGCACCTGCTGGAGTTCGACGACGTCGCCAACGACCAGCGCAAGGTGATCTACCGCCAGCGCGACGAGCTGCTGGAGGGCGAGGACGTGTCGGCCACCATCGCCGACATCCGCGAGGACGTGGTCGAGTCGATCGTCAACAGCCACGTGCCGCCGGACAGCATCGACGAGCAGTGGGACATCGCAGGCCTCGAGCGTGCACTCGACAGCGAGTTCGGCATCGCCACCGGCCTGAAGGCCTGGGTCGAGCAGCAGCATGAGCTGGACGCGGCGCAGATCCGCGATCACGTGCGCGAGGCGATGGACCAGGCCTTCAAGGCCAAGGAGGCGCAGGTCGGCGCCGAAACCATGCGCCAGCTGGAAAAGCACATCATGCTGAGCGTGGTCGACAACGCCTGGAAGGAGCACCTGGCCAGCATGGACTACCTGCGCCAGGGCATCTACCTGCGTGGTTACGCGCAGCAGGATCCCAAGCAGGCGTTCAAGCGCGAGTCGTTCGAGCTGTTCTCCGAGATGCTCGACAGGATCAAGACCGAGGTCGTGCAGATGCTCGCGCGCGTGCGTATCCGCAGCGAGGAAGAGGTTGCCGCGATGGAGGCCGAGCAGCAACGCCTGGCGGCTCGCCTGCAGCAGCAGATGCTCGCCAGCGGCGGCGGCGCGCCGGTCAACGCGTTGGGCAACGAAGCGCCACCACCGGCCCCCGCGGGCACCGTGCACCACGAGGGCCCGAAGATCGGCCGCAACGACCCGTGTCCGTGCGGCTCGGGCAAGAAGTACAAGCACTGCCACGGCCAGCTGGTCTGAGGCTCGTGATCCCTCTCCCCGGCGGGGAGAGGCTCGCGCGGTCAGGGGCAGGGCCCGCGGTGGGCCCTTGGGGGACGCGTCCCCTGGGCAGCCGCGTCGCAAGAGCGCCCTTCGTCCCCGTCCTTCGCTCCACGGAAAGGGCGGTGGACGCTCAGTCCCCGCCCCCCGGTAGCCGCTTGCGGTGTGGCTCGGCGTTCACCGTGATGTACTGCGGCTCTTCGGTGTCCACTCGCAGGGCGGTGAGCTGACCGCCCCACACGCAGCCGGTGTCGATGGCATACACGCCCAGCCCGGCGAAGCGTCCCAGTGCGGACCAGTGCCCGCAGACCATCTTGACCTCGCGCCGGCGCATGCCGGGTACGGCGAACCACGGATAGAGCCCGGGCTTCTGCGAGCCGGGCGCGCCCTTGGCTTCGAAGTCGATGCGGCCGTTGACGTCGCAGTAGCGCATCCGCGTCATCGTATTGATGGTGGCACGGAAGCGCTCGACTCCCTGCAACCGGCTGGACCAGGTGGCCGGGCGGTTGCCGAAAAGGTTGCGCAGCAGCCGCGGATGCCGCGGGCTGGACAGCTCGCGCTCGACTTCCTGTGCGGCACGCAAGGCCTGGCGCAGCGTCCATGAAGGCGCCAGCCCGGCGTGCACCATGCCCCAGCCGAGCGCTTCGTCGTGGTGGAGCAGCTTCTGGTTGCGCAGCCATTCGAACAGGACGGGCGCATCGTCGGCGAACAGCACCTCGCGCAACTCGGGGTTGACCCGCGACTGCGCATCCGGCTTGCGCTGGGCGATCGCCAGCAGGCTGAGGTCGTGGTTGCCCAGCGTGACCACCACGTTCTCGCGCAGGCCATGAATCAGCCGCAACACTTGAAGCGACTCGCCTCCGCGGTTGACCAGGTCGCCACAGAACCACAGCTGATCGCCTGCCGGGTCGAACCTGAGCTTGTCGAGCAGGCGCGAGAGCTCCGGGTAGCAGCCTTGCACGTCGCCGATTGCATATGTCGCCATCAGAACTCGTCCGTCCAGAGCCGGTCCATCGCAGGCGAACCCTCGGTTGTGCGTGCCATCAGTGCAGGGTGCGCGGTATGGACAGCGTGAACGGGGGGATCGGCGCCTCGAAGCGGGTGCCGTCGTCGGCAAGCATCTGGTAGCTGCCGCGCATCGTGCCCACGGCGGTATCCAGCACCGCCCCCGAGCTGTACTGGTAGCGGTCGCCCGGGCGCATCCACGGCTGTTCGCCGACGACGCCGTCGCCGCGCACCTCTTCCACCTTGCCGTTGGCATCAGTGATCACCCAGTGGCGGGTGAGCAGGCGCGCGGGCACGTCGCCGGCGTTGTGCAGCGTCACGGTGTAGGCGAACACGTAGCGGTTGTCGTGCGGCTTGGACTGGTCGGGGACGAAACGGGTTTCGACCTGCACGTCGATCGTGTAGGAAGGTTTGGGATTCATGCGTCGATTGTACGGCCTACGCGCGGGCCTGCGCGTGTAGGCGACCCGTCACGCGGGAAGCTTGGCCAGGCGCACGAAGTCCGCGGGCGCGAGGGTTTCGGCGCGGGTCTTCGGATCGATGCCCGCGTCGGCGATGGCGGCGCTATCGAGCAGGTTCTTCAAGCCGTTGGCCAGGGTCTTGCGCCGCTGCGCGAAGGCCGCCTTGACGATCGCGTGCAGGCGTTGCGGGTCCGCGTCGTGCCGCTCGTGCGCAGCCAGCGGGACCAACCGCACCACCGCCGAATCGACTTTCGGCGGCGGGCGGAATGCGCCGGGGGGCACGGTGAACAGTGGTTCCACCCGGCACGCGAGCTGGAGCATCACCGAAAGTCGTCCATAGACCTTGCTGCCCGGGTCGGCCGCCATCCGGTCGACTACTTCCTTCTGCAGCATGAAGTGCATGTCCTGGATCGCCGCGGCGTGGTCGACGCAGTGGAACAGGATCGGGCTGGAGATGTAGTACGGCAGGTTGCCGGCCAGGCGCACCCGCGGCACGCCCAGGCGCTGCGCCAGCGCGGTGAAGTCCACCTTGAGCACGTCGGCGTGGAGGATCTCCAGCGTGCCGACCGCGCTCGCGCGCGCCTGCAGGCCGGGAATCAAATCGGTATCCAGCTCGATGGCGGTGAGCCGGCCGGCCGCGGCCAGCAGCGGCAGCGTGAGCGCGCCCTCGCCGGGGCCGATCTCGACCACGCGGTCTTCCGGCTTCGGCGCGATGGCGCTGACGATGCGCTCGATGTAGCGCTTCTCGTGCAGGAAGTGCTGGCCGAAGCTTTTCTTGGGTCGGGCGGACATAGGCGGGGGCTTGGGGATGGCTGATGGGCGCAGGTATCAACTGTGGCGCGAGGCGCGCGATGTACGAACGGGCGCCTGCGCTAACCGCCGCCCGGCCCCTGCGTATGCTCGCGCAGGGTTGCGAGTTCCAGCGCCATGCGTGCTGCCGCCACAAGGCTGGACGGGTCGGCGCGACCGGTGCCGGCCAGATCGAGTGCGGTGCCGTGGTCGACCGACGTGCGGACGAAGGGCAGGCCAAGGGTGAGGTTCACGGTGCGGTCGAAGGCCTCGCTTTTGAGTACCGGCAACGCCTGGTCGTGGTACATCGCGAGCACCGCGTCGTAACCCGCGCGTTGCGCTGGCACGAAGGCGGTGTCGGCCGGCAGCGGGCCGGTCAGCTGCATGCCGCGTGCGCGCAGGAGTTCGAGCGTGGGCTCGATCACTTCCCGTTCCTCGCGGCCCAGGTGGCCGCCCTCGCCGGCGTGAGGATTCAGGCCCAGCACCGCGATACGCGGCGCTGTAATGCCGAACTTGTTGCGCAGCTCGTCATGCACGATGCGCAGCGTGCGCTCCAGCACCTGGCGGGTGATCGCCGCGGGCACGTCCCGCAGCGGCAGGTGCGTGGTGGCCAGCGCCACCCGCAGCCCCGGACCGGCCAGCATCATCACCACGTCCACCCCGGCGCGCTCGGCAAAGAACTCGGTATGCCCGCTGAAGGGAATGCCGGCGTCGTTGATCGAGGCCTTCTGCACGGGCGCGGTGACCACCGCGTCGTAGCGCCCCTCGAGGCAGCCGTCGGCAGCCTCGGCCAGCGTGGCGAGCACGTGCCGCGCGTTGCGTGGATCGGGCTCGCCGGGGCGCTCCTCCACCCCCAGCGGTACGTGCCGCACGCGCAGGCTGCCCGGCACGTGCGCGTGCGCTTGGCCGTCGTCGTCGAGCAGGCGAAGGGTCACCCCGCAACGGGCCGCGGCGCGGTGCAGCAGTTCGCGGTCGGTGATCGCTACCAGTCCGGCCGCCAGTGGCATGGCGGTCAGCCGGACCAGCAGTTCGGGGCCGACACCGGCCGGCTCCCCGGCAGTCAGCGCCAGTCGCGGCAGGCCGGCTCTCAAGGCACGGCTCAGGTCTTGTCCTGCGCGTCCGGCTCTTTCAGCTCCGGCACCAGGATATTGACGTAGGCGTCGGCGCGCAGCTGCCGCAGGAAGTCCTCGTAGGCCTGCTCGGCCTTGCGGTTGCCGATCGCCTGGCGCGCCTGGTTGCGCTCGCTCTCCTCGGTGACATCGCTCTTGCGCGTGCCTTCCAGCTGCAGGATGTGCCAGCCGGCCTCGCTCTGGAACGGCTGCGACACCTCGCCTTCCTTGAGCTGGGATACCTGCTGGGCGATCGTGCTACCCCACTGGTCGCGCTGGAACCAGCCCATGTCGCCACCGGCGTTGGCGGTGGTGGGGTCCTTGGAATTCTCCTTCGCCAGCTTGGCGAAGTCCTCGTGCTTGTTGACGATGCGGTTGTACAGGTCCTGCGCCTTCTGCTGCGCCTGTTCGGGCGTCACCAGTTCACTCGGGCGGATCAGGATCTGCCGGGCGTGGTACTCGGTGACCACCTGGCGGCTGGGCGCACGCTGGTCGACCAGCTTGATGATGTGGAAGCCGGTGGGGCCACGCAGCGCCGGGCTGACCTGGCCCGGCTTCATGCCTGAGACGGTGTCGGCGAAGGCCGGCGGGATCTCGTCCATCTTGCGCCAGCCGAGGTCGCCACCTTCCAGCGCGTCCTGGGCATCCGAATAGCGGATGGCCGCGGCGTTGAAATCCATGCCGCCCTTGATCGCGTTGAGGGCCTCCTGGGCCTTGGCCTGCGCGGCGCCGATGTCGGCGGCGGTGCCGCCGGCGGGAATCGAGATCTGGATGTGGGCCAGGTGCACTTCGCCCGCCTTGTAGGTCGGGCTGTTGAGCAGGTTGTTGATTTCGCTGTCGGTGATGTTGACCGAGTCACGCACCACGCTCTCGTGCAGGCGCTGCACCATGATCTGGTCGGCCAGCTGGCCGCGGAACGCGGCGAAGCTCTGCCCGCTCTGTTCGACCGCCTGCTGCAGTTGCTGCGGGGACAGGTGGTTCTGCTGGGCGACGGCGGCGACGGCTTGGTCGACATCCGAGTTGGATACGCGGATCCCCTGTTCACCGGCCTTGGCCACCTGCAGCTTCATCAGCACCAGGCGGTCGAGCACCTGCCGCTCGAGCACGTCGTCCGGCGGCAACCGGCCGGGGTTGCTGGCGTACTGCTGCCTGACCGAGCGCACGGCATCGTCCAGCTCGCTCTGGAGGATCACGCTGTCGTCGACCACCGCGACAATGCGGTCGAGCGGCTGCGTGCCCGAGGCCGTGGCATCAGCCTGGGCTTGCGGCAGCAACTGGGCCTGGACGGGCAGCGTCGTGGCCGCGGCGAGCGCGAGGAGGAGCAGCGCGGTGGGGTGCTTCATCGGTCGGACCTTCAATCGCCTGCGCGGCGATGGTTGGAGGGGACGGTGCTTCGCGGCCGATCTCGCCGGCCGACAACCGTGGATCGCAACGGCGCCGGAAAGTTCGCGCCAGCCGTTACTGATAGCCAAGAATACCACGCCGCAGTACGTCCTCCGCCTGGCCGTTGAAGGCGCCCAGGCCCTTGAAGACGAGCTCGAACATCACCGCGTTGTTGGTCCGGCCACGCTGCGTTACCGGCCCGCTGGCGACGACGTAGTGACGCCCGACGACCCGCACGGCGACGCAGCAACTGTCGTATTCCACGCCGGCCAGTGCCTCGACCGTGCGCTGGTCGCGTACCGAATAGACCCAGCGGCCCAGCAGGCGCCAACGCTCGGAGATCGGATAGATCGCCGAGGCGTCGTACTGCTCAACGTAGTTGCGGCGGAATCGATAGGAGAAGTTGAAGATGCCGTCCGCGCCGATGCGCCGCTGCAGCCCCAGCGTGCCGAGGTTGGTCTGGCGGGTGTTCGGGCTCCACTGGTAGGCGCTGTTGAGACGCCAGCGGTCGTTCAGCTGCACGCCCAGCTCGGCCACATAGTCCGAGCGTGCCCAGTCCGTGGGTGCGGCAGTGGTGGTGGCGCTGTTGGGCAACTGGACGCGCTGGGGCGTGAAGTAGCGGATCTGGCCGATGCTGGCCGACAAACGCTCGACGCCATCGTCGTCCAGCAAGCGGGTGGTGAGCGCCGCGGTGAGGTTGTTGGCGTTCATCTGGCGATCGGCGCCGGAGAACTGGTTGGGCGAGAACAGCTGCCAGTAGTCGAAGGACATGCGCCGCGTGTCGAACACCGGCAGGTCGTCCTGGTTCCGGTAGGGCACGTACAGGTAGTACAGCCGCGGCTCCAGCGTCTGCGTGTAGGCCGTGCCGAACAACGAGGTCGCGCGCTCGAAGATCAGGCCGGTGTCCAGGCTGGCGATCGGCAATGCACGGCTGGGCGTGCGGTCGTCGAAGGGCGAGACCTGGGTACCGAGCAGCGGGCCGCGGAAGCCGTAGTTCGCGTAGTTCGCGTCGAGCTGGTAGGCGGTGTAACGGTAGGCGAGCTTGGGTCGCACGAACCAGGCGGCGCCGCGGAAGTCGGCAGCCAGGTAGGGGTACAGGTCGACCCGGTTGCCTTCGATCACGTTGTCCTTTCGAAAGGCCACGGCCTCGGTGTCGGCACCGAACTCCAGCCAGCGCGTCAATGGGATGTCCAGCCCCAGCGTGGCGCGCGGCCAGCGCTTGTACTGCACCACCGTGTCGGGCAGGTAGGGATCGACGTTCTGATAGCTGTTGGCGCCGAAGGTGGCGTTCCACCAGTTGCCGCGCCCCCGGATGTAGGCACTGGAGGCGAGCGTGCCGACCGAGGAGGTGTACAGGTCGTTGCCGAAGTCGCGCAGGTAGCTGCGGTCGGACGCGCGGTTGATGCTGGTGGCGAACGACCACGGTCCCCACAGGCGCGTGGCATCGTTGTACTTCAGCAGCCAGCGGTCGTTGCCCTTGGTCGGCTCGTTGTCCGAGCTGTTGTCCCCGTGGTCGTTGGGCAGGTACTCGACGTTGAGCTGGCCGCGCGTGCCGGGAACGAGATAGCGGAATTCACCCGCCAGCAGCGTGCCGCGCTGGGTGTAGATGCGCGGTTCCAGTGTGGCGTCGTAGTTCGGCGCCAGGTTCAGGTAATAGGGGATCGCGAACATCGTCCCCGAGCGGTTCGAGCTGCCGAAGGTCGGATACAGGAAGCCGCTCTTGCGCCGGTTGTCGACCGGGAAGGTGAAGTAGGGCAGGTACAGGAACGGCACGTTCGCGAAGCGCATGGTTGCGCCGTGGGCCGTGCCTACCCCGCTGGCCTTGTCGATCTTCAGGGTCCTGGCGCGCACTTCCCACAGGTGATGGCCGACATCGCAGGTGGAATAGCTCACCAGGCTGTAGCGGCTGCGTTGCGCGTCGAGCAGCTCGCCGCGTGCGGCGGTGCCGTTGCCGCGCGACTGCAGCAACTGGTAGCGCACGTTCTCGGCCACGCCGCGGTTAGCTTCGGTGTTGCCGCGAAGGTGATCGGCGCTGAGCAGCTGGCCGGCCTCCTGGTAGCGCACGTTGCCCTGCGCGTCGTAGTCGGTGCTGGCGTCGTCGTAGTCGATCCGGTCGGCGCGCAGCAGCTGGTCGGCGCGCTCGATGCGGACCTCGCCGGAGAGGCGATAGACGGTCCGGTTGGAGCTGTCCACGTGCGCCGCGTCCACGACCGTGTCGGAGGTCTCGCGCAGCGCCGGGTCCCGTGGCAACGTCGGGTCGTAGAACTCGAGCAGCGCGTTGGGCCGGCACAGCGCGAAGCTTTCCGGGCGCGGCGGGCAACGGAAGGTGCCGAGCGGGCAGCTCGTCACGCTGGCGCCGGTGCCGGCGGGCGTGGCTGGCGTGATGGACTCCGGCGATGAGGCAGGAGCCGTGACCTGGGCCTCGACCGGCCCGCCGAACAGGGCAAGGGCGGCGGCGACCGCCATCAGGCGGCGTGGGGGCAGGGCGCGCAGGGTCGTGTGGCTCGGCGTCACGTGGGCTGTCGGCGTTCGTCAGGACGCGTAAAACTAGCAGAAAGGGTGCGTTACCGGCAGGAAACGCCGGGCAGCCCCTACCAAACCCCGCGCCCCGCGGCACCCTTGCAGGAACATGATCGCGAGCGCAACGGACCTCCGATCCGCCGAGGTTGCCGCTCGGACAGGCTCCGCAGGGGGCCCCGCGGACGTCCCGTCAACCGGCGAGCGCAGTGACGTGTGCGGCCACGCTGGCGGCAAGCGCCTGAAGGTCATAGCCGCCTTCCAGGGTCGAGACGACGCGGCCATCCGCGTGGGCGAAGGCAATGTCCAGCAGCCGCGTGGTCAGCCAGGCGTAGTCGTCGGCGTCCAGTTGCAGCTGCGCCAGCGGGTCGGCGCGGTGAGCGTCGAAGCCGGCGGAAACCAGCAGCAGCTGCGGGCGGAATGCGTCCAGCCGGGGCAGCAGGCAGTCATCCCAGGTCCGCCGGAAGCCCTGCCGGCCGGTGCCCGGGGGCAACGGGGCGTTGAGCACGTTGCCCACGCCCGTTTCGTCGGCCCTGCCGCTGCCCGGGTACAGGGGCGACTGATGGGTCGAGACGAACAGTACGCGCGGCTCGCGCGCGAAGATGTCCTGCGTACCGTTGCCGTGGTGGACGTCGAAGTCGGCGATCGCCACGCGCTCCAGGCCGTGCTCGGCCAGCGCATGCGCGGCACCGATGGCGACGTTGTTGAACAGGCAGAAGCCCATCGCGCGGTCCGCGGTCGCGTGGTGCCCCGGTGGGCGCACGGCGCAGAACGCCCGGCCGCCGCGTTCCTCGAGCACCGCATCGACCGCCGCGGCCACGGCGCCGGCCGCACGCAGCGCAGCCTCCGCCGAGGCGGGCGACATCAGGGTGTCCTCGTCCAGGGGAACGGTACCGGCCATGGGGGCGCTGGCCAGGATGCGCGCCACGTACGCCGCTTCGTGCACGCGCTCGAGGGCCGCGATGCCGGCACGTGGCGCCTCGATGCGGTCCAGCGCGGCAAAGCGGTCATGGTCCAGCGCCGCCAGTACGGCGCGCAGGCGTTCCGGAGATTCGGGGTGGCCGGGGCCCGGGTCGTGCTGCAGGCACGCCGGATGGGTGTAGAGCCGCAGCACCGTGGACCTCAGCCGCGCGGGCGCCGCTCGTGCTGCCAGATCACTTCACCGTGGCCGCCGGCTCGCGCCAGTACGCGGCAGATCACGAACAGCAGGTCCGACAGCCGGTTGAGATAGCGCTGTGCCTGCGGTCGCACGGCTTCCTCGCGGGCGAGCGCGATCACCTCGCGCTCGGCACGCCGGCACACCGTCCGCGCCAGGTGGCAGCAGGCCGCCGCCATGCCGCCGCCGGGCAGGATGAACTCCTTCAGCGGAGGCAGCGGTTCGTTGAAGGCGTCCAGTACGGATTCCAGCCGGGTGACGTCGGCGTCCTGCACCATGGCCATGCCCGGGATACACAGCTCGCCGCCGAGGTCGAACAATTCATGCTGGACCTGGGTCAGCGCCTCGCGCACCGCCGGCGGGACGCCCTCGCAGGCGAGCACCATGCCGAGCGTGCTGTTGAGCTCGTCGATGGTGCCGTACGCCGCCACGCGGGCCGAATCCTTCGGCACCCGCGAGCCGTCGCCCAGGCCGGTGCTGCCGTCGTCGCCCGTGCGGGTATAGATCTTCGACAGGCGATTGCCCATCAGTGCGCCTGGCCTTCATGGGCCAGTGCGCGGGTCAGCTGGCTCGCCAGCACGTGCACCGCTGCGCCCAGGCCGACGTACAGCGCGGTCACCTGCAGGAACGGCAGGTACCAGTCACCCATGTTCTCGAGCCAGGCGGCCAGGCTGCGCGGCGCCGGCACGCTGTCGCTCAGCCAGTAGAAGCTGCCGTTGGACACCACGAAGCAGACCGCCTCGCTGACCAGCAGCGCGGCCACGGCCAGGCCCAGGGTGGAGAGCTTCAGGCCGGCCTGATGCCTGGCCAGCCAGCTGCCGCCCAGCCACAGCGCACCGTAGGCGGCGACCAGGAACCAGTACGCCGGCGAGACGCAGTAGTGGCTCCAGAAAGCCAGTCCCTGGCCGGTGATCACCAGGTAGTCGACCAGCACGGCCTCGGCCATCAGCAGCGGGAAGGCCCAGCGACCGGTGCCGCGCAGCCAGAAGCCGGCCAGGAAGAACACGCCCCAGGACGCGTCCGGGAATGCCTCGAAGTGGTGGGTGTGCACCGCGCCGCGGGTAACGGCCATCACCAGGGCGAGTGCCAGGAAGATGCCGAGGCGCTGGTTTCGCGTCATAGCCATGAAGGTGCTCCGTATGCAGGCGGCGTGAAGGGAAAAGGTAGACCGCTAGTTTAGCCGAAGCCCGTCCGGCCCATGCGACGCCCGCGTGTTCGGCCGTATCATCCGCGGCATGACTGTTCCTCCCCCCCCACGCGGGCCCGTGCTGATCGTCGGCGGCGGCCTGGTCGGCGCCAGCCTGGCGATCGCGCTGGACGCCGCCGGCGTCGACGCGGTGCTGGTCGAGGCCGCCGCACCGCGCGCCGACGCGCAGCCGAGCTACGACGAGCGCAACCTGGCGCTCGCCCGCGCCACCGTCAACGGCCTGGAGGCGATCGGCGTGTGGGCGCATGCGCGGGAGGGGGCCACCCCGATCCAGCACATCCATGTCAGCCGGGCCGGCGAGTTCGGCAGCGTGCGGCTGGATGCGGAGAATGCCGGTGTGGATGCGCTGGGCTGGACGCTGCCGGCACGCGAGCTGGGCGCCGCGCTGCTGCGCCGGCTGGACGAATGCACGCGCCTGCAGCGGCTGGCCCCGGCCAGGCTGGAAGCGATCGAGCCGCTGGCCGCCGGCTGGCGTGCGCAGGTGCACACCGCCGACGGCGTGCGCCGGATCGACACGCCGTTGCTGGTCGGCGCCGACGGCACCGCTTCGTTCGTGCGCGAGCGGCTGGGGATTGCCGCGGAGACGCACGACTATGGGCAGACGCTGTTCGTGTGCACGGTCACGCCCGGGCGTGCGCACGGCCATCGCGCGTACGAGCGCTTCAGCGACGAAGGCCCGGTGGCGCTGCTTCCGCTTGCCGGCCGCCGTTGCGGCCTGGTGCTGACGGTGCCCGGCAAGCAGGCCGAACCGGTGGCGGCGATGGACGACGCGGCATACCTGGCACTGGCCCAGCGCCGCTTCGGTTGGCGGCTGGGCCGGCTCGACCGCCCGGGCAAGCGCTTCCCGTACGCGATCCAGCGCGTGGCCGCCACGCGCCTCACCGCACCGCGCGCGGTGCTGGTCGGCAACGCGGCGCAGACGGTGCATCCGATCGGTGCGCAGGGCTTCAACCTCGGCCTGCGCGATGCGCTGACCCTGGCCGAACTGGTCGGGGCAGCGGCCGACCCGGGCGACGAGCGGCTGCTGGCCACCTACGCCGCGCGCCGCGCCCCCGATCGTGAAGGCACCATGGCGATGAGTCATGGCCTGGTGCAGCTGGCCTGCCTGCCGCAACCCTGGCTCGGCCCGCTGCGCTCGCTGGCCTTGCTCGCCTGCGACCGCGTGCCACCGTTGAAGGACGCGCTACTACGCCGCGGCATGGGCTTCCGCGGCGAGCCACCGCGGGCCGTACTGGAGCGCGCGCCATGAACCCGGCGCGGCCTCAATCCGGACGTCGCGCGCCGTTGCTGGACGTGGCGGTGGTCGGCGGTGGCATGGTCGGCGCCGCGACAGCGCTGGCACTGGCCCGTGCAGGTTTCGCCACCGCCCTGCTGGAGGCGCGTCCGCCGACGCCCTGGCGGGCCGAGGAGGAGGTCGACCTGAGGGTGGTGGGACTGGCCGCCTCGTCGATCGCACTGCTTGACGGCCTGGACGTCTGGACGTCCATCCGCGAGCGGCGGGCCGCATCCTATGCGCGCATGCATGTCTGGGACGCGCGCACCGGCACGGCGCTCGACTTCGATGCCGCCGCCGAAGGCCGCGCCTGGCTCGGCTGGATCGTCGAGAACGGCCTGGTGCAGTGGACGCTGTGGCAGGCGCTGGAAGCGGCGGGTGTGCAGCGACTCTGCCCGGCCCAGGTGACCGGCTATGAGGTGCGCGAGGACCGCGCCGTGCTGGAACTGGATGCGGGCGCTGGCGCCAGCCTGTCGGCCCGCCTGCTGGTGGCCGCCGACGGCGCCGGTTCGCCGCTGCGCCGGCTGGCCGGGCTGGACACGCATGGGCACGACTACGGCCAGCGCGGCGTGGTCGCGCACGTCACCACCGAGCGCCCGCACCAGCACACCGCATGGCAGCGCTTCCTGCCGGGCGGTCCGCTGGCGCTGCTTCCGCTGGCCGACGGGCGCAGTTCGATCGTGTGGTCGTTGCCCGAGGCCGAGGCGCAGCGTGTGCTTGCGCTGGACGATGCGGCCTTCTGCGCCGAGCTGGGCGTGGCCAGCGATTTCCGGCTCGGGCGAGTCATCGCGAGCACCCGTCGCGCCGCCTTCCCGCTCAAGCTGCAGCTGGCCGATCGCTACCAGGCCGAGCGCCTGGTGCTCCTGGGCGACGCGGCGCACGCAGTGCATCCGTTGGCCGGGCAGGGCGTGAACCTGGGCTTGCGTGACGTGGCCGAGCTGCGCGACACGCTGGCCACCGCCCGCGATGCCGGGCGCGACATCGCCGCGCCGCACGTGCTGCGCCGCTACGCGCGCCGCCGTCGCAGCGCCGACACCCTGGATGCCTGGAGCTTCGACGCGCTGGGCCGCATCTACGCCTGGCAGGCGCCGCCCCTGGTCGCGGCGCGTGCCCTGGGCGTGCGCCTGGTCGACCGGCTGGCGCCGCTCAAGCGTCGCCTCGCCGCGCACGCCGCGGGGCGTTGATTCAGGACCGCGGCCGGAGCCGCGGAACCCGGCGCGGAGCGCCTGCCCACCCCACCGGAGTCGTCGCCATGCGCCGCATCCTGTTCGCCCTTTCCGCACTCCCCCTGGCCTTCGCCGCCTCGGCGAAGATGGTGCACCGGCCCATCGAGTGGACCGATGGCGGCACCCGGTTCCACAGCGTGCTGGTCTACGACGACGCCGGTCCGGCCCGGCGGCCCGGCCTGGTGATGGTGCCCAACTGGTACGGCGTGAACGAGCAGGCGATCCGGAAGGCGGAAGCGATCGCCGGCAAGCAGTACGTGATCCTGCTGACCGACATGTATGGCCAGGGGGTGCGCCCGGCCAACGACGCGCAAGCCAGGGCCGCGGTCCAGCCGCTCTACGGCGACCGCGGACTGATGCGCCGCCGCGTGAACCTGGCGCTGGCGCAACTGAAGGCGCAGGCCGGCAAGGCGCCGCTGGACACCGGCAGGCTCGCCGCGATCGGCTTTTGTTTCGGGGGTTCGGCGGTGCTGGACCTGGCGCGCAGCGGCGCCGACGTGGCGGCAGTGGTGTCCTTCCATGGCGCCCTGGCGGCCGGCAAGCCGGGCCTGCCCGATCATTTCAAGGCGCGCGTGTTGGCGATGAACGGCGCCGACGACGAGGGCACCATGCCGGACGCGGACGCCTTCATGGACGAGATGCGCGCCAGCCGGACCGATTGGCAGTTCGTGGTACTCGGCAACGCGGTTCATTGCTTCACCGAAGTCGGGGAGAACTCGCCCGGCTGCAAGTACGCCCCCCGCGCCGCAGCGCGCAGCTACCGCATGATGCACGACTGGCTGGACGCGGCTTTCGCCGATCGGCCGTAGCCGGCCAGCCCGGCCTGTCGCTGTGCCGGACGGGACCATGCCGCATCTTCCGTGGTCCTAGGGGCCCGAAGCCACGCGGTTGCGGCCCTCGCGCTTGGCCCGGTACAGCCGCGCGTCGGCGCGCGCGATCAGCTCGTGCGTGCGTTCGCCGGGCTTGAGCTGGGCGGCGCCGATGCTGGCGGTCAGGCGCAGGCGATGTTCGCCATGTTCCACCTCCAGCGCCTCGAGCGCCAGGCGGATCGTCTCGGCGCGGCGCGCGGCCGTGGCGAGGTCGGCATCCTGCATCACCACCATCAGCTCCTCGCCCCCGTAGCGGCCGAGGCGGTCGTCCTTGCGGCACATCGAGGCGACGCACGCGGCCACGGCGCGGAGGGCGTCGTCGCCGGCCTGGTGGCCATGGGTGTCGTTGAGCGCCTTGAACGCATCCAGGTCGAGCATCAGGATCGACAGCGGCGCTCCCGTGCGCTGCGCGGTTTCTTGCGCGAGCCCGAGCTGGTGCATTAGCTCGCGCCGGTTGAGCAGGCCGGTCAGCTCGTCGACGCTGGCCAGCCGGTTGAGGCGCTCGTTGGCCTCCTGCAGTTCACGCGTGCGCTCCGTTACCAGGCGCGCGAGTCGGTCGGCGCGGGCCAGCAGGTAGCGCGTGCGCAGGCGCACCAGCAGGTAGACCAGTGCCACGCCCAGCAGCGCCAGCGCAATACGTACGGTGCCGCGCTCGTACCAGCGGCCCCGCACGAACAGCGGTATGACGGTTTGTACCGTGCGTGCGTGCAGGCCGGGGATGTCCGCCTGCAGCCACAGCCGGTAGCTGCCCCCGGGTAGGTTGGTGAACGCCGCGGCCGGCCGCACGCCCGGGTCCAGTTCGGTCCATTGCGTGTCGAAGCCTTCCAGCCGGTAGCGATAGCGGACATCGCCGGTGGCGGTGTAGTCGAGCAACGCGAAGCCCAGGCGCAGCGCGTGCACGTCGTGCAGTGTCAGCGGTTGCCGCGCGGAGGGCAGCTCGGCGTAGGGCAGCGGGATGCCGTCACGCATCGCCGCGGTCACCGCCAACGGCGTGTCGGGCTGCCGCGGACGCGCCTGCGGCGCGGGCACGATCACGGTCAGGCCGCCCAGCCCGCCGAAGAGCAGCTCGCCAGAGGGGCCCAGCGCGGCGGTGCGATGGTTGTAGAAGCGTGCGCTGAGCCCATCGCGCTCGCCGAGCAGGCGGATGTGGCCGATCGATGGGGCGTAGACCGCCAGCCCGCTGGCGGTGGCGATCCACAGCCGGCCGGTGCGGTCGGCCAGCACGCTGGCGACGTTGTCGCTGCCCAGGCCATCGCTGCCGCGCAGCACGGTGAAGCGGTAGCCCTGCGGGCCCGGGATGGCCGGGGTGGAGGCAAGCCCGCCGTAGGTACCGACCCAGATGCGGCCGTCCAGCTCGACGATCGACCCTGCGTAGTTCTGCGGCAGGCTGCCCGGATCGCTGTCGGCACGGACGAGGTTCTCGAAGCCGCTCGCGCCAGGGCGCAGGATGCTAATGCCCCCGCTGGTGGCGATCCACACGCTGCCATCGGACAGCGGGGCGATGTTGCGCACCTGGTTGTCGACCAGGCTGTGCGGATCGGCCGGCTGATGCCGGTAGTGGCTGAGGTGGCCGGCCCGATCGATTCGGTAGAGGCCGTCGTAGGAGCCCACCAGCAGTTCACCCTGCCAGGCACGAAGCGCCAGGATCGGCCGCGTGTCGAGACCTTCGAGCGACCAGGGATGCGTCGCCAGGGTGATCGGGTCGATGGTGACCAGGCCGCGTGCGGCGGCGACGATGCGTCCGTCGGGCAGCGCGTCGATCGCGCGCACGTCCTGGTCCTGCTGCGCGCCGCCGAGGGTCAGCAGCCGGATATCCCCGTTGCCGGGGTCGATCCGCGCGATGCGGCCGCGGTTGAAACCCAGCCAGACGGCGCCTCGACGATCGGTGTAGACGCTGCGCACGTTCTCGTCGAGGTTGGCGTCGTGACGGCCGAAAAGCGCCGGCCCGTCCAGGGTGTGCACAACGGTCGGGCGCGTGTCGCAGCGGGAGGCGTCGGTTTCGGTCGCCGCCCACAGGCCGCTGGAGCGGTCCAGGAACAGTGCGCGCACGATGTTGCCGCCGAGCGAAGCGGGCCGGGCACTGTCGTGGCGCAGCGTACGGATCGCGCCGGTCACCGGGTCGTACACCCCGACACCCACGCCATCGGTGGCGATCCACAGCCGTCCATCCGGCGCCGCCAGGAGGTCGCGGATCGTGCGGTGCTGGATGGCCGGCGCCTCGCCATCCAGCCCGGGCGGTACCCGTGCATGCCCTCGTGGATCGATCACGGCCACGCCACGGGTGCCGCTTCCTACCCAGAGGTTGCCGGCCGTGTCCTCGCGCAGGGCCCAGATGTCCTCGTCCAGCACCGCGTCGGCGGCAGGGTCGCTGCTGCGGAAGCGGACGAACCGCGCGGTGCCGGCATGGCGCAGGTACAGACCCTGGCCGCTGCCGACCCACAGGTCGCCACGGCGGCCCTGCCGCACGGCGAACACGGGCACGTCTCCCGGCAGGCCGGCACCGGCCGGCGGCCGGTCGATCGTGCGCAGGTCCGCGCGAAGGTGGCTCAGCCCGCTCTGGCCGCCGATCCAGAAGCCGCCCGCGCCGTCCGGCGCCAGCGTGAGGATGTGCGGACCGGTGCCGCGGTCGGGCGAGGCGTCGTAGGTGGAAAAGCGGTCTCCATGCGGGTCGAAGCGGGCCAGCCCACCGGCCGAGGTGCCGACGATCAGGCTGCCGTCGGGCGCCGACTGCAGCGCGCGGATGTAGTTGTCCGGCAGGCCGCCGCCGGACTGGCGGAACACCTGCACACGGTAGCCGTCGTAGCGCACCAGGCCACCGAAGGTGCCGATCCACATGAGGCCTTCTCGGTCCTGCGCGAAGGCGGTGGTGGTGGCGTGCGGCAGGCCCTCGCGCACGGTCAGGTGGGCGAAGGCCCGGCTGTCCCAGCGCGACCAGCCGGCGGCACGCGCCGCGGCGCCGGAGGCCGGAAGCAGCCACGCCAGCGCCAGCACCACGAGGACCAGCCAGCGGGCGCGATGGCAGCGGGGCATCCGGGGCGGCGGACAGCTTGAACGGAGGCGCCGGGTCTGGCTCGCCGAGGCGATCGGCCGGGCGCCGCGCATGCGCCTTAGGCGCTGCGCTCGACCGCGTAGGCGGCCAGCGCGTCCAGCGCCTCGCGATAGGGCGATGCGGGCAGGGCGGTGAGCGCGGCACGGGCGGCTTCCGCATGCGCCACGGCGCAGGCATGCGTGCGTTCCAGCGCGCCACTGCGGCGGATGGTGGCCAGCACGCGGTCCAGCGCGGTGAGGTCGCCGTGCTCGATCGCCCGGCGCATGGCCTGGGCTTCGTCCGGGGTGGCCTGCTGCAGCGCGTAGATCACCGGCAGGGTCGGTTTGCCCTCGGCCAGGTCATCGCCGATGTTCTTGCCCAGCGTGTCGGCGTCGCTGGTGTAGTCGAGCAGGTCGTCGGCGATCTGGAAGGCGTAGCCGAGCTCCATGCCATAGCGGCGCAGCGCGGCGACCTGGCGGTCGGGCAGTCCGCCGAGCAGGCCGCCCAGCTCCGTGGCGGCGGCGAACAGCACCGCGGTCTTGCGTTCGATCACCGCCAGGTAGGCTGCCTCGTCCACGTCGGCGTTGCCGATGTTGAGCAGCTGCAGCACCTCGCCCTCGGCAATGGTGTTGGTGGTGTCGGCGAGGATGCGCATCACGCGCATGTCGTCCAGCTCGACCATCAGCTGGAAGGAACGCGAGTAGAGGAAGTCGCCGACCAGCACGCTGGCGGCGTTGCCCCACAACGCATTGGCGGTCTGGCGACCGCGGCGGAGGTCCGACTCGTCGACCACGTCGTCGTGCAGCAGGGTCGAGGTGTGGATGAACTCGATCACGGCCGCCAGCTTGATGTGCTGCGCGCCCGCGTAGCCGGCGGCACCGGCCGCCAGCACATGCAGCATCGGGCGCAGGCGCTTGCCGCCGCCGGCGATGATGTGGTCGGCGATCTGGTTGATCAGCACCACGTCCGAAGCCAGCCGCGCGCGGATCAACGCGTCCACCCGCTGCATGTCGGCGGAGGCCAGGTTGCGCACGGCGGCGAAGTCGGCGGTTCGGCTGGCGTCGGCGGGCATCGGGTGCATGGGCGTCCGGGTGGCAAGACGGGCGATTATAGGGCCAGTGCTGATGAGTGCGGCGGCGCGACTTGGCGCCGCAATCAGGTCGGGGAGCGTCTCCCTATAATGGGCAGATGATTTCCCGCCCCAACTCCCCCCGGTGAGCAAGCTCTCCCCCCTCGAGCGCCGCAGTGCGCTGACCCTGGCCTGCGTCATCAGCCTGCGCCTGTTCGGACTGTTCCTGATCATGCCGGTGTTCTCGCTTTACGCGAAGCAGATGCCCGATGCCAGCGGCCTGCTGATCGGCCTGGCGCTGGGCGTGTACGGGCTGGGCCAGGTGCTGCTGCAGATCCCGCTGGGCCTGTTGTCGGACCGGATCGGGCGCAAGCCGGCGATCACCATCGGCCTGCTGATATTCGCCGCCGGCGGCCTGGTGGCGGCGATGTCGCACACCCTGTCGGGGATCGTGGCCGGCCGGGCGCTGCAGGGCATGGGCGCGGTGGCCGGTGCGGGTACCGCGCTGGCGGCCGATCTCACCCGCGAGGACCAGCGCAGCAAGGTGATGGGCATCATCGGGGTGTCGATCGGCGTGGCCTTTCTGCTCGCGCTGATCCTGGGCCCGCCGCTGGAAGCGGTGGCGGGCCTGCCGGGGCTGTTTGGTGCCACCTCGGTGCTGGCGCTGGCGTCGCTGGCGCTGCTGTGGCTGATCGTGCCGACGCCCGAGCGGGCAAAGGCCCCAGCCTCAGCGAGCCTGGGCGGCGTGCTGGCTATGCTGCGCGACGGCCGGCTGCTGGTGCTCAACGGCTCGGTGTTCTTCCTGCACCTACTGCTGACGGCGAGCTTTGTCGGGCTGCCGCTGCTGCTGGCCGACCGACTGCACCTGCCGGTCGAGCGGCACTGGGAGCTGTACCTGCCGGTGATGGCGATCGCCGCGTTCGTGATGGGCTCGGCGCTCCACCGCATGAAGGAGATCGGCCAGAGCCTGCGCATCGTGCTGGTTTGCGTGGCGGCGATCGGGCTGGCGTTGCTCGGGTTCGCGCAATCGGGCGGACATCTGGCCTGGCTGGGCGTGTCGGCGGCCGCGTTCTTCTCGGCGTTCAACCTGCTGGAGGCCGCCCTGCCGAGCCTGGTTTCCCGGCTGGCGCCGCCGCACCTGCGGGGCGCGGCGATGGGGGCGTACTCGACCAGCCAGTTCATCGGCGCGTTCGTGGGCGGCGCCATCGGCGGGATCGCGCTGGGCCGGTTGGGCGTGAGCGGGGTGTTCCTCTGCGCGGCGGCGACCACGCTGCTGTGGCTGCCGCTGGTCGCCTTCGGCGCCAGGCGCATCGCCGCCCGCAGCGCGGCCGAGCAGGTGGCCTGAGCGAAAGAGAACTCCCGCGGCCCCGGTTGGGACTCGCGGCCGCCGCCCCCATGTGCGGCGCATCTACTCCACGCGAGCCTGCCCGTGGCCCACCAGATCGTCGCGCTCCTTGCCGAATACGGCCTGCTGCTGGTGTTTCTCAATGTGCTTGTCGAGCAGGCCGGGCTGCCGCTCCCGGCCGTCCCGACGCTGGTGGTGGCCGGCGCGCTGGCCGCGGCCGGCCGTTTTCCGTTGGGGGGCTTGCTGCTGGCGGCACTGGCCGGCTCCCTGCTGAGCGACTTCGCCTGGTACGCGGCCGGGCGCCGGTACGGGGCGGGCGTGATGCGCATCCTGTGCCGCATCTCGTTGTCACCCGATTCGTGCGTCAAGCGATCGGAACTGCACTTCCAGCGTTGGCGGGCGCCGTTGCTGCTGGTGGCCAAATTCGTGCCGGGGCTGTCAACCGTGGCCCCGCCGCTGGTCGGCGCGATGGGCCTGTCGCCACGGATGTTCCTGTTGTTCGACGCGCTCGGCGCACTGATCTGGGCCGGCGCGGCGGTGGTGCTCGGCTACGTGTTCGCCGACGGGGTGGAGCGCGTGCTGGCGGTGTTCGAGGACAGCGGCGCGCTGGCCGTGCAGTTGGTGGGTGCGCTGCTCGCGCTATACGTCCTGTTCAAGTGGTGGCAGCGCCGGCGCTTGCTGGTGGCACTGCGGATGGTGCGGATCGGGGTGGACGAACTGGCGCAGGCGCTGCGCTCGGGGCGCCCGCCGCTGGTGTTCGACGTGCGTACGGCAGGATCGCGCCAGCTCGACGGCCGCGCGATTCCCGGCGCGCTGCCGTTCGACCCGTCGACGCTGGACACCAGCCTGGCCGGTGTGCCGCGCGAACGCGAGCTGGTGCTCTACTGCAACTGCCCCAACGAGGTCTCTGCCGCGCGTGCGGCGCAGCTGCTGATGGCACAGGGCTACCGGCGCGTGCGTCCGCTGCGTGGCGGGCTCGACGCCTGGGCGGCCGCCGGCCACGTGGTCGAGCCGCTGCAGCCGGCGGCGCCGGTGCCCGCGGGGGGGACGCCAGTGCTCTGACGGTGCACCGGCAGTCGCCGCCGGTGGAGCCGGGCAACCCGGCGCGGTGGAGGCGGACATGCCGCCGGGCGCGCGCAGCCGGGGCGGGCGGCTATGATAGGGGTCCAGCCGCCGGCCCTGTCCGGCGACCTTTGACGAGGCGGGTGCGCACGCGCCGCCAGCAACAGCGAGGAATCCACATGGCACGCGGCATCAACAAGGTCATCATCGTCGGCAACCTGGGCGCCGACCCGGAGGTGCGCTACACCGGCGGTGGCACCGCGGTATGCAGCCTGAGCGTGGCGACCTCCGAGCAGTGGACCGACAAGCAGTCCGGCGAACGCCAGGAACGCACCGAATGGCACCGCGTGAAGCTCTTCGGCAAGCTCGCCGAGATCGCCGGCGAGTATCTGAAGAAGGGCCGCCAGGTCTATATCGAAGGCTCGCTGCGCACCGACAAGTACACCGACAAGAACGGCGTCGAGCGCTACAGCACCGACATCGTCGCCAGCGACATGCAGATGCTTGGCGGCATGGGTGGTGAAGGCGGTGGTGGCGGTGGTGGCGGTGGCTACCGCGAGCGCCCGCAGGGCGGTGGTCAGCGCCAGGGCGGCTACGGCGGCGGCCAGCCGCGCGGCGGCAACGACTACGGCAATGCCCCGCGCCAGAACGCGCCCGCGCCGGCCGAGAGCAGCGGCGGCTTCGACGATGACGATATTCCGTTCTAGCGAACACTCGTTCGGATGTATCGATTGAATCCAAGAGCCCCTGCCGGGGCTCTTTTTGTGTCGCTCGAGCTGCCTTCCCTGGCCTACCGGTTTCAGTGCTCAAGGAAAACCGAGCGGCAGGCTGCAGCATGAACCGGTCTTGACTGTCTTCTGACGATATGCCCGAATGCCTTGGGGCCAGCGGTTCCGCATGCCGCGCCACGCGAAGGGAATCGCTCATTGAACGTCTTTTGCCAGAGGCCCGCCCGCCGGCCTCGCTCCTCGGAAATCACCGCATCTCCCGACGCGCCTCCGGAACGGCTCTCGCTGGCCGGACGAATGGTCCGTTGGATCCCTAGCAGCTGAAGGAACACGAATGGCTATCGGTCTCGTGCGCAAGCCCCTTGTCGATGCAGCCCGGAGGAGTCCGAAGGTGACATTCCTGGCCGTCCTGTCCACCTTGTTCGCGCTCTCCGCGCAGGCCGACCAGGTTTCCGTCAACGACCTGGCCCGGCAAGAGCAGTACCGCGAAGTGAAGATTTCACCGGATGGGCGGCATATCGCGGCGGTCGCGGTCATCCAGGACCAGCCCATGCTCGCACTGGTGGACCTTGAGACCGGCAAGGGGGCGGCAGTGCGCCCTCGCGACGGTGACCAGGTGGTCGATTTCTGGTGGGTGAACCCCGACCGCGTGGTCTATTCGGTGGGGCAGAAAATGGCCGGCTTCGACCGGCCGTTCGCCACCGGTGAGCTGTTCGGCGTCGACGCCGACGGCGGCAACGCCGTCACCTTGTTCGGGTACCGGGTGGCGGCCAAGGCAACCGGCTCGCACATCCAGCACGCGAGTGCGGAATACGCCAGTGCGAGCATGATCGACACCCTGCGCGACGACCAGAACCATGTGCTGATTGGAGTCGATCCTTGGAACACGGGCGCGGAGGGCGCCTTCACCCGGGTCTATCGCATGGACGTGCGCGACGGTACCAAGCATCGCGTGGTAACCGCACCGATGCGCAGTGCGTCGTTCCTGGCCGACCATCATGGCGTGGTGCGCTTCGCCTTCGGCTGGAGCAGCAAGGCGAAGGAGCAGGTCTATTACCGGGCGCACGAGGGCGATCCCTGGTCGCTTCTGTTTACCGAGGATGCGCACGGCGTTTCGATGCCGCAGGCCTTTTCCGGCGACGACTCGCGTGTCTTCATGTCCTGCGGCAGTCCGGGGGCCGTGGCGGCGATCTGTCCCTGGGACGTGGCTTCGGAGAAGCTCCTCGCGCCGATCTGGAGCAGTCCGGTCGTGGAGCCGGACGGCCTGGAGCTGAGCCTGGACCGCCGTCAGCTCGTGGGCGTGACCGAAATGCCCGGCATGCCGGCGGTAACCCCGCTGGTTGCCGGCTCGGACACGGTCGACGTGATCAAGGCATTCTCGCGCCAGTTCCCGGGCGAGTTCGCCGACGTGGTATCCAGCACGGACGACGGCAAGAAAGCCGTGGTGCTGGTCGATTCCGACACGGATCCGGGCACCTATTACCTGTGGGATGCCGATACGGGCAAGGCCCGGCTACTGCTGCAGCGGGCGGCATGGATCAAGCCGGAGCGGATGGCCAGTTCGCAACCGGTCGAGTTCAAGGCCCGTGACGGGCTGACCCTGCACGGCTATCTCACGCGACCGCCGGGCAATGCGGGCGCAACGCGGCAGCCGCTGGTCGTGTTCGTGCATGGCGGTCCCTATGGCGTCCGCGATGTTTGGGAGTACGACCCCTACGTGCAGATGCTGGCCACTCGCGGGTACGCGGTACTGCAGGTGAACTACCGGGGCTCGGGCGGCTATGGCTTCCATTTCACGCGCGCGGGCTACCGCCAATGGGGCGGGCGCATGCAGGACGACGTGACCGATGCGACCCGCTGGGCGATTGCCCAGGGGATCGCCGATCCCGCCCGCATCTGCATCTTCGGCGGCAGCTACGGCGGCTACGCGGCCCTGGAGGGGGCGGTCAAGGAGCCGGACCTGTATCGCTGCGCCATCGGCTACGTCGGTGTCTATGACCTCGGACTGATGTACCGGCGCGGCGATATCCCGCAGTCCACCGCCGGTGTCAACTATCTGCGCGACGCGCTCGGCGAGGACATGACCGAGCTCGATGCGCGCTCACCGATCCACCAGCTCGATCACCTGAAGGCGCAGGTCATGCTGATCGTCGGGGGCGAAGACAGGCGGGTGCCGCCGGTGCAGGGGGAAAACCTGCACCGTGCCCTGCTCGAACACGGGGTAGCCCACGAGTGGCTCTACAAGGCCGATGAAGGGCACGGGTTCTACACCGAACAGAATCGTGCCGAACTGTTCGCCCGCATCCTCGCCTTTCTCGACCGCAACATGGGCCAGGCCCCCGCGCGGTGACAGGCCGCCGGACCCTGGCGCGGCTCAGCCGCCAAGCCGCGCCAGCAGCGCCTCGACATCCTCATGGGTGTGCGCACGGAGCAGGTGCGGCGCCTGGCGGCGCAGGGCGGCGTGGTCGAGAGTGGCCAGGCGGTCGCGCACGTGCAGGATCTGGCTGGGATGCATGCTGTACTCGCACAGGCCGAGCGCCAGCAGCAGTGCGGTGAACTTGACGTCCCCCCCGATCTCGCCGCAAAGGCTGACCGGTTTGTTGGCGCGGCGGCCGGCGGCGATGACGTAGGCGATCAGGCGCAGCAGCGCCGGCTGCAACGGATTGTAGATGTTCTCCAGCCCGTCGTTGCCGCGGTCGGCAGCGAGCACGTACTGGGCCAGGTCATTGGTGCCGATGGCGAGGAAGTCCGCGTGCTCCAGCAGCGCGCGCACGTTGAGTGCGGCGGCGGGCACCTCGACCATGGCGCCCAGCGGCAGCTTTTCCGGCAGGTCGACGTTCTCGTGCTTGAGGTCCTCGCGCGCCAGCTTGAACAGCGTGCGCACGGCGATCAGCTCATCCGGCTGGGTGACCATCGGGACCAGCACCCGCACCGGCCCGTAGCAGGCGGCGCGCAGGATGGCGCGGATCTGCGTGGTGAACACGGCGGGGTAGCGCAGTGAAAGCCGTACGCCGCGCACGCCCAGCGCGGGGTTGTCCTCGTCACGCAGCGCAAGGCCCGCGGCGTCGGCCTTGTCCGCGCCCAGATCCAGTGTGCGGATGGTCACGGGCAGGCCGCCCATGCCGAGCACCAGGTCGCGGTAGGCGTTGAACTGCTCGTCCTCGGAGGGCAGGCCCTTGTGCTTGAGAAAGAGGAATTCGGTCCGGTACAGGCCCACCCCGTCGGCACCGCGGGTGCGTGCCGTGGCAATGTCCGCGGCGGTCTCGGCGTTGGCGAAGAGCCTCACGGCGATACCGTCGCGGGTGTGCGTGGGCGCGTTGGCGAGCTTGGCCAGGCGCCGGCCTTCGGCCGCGGCCTCGCGCTGCCAGGCGCGATAGCGGGCCAGGTCCTGCGCGGTGGGATGCACGATCGTCTCGCCGCGCTCGGCGTCGAGCAGGATCAGGTCCTCGTCGTGGATGGTGGCCAGCGCGTCGCGGGTACCGACGAGCATCGGCAGGTCCAGGCTGCGGGCGAGGATCGCGCTGTGCGAGTAGACACTGCCGGAGCTCGCCACCACGCCCAGCAGGCCGTTGCCGACCAGGTGCGCCATGTCCGCCGGCGCGATGGTGTCGGCGACCAGGATTTCGCCCACGCGGGCCGCCAGCTTGCGTTCCTCGCGACTGGTCTGGCGCTGCAGCGCCGAGATCACCCGGTTGATGACCTGGTCGACGTCCTCGCGGCGGCTGCGCAGGTAGGGATCGTCCATGGCCTCGAACACCTTGGCCAGGCGGTCGCGCTGCTTCTTGAGCGCCACGCCGGCGCGGTAATGCCCGACGCGGATCAGGTCGTCCAGGCCACGCAGCAGTTCCTTGTCGTCCAGCAGCAGGCTGTGCGCATCGATGAACTCGTTCACCTCGCGTGCCAGCGCGCCGTGCAGGCGTCCGCGCAGCTCGTGCAGTTCCTGGCGCGCGGTGTCGAGGGCGCGATGCAGATGCTCGAGTTCCTCCTCGACCTCGTCCTCGGCCAGTGGGCGCGTGTCGACCAGGTAGCGGCTCGGCTGCACCAGGCGCGCGCGGCCCAGGGCCATGCCCTTGGAGGCTGCGGTGCCAGGCAGCAACTGCCTCATGCGACGGCCCTTCCGTCGGGAGCGGGGAGGCGTGAACGGCAAACATGCAGCGCGGGGAGAGCCCGACGGGTAGCGAACGGATGGGCGGCGTCCCCGCTTGCGCGGTCCCGCACGACACCCGGTTGCCGCGCCCCGTTCCGCGCTCTCACGTCATGCCCCCTCGTCGAACTTGCGCTCGAACAGCGCGACGACACCGGCGAGTGCCTCGGCCTCGTCGGGACCGTCGGCGCGCACGGTGACCGGGGTGCCCAGGCCCGCCGAAAGCATCATCACGCCCATGATGCTCTGCGCGTTGACCTCGCGGCCCTTGCTGACCAGCCACACGGTGGATTTGAAGCCCTGCACCAGCTGCACCAGCTTGGCCGAAGCGCGCGCGTGCAGGCCGAGCTTGTTGGAGACGGTGATTTCCTGCTCAAGCATGATCGATGAAGATTCCCCCGCGGCCGCCATGGGCGGCCACCTGTGCCAGTTCGTCCAGCGGTTTCTCGGCGTAGTTCAGCACACGCAGCAGCATCGGCAGGTTGAGCCCGGACACACAACGCAAACGTACCCCGAGCGCCGTGAGGGAAAGGCCGATGTTGCACGGCGTGGCGCCGTAGAGGTCGGCCAACACCAGGACCCCGTCGCCCTGGTCGAGCTCGCGGGCGTGGTGGGCGGTGAGCGTGCGCATGACGTCCGGGTCGGCGTGCGCCGGCACCTCCACCGCGTCGACCCTGAGCGGAAGCTTGGGCATGACGTGGTGGGCGGCCGAGATCAATGCCTTGCCGACCGCCTCGTGGGTCATCAGCAGAACGCCGACGCTCATGGGCATGCCCTCGCCGGATCGCCGGCATCCGTTGCGCGGGCACCGCCCGCCCGCCCGCCACCTTGCAGGAGTGCGCTTGCGCGCGACCGGGATGGCGCGGCGTGCCGGGACACCCACGCAAGGCGGATAGGGCGGTCGCGCACAAGTGCGCTCCTGCAGGTATGCGGGGAGGCGGGCATGGTCATTCGAGTTCGCGGTGGAAGGTCAGCACGCCTTCGCGCTTCGCGCGGTAGTGTGCGGCCAGCCGCTCGACGAGGTAGACCGAGCGGTGTCGCCCGCCGGTGCAGCCGACCGAGATGGTGACGTAGCTGCGGTCGTCCTGCTCGAAACGCGGCAGCCAGGCGTCGAGCCAGCGCACGGTGTCGGTGAAGTACTCGCCGACCAGCGGGTCGGCCTCGAGAAAGTCGCGCACCGGCGCATCCTTGCCCGAGAGCGGACGGAGCTTGGGCTGCCAGTGCGGATTGGGCAGGCAGCGCGCGTCGAAGACGAAGTCCGAATCCAGCGGCAGCCCGCGACGGAAGGCGAAGGACTGGAACATCAGGGTCAGGCCCTCGGTGGCGGCCGCGTAGCCGGTGGCGATCAGCCGGCGCAGCTGGTGCACGTTGAGGTCGCTCGAATCGATCACCTTCTCGGCGATGCCGATCAGCGGCCGCAGCAGCCGCCGCTCCTCGGCGATCGCATCGGCCAGCGAAACGCCGCGGATCGCCAACGGGTGGCGGCGGCGGGTTTCCGAGTAGCGCTTGATCAGCACTTCGTCGCGGCAGTCGATGAAGACCAGGTGTACATGGACGCCGGCCGCGGCCAGTTCGGACAGCACCAGCGGCATGTGCTCGAAGTCCTCGCCGCGGTTGCGCACGTCCACGCCGACGGCAATGCGGCGGCGGCGGCCACCGCCGTCGCGGCGCACCGACTGCACCAGCTGCGGCAGCAGGCCGCTGGGCAGGTTGTCGACGCAGTAGAACTCCAGGTCCTCCAGCGCGCGCAGCGCGACCGTCTTGCCGCCGCCGGACATGCCGGTCAGCACGACCAGGTGCACGGCGTTGGGGTCGTTGATGACGGTCGAGGGCACGGGATCGTTGGTGCTCATGCGGCTCACCACGGCGGAAGCCGGCGCATCTGGTGCGCCTGGCGGTCGATGAAGGTCTGCGCGGGATCAATGCCCTTGCTCTTGAGCATATGGTGGCGCACCGCCGCTTCCACCAGCACGGCAAGGTTGCGGCCGGGAGCCACCGGGATGGTGATCATGGGCACCGGGACCTCCAGGATATCGCGGTGGCTGGTGTCGCCGGTCAGGCGCGTCATCGCGTCGATGTCCTCGCCGTCGCGCAGGGGCTTGAGATGCACCACCAGGCGCAGGTACTTCGAATGCTTGACTGCGGTGTGGCCGAACATCTCGCGCACGTTGAGCACGCCCAGACCGCGCACCTCGAGCAGGTCCTGCAGCAGCTCCGGGCAGGTGCCATCGATCACGTCGGGCGCGATCAGGGTGAATTCGGTGGCATCGTCCGCGACCAGGCGATGGCCGCGGCTGATCAGTTCCAGTGCCAGCTCGCTCTTGCCAGAACCGGACTCGCCGGTGATCAGCACGCCGATCGAGAAGACCTCCAGGAAAACCCCGTGCAGGGTGATCCTGGGCGCCAGCAGGCGTGCCAGGTGGTACTGCATCCAGGTCAGCAGCTCGTGGCCGCGCTTGGCGCTGATCCACAGCGGCGTGTGGGTTTCCTCGGCGACCTCGCGCAGGTCGGAGGGGATGGTCTGGTCCTTGGTCACGATCAACGCCACCGGCTGGTAGGCGGCGATCTTGTGCATCGCCTCCCAGCGCTGGCGCGAGTCCAGGCCGTCGAGCCAGTTGAGCTCCTCGGTACCGATGATCTGCACCTTGTTGGGGTAGATCACGTTGAGATAGCCGATCAGCGACGGCCGCCGCGTCGCGGTGGCACCGGGCTCGAGCACGCGCCCTTCGCCGCGCATGCCCGATACCCAGCGCAGGCCCATGCGCTCGTGGACACCGTCGAAGAGTTGTCGTGCGGTCAGACGTTCCAAGGGGCTCCCCTGCCGGGCGGGCGGTGGGCGCCATTGTGCCAGCTTGGCCGCAGGCTGGCCTCGCCTTGCGGCAGGAGGCCGCTGGCGGGCGGTGCCTTCGGTGTGGAGCCGCACCGCTCAGGCTACGAAAGCGGTTGCCGGCGGCGAAAAAAAACGACCCGCCACGCGGGCGGGTCGTTCCGGGACGGGCGGATCAGCCGAACTGTCGTGCGTCCCGCGCCTCCTGCTGGTGCTTGTCGGTCACCTTGTCGCGGTGGCGGCGCAGCTGGGCGGCGAGCTTGTCGAACACCATGTCGATGGAGGCGTACATGTCCGCACCGCACGCCGCGGCATGCAGGGCGGCACCGGTGGTGCCGAGGGTGGCTTCGGCGCAGTGCTGCAGCTTGTCGATCGACAGCACCATGGTCAGGCCCAGGCACCTTTCGTCGAGGCGGGTCAGGCGATCGAGCCGGGACTCGGCATGCGCACGCAGGGCGGGCGTGACTTCGATCTGCTGGCCGGTGAGT
>NZ_DASSES010000036.1:0-26689 GCF_035695185.1 Frateuria sp.
CGCCCACCGCCGGCCCCAGCACCATCGCCATCTGGAACGCCGAGCCGCTGACCGCCACCGCGCGCGGCAGGACCGCCGGCGGCACCAGCGCCGGCAGCAGCGAGGACATCGAGGGCGACTCGAACGCCTTGGCCGTGCTGATCACGAACACCAGCGCCAGGATGCCGAACTCGTGGACGCGCCCGCTGAAACTCAGCAGCGCCAGCGCGGCGATCGCACACCATTCGACCACCTGGCCGATCAGCACCACGCGGCGGCGCTCGAACTGGTCGGCGACATGGCCGGCCGGCAGCGCCAGCAGCACCGAGGGGAAGAACTGCACCAGGCCGATCAGGCCCAGATCCAGCGCGCGGCCGGTGATCGCGTAGATCTGCCAGGCCACCGCCACCGACAGCATCTGGAAGCCGAAGCCCGAAGCGATGCGGGCGAACCAGAACTGCACGAATGCGCGGTGCTTGAGCAGGGAGTCGGTCGGCATGGGGAATCCCGGGGGCGAAGGACGGGATTATCGCCGCTCCGGGCTTCACGGCCACTTGCTGATCATCACCCTAGCCTCGGCCCATCGCCGCAGCAGGAGACTGGCCATGGGCCGCCAGGCCGAACACGTCTATACCGACCAGCCCACCATCGCCCGCTTCAACGCGATGGTCGAGCACCTGCAGAACGGCGCGCGCGTGCGCCTGCACCTGGGCGACGGCAGCACCTGCGAGGGCGTGGTCGCCGCCCGCCCGACCGTGCAGGAGTTCTACGACGGGGACGGCAACGAAGGCACCAACGGCGTGGTGCACCTCGAACACCTGGGCACCTCGGAGTGGAAGCGCTACGTCTGGTTCGACCAGATCGAGCGCATCGAACACCTCGATTCGGACGCCCAGCTGCGGGCCTGAAACCCGGACGCGTCAAATCGCTCGTTCGCCTGCACCTTCCGCGCGCGCATGAGGATCAGCCGGTGCGCGTGAAGCCGTCTTCGCTCCAGTCCTCGCTGCCCACGCCGTGGTGCACGAAGAACAGGCCGTCCGGGTCGTACCGGCGCTTGGCCCGCAGCAGGCGGGCGTAGTTCGGTCCCCAATAGCGCTGCGCCCAGTCGCGCAAAAAGTAGTCGCTCTCGGAGACGTACGAGCCGGCATCCGGCGCCACCGCGCGCAGGGCATCCATTGCGCCGTCGATGGCGGCGGCATCGTGCTTCGCGTCAGCCGCGTCCGGCCTGGCGCCGGCCAGGCCGGCGAACGCCGGGCCGCGACCGTCCGCGCAGATGGCAAGCGCGAAGGCGTCGGTGACCGCGGGGTTCATCGCAGTGTCCCGCGTGCGGGCGATCGCGTCCGCCGGGGCGCCGGCCAGGCCCTTGTTGAAGTGCAGGGCGAAGTCGTGCCGGCGCGAGGCGGCGAACAGCGCGTCGGCCAGGCGCGCCTGCCGTGGCGGCGCCAGCAGCGACGCCGGCAGCCAGGCGGACTGGTAGCCGTGGATGTACCAGCCGACCTGGGCGCGATCGCCGGCCCACACCATGCGGTAGGCCGGCGTGCCGGGCCGGTCGTCCGGTTCCATCAGCTGCGGCGCATGCTCGCGGAAGAAGTCGATGTCCCAGAAGTGGCGGGCCGGCATCGCCAGCGTGCGCAGCGGCTCGGCCAGGACATAGTCGCTGCCGCGGGCGCGCACCCAGTCCAGCAGCGGCGCCCAGGTCTGTTCGGCCTGCGCCTGGGTCAGCCCCTGGAACACCATCGAGATCGACAGCGTGTTGTCGGGGGCAAAGCCGATCTGCTCGCCCCAGTGCGGGTTGAACAGCGCCTCGCGGTAGAAGCCGACGACCCGCGCGAGCAGGTCCCGGTAGGCCCGGTCCGAGGCGGCCCGGATGGTGCCGAACACCGCACCGAAGGTCGCCGGCAGGTCGAACGTGCGCAGGGTCAGCCGGGTCACCACGCCCAGGCTGCCCCCGCCGCCGCCCTTGAGGCCCCAGAACAGCTCCGGGTGCCGGTGCGCGTTGACCGTGAGCACGGCCCCGTCGGCGGTGACCACCTCGGCCTCCAGCAGGTTGGACGCGGCGGTGCCGAAGTTCTTCGAGAAGCTGCCGAAGCCGCCGCTCTGCACCAGGCCCGCGACGCCCACCGTGGTGCAGCCGCCGCCCTGCACGTAGCGCCCGCCGACCGTGGTCACCGCATGGTAGACGTCCATCCACATCGCGCCGGCCTGCACGCTCACCGCCGGCAGCGGCGCCACCTTGCCCGCGCCGCCCTGCGGCACGAACGCCTCGTGCATCTGAACCGCGTTCATGTGGCGCGGCCAGACCAGCAGCGAGTCGGGTGCATTGGAGGTGCCCAGGTAACTGTGCCCGCCGCCCTTGACCACCAGCCGCAGCCGGTGGTGACGGGCAAAGTCCACTGCGGCCGCCACATCGGCAGCCGACTCGGCGGCCACGGCACGGGAGCTCGGGTGCGAGCGCCAGGCGCCGGCCCAGCCGCTGGTCTGGGTGAGTGCCGGGTCGTCGCCCAGCGCGAAGGGATTGCGCAGCTGCTTCAGCGCCGCCGCGTAGGCCGCCGTGTCCGGTCCGCCAGCGAACGGCGACACCGGCTGGAGCAGCCGCCCGCCCACCGCGTGGCGCAGTTCTTCCCAGGCGCCGGCACCCGGCCAGCCCGGCTGGCCGGGTCGCACCCGCGCGCCGGCCATCCCGGCGGGCAAGGCCCGGGCCGCGTGGCTGGCCAGCGGCAGCAGGGGCAGGGTGAGGGCGGCTTTCAGCAGGTCGCGTCGTTTCATGGCGGTCGCTCCGGGGAATGGCCCCAAGCTACGCCAGCGCAGGATGGATCCGGGGTGGCGGTGTGACCGGCCGAGGGCCGCTTGGGACGGGCGGCGGGAGGTTGGGACGAGTGGGGCAGGCGATGCATGCCGCCGACCCTCCCGTGGCAGGGGCGGCTTCGAGCGGGAGGGCGTACCGGCCCCCGCGGGGCGCTCTCACCTCCCGTATGCGGCGACCACTAGAATCAGCCCATGCCACCGACCAACAGCCTCGACAGCACCCCCCTCGACCGCTGGCGACGACGGCCGGTGCGGATCGCCTTCTGGGTGCTTCTTGCGCTGCTCAACACGGTGTTCAACAGCATGGTGGCGCAGATCGACCATGCCCGCACCGCGGCCTGGGAACCGTGGGTGTGGGAATGGACCAGCTCGCTGGTGATCCTGGCGCTGGTGCCGGCGGTGCTGGCGGTGGAGCGGCGCTGGCCGTTCCGCTTCGACACCTGGCGGCAGAGCCTGCCCTGGCACCTGCTCGCCACCGTGCCCTTCAGCCTGGTGCATGTGACCGGCATGGTGGCGCTGCGCGTGCTGGCGTACGCCGCGGCCGGCCGTCGCTACGACTTCGGCCGGTGGGAGCCGGGCTTCGGCTACGAATACCTCAAGGACATCCGGACCTACTTCATCATCATCGCGCTGGTCAGCCTGTCGCGGCTGTGGCTGATGCGCTGGCAGGGCGAGGCGCGGCTGCTGGCCGCGCCCGATGCCGGCCCGCCGGTCGAGCCGGTGGAACGGCCCGAGCGCTTCCTGGTGCGCAAGCTCGGCAAGGAGTTCCTGGTCAACGCGCGCGAGATCGAGTGGCTGCAGGCGGCCGGCAACTACGTGAACCTGCACGTGCGCGGGCGCGACTACCCGCTGCGCACGACCATGGCGGCGATCGAGGAGCGGCTGGACCCGGCGCGCTTCGTGCGGGTGCACCGCAGCTATTTCGTGAACCTCGACTACCTGGCCGAGATCGAGCCGCTGGACACCGGCGACGCGCGCCTGAAGCTGCGCGACGGCGGGACCATCCCGTGCAGCCGGCGCTACCGCGCGCAACTGCGCGAGCGTTCCGGCGAGACGCCGGCGGTGCCCGTGTAGGGACGCGTCCTGCGCGACCAGGAGGCGCGTGCGTCACGCACGGGTGCGCTCGGCGGGCGCCGGCTTGCGCCGCCCGCCCGCCCGATCCACGCTAGGCTCCTTCCCCCCGCCAGGAGAGCGTCGATGAAGCTGCCGTTCCATCCATCCGTGGCCGTGCTGTGCGGTGTGCTGGCCCTGGCCGGCTGCAACTCGCCGGACCAGGAGCAGGCGACCAACCCGCCGACGGCAACGACGCGGAACGACGACGCCGCGCGCAAGCTCGATACCTACCGCCAGCTGCTGCGTATCCACAACGACGAGATGGCGGTGACCATGGGCCACGACATCCTCGACCGTTACCCCGGCAGCGATGCCGCGAAGGAGGTGCAGCAGACGCTCCCGGGTATCGAGAAGCGCTGGAAGGAAGAGAGCGAGAAGCGCCGGCTCGATGCGCTGTGGATGTACCAGGTCTCGCCGATGCAGGGCGGCACGCAGTCCACCGCCACCATCTATTCCAGCCAGCCTGCCGGCAACGATCGCGTGCGGCTGGTGCTGCGCCGGCATACCGACTGGGGCCAGAACGTGTTCCTGTACGGTGGCGGCCACGGCTTCGTCTGCCGCGGCAACTGCACCATCCACGCCAGCTTCGACGGCAAGGCGCACGGCGTCAGGGCGTTCGCACCCTCCACCGGCGAGCCGGCGCTGATGATCCGCGACGATGACGACTTCATCGCGCGGCTGAAGAAGGCGAAGAAGATCACCATGGACGTGACCCTGGTCGACGGCGAGAAGAAAGAGACCCTGCTTTTCGAGGTGGGCGGCTTCGATCCGGCGAAATGGAAGGCGCTGCCGAGCAGGAAGTGAGCGTGCACCGATCCCGTCCCGGCGCGTTGCCGGAAAGGTCGAGCCGGAGGAGAAACGCCATGACGTTGAAGCGCACCTTGCTGGCGGGCGCCGCCCTGGCGGTCGCGGCCGGCTGTTCCAGCGTTCCCCAGGCGCAGCGCATGACCCAGCGCCAGGCCGCCTACGACGCGGCGGCCGGCGCGCCGGTCAACAGCTTCCGGTTCTTCACGCCGCTGTGGTCGTGGGAGCCGCTGGGCAGCGACCAGGTGGCGGTCTACACCAAGCCCAGGGAAGCCTGGCTGCTGGACGTGCCCGGCTGCACCGAGCTGCCTTACGCCACCGCGATCGGGGTGACCTCGAACCTCAACCAGGTCTCGATCAATTTCGACAAGGTGATCACCGGGCGCAGCCAGTTCCCGTGCACGATCGTGCGGATCCGCCCGGTCGACGTGGCCAGGCTCAAGGCCCTGCAGCAGGAACAACGGCAGGTCACGACCAAGCCGCGACCGACCTGAGCCACCGTCCGGCCCGCGCATGGCGGGCCGGCGTGGATTGCGCGGGCCCAGGCGTCAGTTCAGGAAGAGCTTCTCGGCCAGCTTCGCCAGCGGCCGCTCCAGCGCGCCCTGCAGGCGCGGCGGAAAATCCAGCGGCTTGAGCAGCATCTTCACCGTCATCTCCGCCGGGATATGCCGGCGCAGCAGGTCCTGCGACTTCCCGGCGACCTTGCGGAACGCCTCGCGATCGCCCCTGTGCTGCGGATAACACTGCTCGAACACGTGGCGCAGCGCGATGTCGCTGTCCTCGCTGCGGATCTCGTTGACCCGCTTGAGCACGGCGCGGAACACCCGGTAGCGCCCCAGTCCCTCGTGCTCGCGGTAGCGGCGGAAGTGCTGGTAGAAGTATTTGAAGTGGCGCACTTCGTCGCTCTTGATGTGGCCGGTCAGCTGCTTGAGCACCGGCTCGTCGGTGATCTCGTGCAGTGCGCGGTACAGGCTCGCGGTGCCGGTCTCGACCACGCAGCGCGCGGCCAGCTCCAGCCCGCGGCTTTCCTCCAGCTGCTCGGCCGTGCACACGGCGCCGTATTCGGTCCAGAAGGCGGCGAAACCCTTGTCCCAGTCGAACTCGGGCCATACCGCGCGCACGTAGGCGGCGAGCGCGCGGCCGTGTTGCAGCTCCTCGTGTTCCCAGTGCTGGCAGAGCCAGGTCTGCAGCTCCTCGTCGCCGTTGAAGTGGGCAACCAGGTTCCGCGTGTAGAGGTCCGAGCCGCTCTCGACGAAGGAAGAACTGCAGAGCAGGAAGAACAGGTCCTCGTTGTGGCGGATGCGGGCGCGGTCGATGCCGGACAGGTCCAGGCTCTCCAGCGTCCAGGGCAGGGCAGGGGCGTAGTTCACGCGGGTGTCCTGTGAAGGGCGCGGGCACGGAGCGCGCGCGTGACGGGCGAATGACGGACAGGATACGGCCTGGTGACGCGCGGGGAATTAACCAAGGCCCACCCCGCGGCCAGCCACCTACGGCACCACCGTCACCGGCACGTGCGCCCGTGCCAGCACGTCGCTCGACACCGAGCCGACCAGCCACCGCGCCAGTGCGCCGCGCTCGGTGTGGCCGATCACGATGTGGTCGACCCCGCGCTGCTCGACCTGGCTGAGCAGCACGTCGCCCGGACTGCCATGGGTGACTTCCACGTCGATCAGGTCGCGGGCGTCCGGCTCCATCGCGACCAGTTCGTCGAGCAGTTCCTGCGCCCGCTGGGCACCGGAGTCGGCCATCATCAACGCGCAGGCGTCGGCGCCGCCCTCGGTCACCTGCAGCACCGAAACCACCCGCACCCGGCCCCGGCTGCAGCGCGCCAGCGCGACCGCGGTCTGGAAGGCGCGTTGCGAGGAAGGCGAACCGTCGTAGCCGACCAGCGTGTACCTGAACATGGCGCGTCTCCGTGCGTGCGTATCGATTATGCAGCGTCCTTCAGCGGTCGCAGGGCGCGACGACCTCGGCGTGTGCGTTGGGGCGGATCGGCGCCCCGCGCACCTCGGCCACGTTCTGGGTCAGCTCGGCGCCGAGCAGCAGGATCAGCACCGAGTAGTACACCCACACCAGCAGCACCACCACGCTGCCGGCCGGCCCGTAGGCGCCGCCCACGTCGCTGTGTGACAGGTAAAGGCTGATGCCGAACTTGCCCACCGCGAACAGCACCGCGGTGAACGCACCGCCCAGCAAGGTGTCGCGCCAGTCGATCTGCGCGTCGGGCAGCACCTTGTAGATGGAGGCGAACACCAGCCCGAACAGCACCAGGGCCGCGGTCGCTTCCAGCGCATCCCACACCACCGTGTCGCTGCGCACGAACACCGCGATGGCGGCGCTCGCCACCAGCGACACGATCAGCAGGAAGGCCAGCGTCAGCAGCAGGCCGAGCGCATGCATGCGCGTGAGCAGCCAGCTGAAGACGGCGTTGCGCGGCGCCGCGCGCAGGTTCCACACGCGGTTGATCGCCAGCTGCAGCTGGGCGAACACGGTCGAGGCGCCGACCAGCGTCACCAGCAGGCCGATGATGCCCGCCCAGTGGCCCAGCTCGGGGCGGTCCTTGGCATTGCTGATCACCAGCTTCACCGCATCGGATGCGCGCGTGCCGACCAGGCTGCTGACCGAACCGACCAGTTGCTGCTGCCAGTCCGGCTGCAGCGAGGCGACCAGCCACAGCAGCAGCACCAGCATGGGCGCGAACGACAGGGCCGAATAGAAGGCCACCGCGGCGGCGTGCGTCATCAGGTCGTCCTGCGCCGCGCCCTTGGCCGTCCGCTTGACGACTTCCACGGTCGATTGCCACAACGAGCGCATGGGGTGAACCTCCGGAACCTGCGTGCCGGCCAAGCATGGCCTAGGTTCCTGCGCGGCGATCGTGAATGCGCACGGCGGCGCTTGCTGGCACTTCCTTCACCCTGCCGGGGCCAGACTCGACCGCAGCCTCAACTGCCCCGGACGGGGAAGGAGACCTGCGATGAACCTGCGTACCACCGCATTGGCCAGCCTGGTCCTGGCCGGGGCGACGGCGCTCGCCGCCTGGCCGGCGGGGCCCGCCCGCGCCGCCGAACCGATGGTCAAGTGCGAGCTCAGCTACAACCTGCAGGGCTGGTCGATCATCTACAAGCACGCCGAAGGCAGCGGCACGGTCACCTGCAACAACGGCCAGAGCGCGCCGGTGAAGATCAGCGTGGTTGGCGGCGGCCTCACCGCCGGTAAGTACCGCGTCGAGAACGGCAAGGGCGAGATCACCCGGGTGCACGGCATCGAGGAGGTGTTCGGCGACTACGTGCAGGCCGGCGCCGAGGCAGGCGTGGTCAAGAGCGCGCAGGCGCAGGTGCTGACCAAGGGCACCACCTCGCTGGCGCTGTCGGCCACCGGCCAGGGCATCGACCTGGGCGTGTCGGTGGGCAAGTTCACCATTTCGCGCCCGTGAGCTGAGGCGGTCGGGCGGGGCGCGCCCGCCGCATCCGCACAGTGCGCGCCGCGCCGGCGCTCACCGTCGGGCGTGCAGCGCGTAAACTCGGCGGGCTTTCCCACGGAGCCCGCCATGCCCCTGCCCTCCACTTTCGTCCGACCCGCCAGGGCCTGCGAGACCACGCCGCGGGCGGTCTGCTGATGGCGGCCCTCGATGCGGCCACGCACCGCTTCGGCGCATGGCGGGTCGCCACCTGGATCGTGCTGCTGCTGACGGCCTTCGGCGGCGTGCTGTACCTGCGTCACGGCGACTGGCCCTACCTGGTGGGCGCCTTCGCGGTGATCGTCGCCTGCGCCGGCTGCATCCTGCGCCAGCCATGGGCGCGCCAGGCCCTGCGCGTGATCGCCTTGCTGCTGGTGCTGTGGGCGCTGGCCACCGGTGGGCTGATGCTGGCGCAATGGGGCCAGTTCGATGCCGCCCGCGCGCACGCCATGACCCAGTCGCAGCCGGAGCTGCTGTTGCTGCTGATCGAACAGGCCCGTCGCAGCTTCCTGCTGGGGCTGGTGTTCAAGGCGCTGCTGGTGCCGCTGCTGCTGTGGCTGGCCTGGCAACTCGGGCGGCCGGCGGTGCGCGCGCAATTCGTCTCGCGGGCGCCAGCGCGCCGCTGATGCGCGGCCAGTTCAGCCGGAGTTGACATGCAGGCGGGTATCGCTGGATACCCCCATGCTCCGGAACCCCCGATGCGCCTGCGGCTCCTGTCTGCCTGCCTGATCCTGTCCGTCGCCATGCCGGTCCTGCACGCGCAGGACCTGGCCGGTACCTGCCATGCCGGTAGCAGCTACGACCTGACGGTGAAACCGGGTAGCCTGATGTTCGATCGTCCGCAGCCGGCGCCTTTCCACGTGCAGATCGCCGACGGCGCCTTGCGCACCGACGGCCAGCCCGTGCGCCTGAATGCCGAGGCCCAGGATCGGCTGGTGCTGTTCGAGCGTGACCTGCGTGCACTGCTCCCGCGCGTGCGGGCGGTGGCGGACGCAGGCGTCGACCTGGCGGTACGCGCCGTGCACGAGGAGGCCGCCGGCATGCACCTGGCCCCGGCCACCCTGGCCGAACTGGACCGCCGCCTGGCCTCGCACGCGGGCGAGCTCCGGCAGCGCATCGCACAGAGCAACAGCACCCACGACTGGCAAGGCGATGCCGCGCAGCAGCTTGCCGACCGCATCGTCGGCGACCTGGCCCCGCTGGTCGCCGGCGACCTGGGCCAGCAGGCGCTTGCCGCCGCGATGAACGGCGACCTGGCCGAGGCCGCGCGCCTGCGCGACGAGGCGGCCGACCTGGCCACGCAACTGCAGCCGCGGCTGCAGCGCCGCATGCAGGCGCTGCGCCCGCAGGTGCAGGCGCTGTGTCCGGCGATCCGCCGCCTGGCCGACCTGCAACAGGGCGTGCGCGGGGCCGACGGACAGCCACTGGACCTGGTGCAGCTGGGGCCATAGCCCCTCATCCGCCGGGCCGGGCCGGGCCGGGCTCTGGCCACGCGGCCGCTGCCGTCCACCCCGTGAGCCGGCACGGCGCAACCCGAATGCCGCCTGACGGGCGGTGCGGCGCAAGCCCCGCCGCCGCCCCGAGTTAATCCCCGGCTAAGTGCGCAGGACCGACCATGGCCGCTCTTGCCGAATTCCGGAGCCATCCCTTGGCGCCACGCCCGCAAACGCTGTTCAACGCGCTGATCCGCCAGGGCATCGACCTGCGCGCGATGTACCGCGACGCCTCCGCGCAGGCCAGCGAGCCGGGGCTGCGCGTGGTGCTGGGCGAGAACGCCAGTGCGCTGGACCAGGTGATTGCCGACCTGCAGGGCCAGGTCAGCCAGCTGGGCGGCACGCCGGCCCGGCGCGGCCGCCTGGGCGGCTCCGCACGGCGCCAGCTGATTGAATGGCTGCTGCCGGAAACCCCGCACCGGGACACCGCCTGGATCGCCCGCCTGGCGCACGGCGAGGCCGCGCTGGTGCACGCCTTCGAACAGGTGTTGCAGGGCGCCACGCCCGAGACCGCCCTGGTGTTGCGTCGCCAGTTGCCGCGGCTGCAGGGCATTCACCTGGACATGCATAGCCTGGCCCGCGCCCGGCGCTGCTAAGCTCCGCCCACCCGGGGTTGCCCAGGGGGACACGGCATGACCGCGAGCGCACAGGACGTCCTGGATTTCTGGTTTGCCGACGAGAACGCGGTGCGCTGGTTCGTCCGCGACGCCGGGTTCGACCGCGTCGTCCGCGAGCGCTTCGGCGCCACGCTGGAGGCGGCCGCCGCCGGGGCACTCGATGCCTGGGTACTGACCCCGCATGGCTGGCTGGCGCTGCTGATCGTGCTCGACCAGTTCAGCCGCAACATCTACCGTGGTGACCCGCGCGCCTTCGAGCAGGACACCCGGGCGCAGTCGCTGGCGCTGGAAGGCCTGGAACGGCGCGACGACGAGGCGCTGGCGCCGCTCGAGCGGGTGTTCGCCTACCTGCCGCTGGAACACGCCGAGGACCTCGCCCTGCAGTGGCGTTCAGTGACGCTGTTCCGCGCCCTCGCCCTACAGGCCTCGCCGCACGCGCGCGGGCAATATGACAATTTCCTCGACTACGCGCGCCGGCATTGCGAAGTGGTCACCCGCTACGGCCGCTTTCCGCACCGCAATGCGCTGCTGGGCCGCCCCAGCACGCCGGACGAGCTGGCCTACCTCAAGGAGGGCGGCGGCTTCTAGGCAGCAATGGTCGATTCCACGGAGGGAATGACATGCGCACCATCCTGACCGGCAGCCTGTGCCTGCTCGCCTTTGCCGCCGCCGCCTCGGACACCCTGCGCGTCGGCAGCCGCCTGCTGGTGGCCGGCGACAGCGCCGCGCAGGTGCGCGAGCTGCTCGGCCGTCCCACCCGGGTGGCGCACCATCGCGCCGCTCGCCGCGGTCGCGGCGTGGTGGTGGCCACGCCCGCCAGCGAAAGCTGGATCTACCGCCGCGAGGGACGGGAGATCACCGTCACGCTCGTCGATGGCGCGGTGGCGCAGATCCAGCAGCGTCCCTGAGGTTTTCCCGGCACATGACCGATGGCACGGATGACCGATGGCACGGCATGACGCGTGGCCCATGTCGGCCGCCGTCGCCGGCGTGATGCTGGCGCCCTCGTCACGGTGGAGCCGAACCATGCGCGCGCTGATGCTTTCCTTCGCACTCGCCACCGGCCTGGCGCTGGGTGCGCCGGCGCAGGCCGGCGGACTGCACGTGAACCACGAGCAGTGCAACTTCGGGACCGACTACGACGTGCTGGTCAAGCCCGACGGGATCACGTTCGAGCGCCAGCAGGGCGTTCCCGGCCGGGTCTTCATGCACGACGGCGCGCTGAGCGTCGACGGGCGGGACATGCCGGTGTCGGCGGCCGACGCGGCGCGCCTGCGCGAGTACGAGAGCCAGGTGCGCAGCCTGTTGCCGGAGATTGCGGCGATCGCGCGCGAAGGCGTGGACATCGGCTTCGACGCCCTCGCCACGGTGGTCGCGAGCTTTTCCGACGACCCTGCCGAGCGCAGCCGGCTGACGGGCGAACTCAACGCGCAGCACAGGCAGGCGCTGGTCAAGGTCGACAGCGGCCTGGGCCAGGGCGAATGGCGCCAGCACAGCGTGGAGGACCTGATGGAACACCAGGTCGGCGACGCGGTCGAGGCCTTGGTCAGCACGGTCACGGCCAAGGCGGTCAAGGCCGCGCTGAGCGGCGACCAGCGCCAGGTCGCGTCGCTGGAAGCCCGCGCCGACGCGCTGGACAAGAGCATCGATGCGCAGGTCGACGCCCGCGCGGACAAGCTCTCCGAGCGCGCCGAAGCGCTGTGCCCTCGCCTGGTCAGGCTCGACCAGTTGCAGCAGCAGTTCGAATTCCGGCTCAAGGATGGCTCGCGCCTGGCGCTGGTCGACCACCAGCCCGGGCGTGACAACGAGGTTTCCGCCAGGACGGAATCCCACACCCGCTGACTGCCCCCACGGTTGGCGGAAACGGCCGCTGTCCCACATCGGACCACCATGCGGCCCTGAGCGCCGTGCCGGCTCCCCAGGTCGGCACGGCGTCTTTTTTCCGGGGATCACGGGTGCGGGGCGGCCGGTCGGGCGCCCCTGCTAGGCTTGGCGACCGGTTCGTTCGCGGAGTGACGCCATGCCCGACCTGCTTGCCCGCATCCATTTTTCCGAGAACGCCACGCGGCTGGGGATCAACATCCTGATCGCGCTGCTGATCCTGCTGATCGGCATCTGGCTGGCCGCGCGCATCGCCAACCTCCTCCAGCGAGCGATGCACCGCGCGGCGGTGGACGCAACCCTGGTCGGCTTCCTGCGCAACCTGATCTATGGCGTGATGGTCGCGGTGCTGGTGGTCAGCGCGCTGATCACCGCGGGGGTGCCCTCGGCGCCACTCGTCGCCGCGCTGGGCGCCAGTGGCCTGGCCATCGGCCTGGCCCTTCAGGGTTCGCTCAGCAACCTGGCCTGGGGCGTGCTGCTGATCGTGTTCCGGCCGTTCCGCGCGGGCGACTTCATCCACGCAGGCGGACTCGACGGCACCGTCGAGGCGGTCAACCTGATGTACACGTTGCTGGCCCTGCCCGATGGGCGCGAGGCGATGGTGCCCAATGCCAAGATCGGCGGCGACGCGATCATCAACGCCAACCGCCGAGGCGTGCGCCGTTTCGAGCTCAAGGTGGGCATCGGCTACAAGGACGACATCGGCAAGGCGATCGCGGAAATCGAGCAGCTGTTCGCCGCCGACACGCTGATCCTCAAGGAGCCGCCGCCGAGCGTGGTGACCGGCGCACTGGGCGAAAGCTCGGTCGACCTGATCATCCGCGGCTGGGCCCGCAGCGGCGACTGGTGGGTGGTCCAGACCGACCTGCTGCGCCGGATCAAGGAGCGCTTCGCCGACGCCGGTATCAGCATCCCGTTCCCGCAGCGCGAGCTGACCGTGGTGCAGGGCACGTTGCCGGACGGGGCGAAGCAGGCCGGCTGACAAGGCGCGGCCGGAAGCCACCGGCCGCGCGCGGTGATGGTGCGGGTTCCGGGACCGCCGGTGTGGCGGGCTACCGCACCGTCACCGGCCGCCGGTTGTCGCCGGAGACGCGATCGATCAGCTCGTTGAACGGGTCGATGCCCGCTTCGGCCGGCGTGCCGTCGACGGTCACGGTGATCGTGCTGTCGCCGGCCGGCAACAGCCGCTTTTCCAGGTACAGCGGCTTGCCGTCACGGCCCTGGCCGGGCGAGGCCGCGAACACGCCGATCTCCACCGGCACGTCCGGCCGGGCCGGCGTTTCCCTGCCGGTGCCGTCGACGTAAACCTTGCCCACGTGCACCTTCAGGGTGACCGCATAACGGCCATCCGGCCGCCGCGACGCGGTGGCGTCGCTGATGCGGTTGTCGAACAGGGTGATCTTCCAGAACAGGTCGTCGAGCAGGCCCTGCCACTTCGGGCCGACGGTCCTGGCCAGCGTCGCCATGAAGTCCTGCGCATCGGGGTAGGGCGGCCCGCGGAACCGCCAGTCGAGCAGGAACTGCCGGAGCGCACGGTCGAACACGTCCTCGCCGACGTAGTCCTGCAGCGCGTAGAACACCAGCGAACCCTTGTTGTAATGGATGTACTGCTGGTCCTCCACCCTGGCCAGCGGCTCTTCGGCCACCTTCTCGGTGGCGCGGCTCATCAGGTACTTGTCCAGCTCGTACTTGAGGAACCGGCGCATCTGGTCGGCGCCGTACCTGTGCTTCATCACCATCAGCGCCGAGTACTGGGCCAGGCCCTCGCTCAGCATCGTCGAGCCCTGCATGTGCGCACCGATCACCTGGTGTGCCCACCACTGGTGCGCCACTTCATGCGCGGTGACGTAATAGACGTAGTCGATCCTGGACGGATCACGCAGGTCGGCGATGAAACCGAGCGACTCCGAATACGGGATGGTGTTGGCGAAGGACTGCGCGAAGGTTGCGTAGTCCGGGAACTCGAGGATCCGTACCTGGCGGTACTGGTAGGGGGTGAAATGGGCCTGGTAGTAGGCCAGCGCATCCTTGGTCGCCTGGATCATGCGATCGACGTTCCAGGCGTGCGCGGGGTTGTAGTAGACCTCGATCGCAATGCCGTCGACGCTGTCCTTCCTCACTGCATACCGCGCCGACAGCCAGGCGGAGAAGTCCAGCATCGGCCGGTCGGCGGTGTAGGTGAAGTAGCGCCGGCCGTTGGCCGTCCAGCTCTTCGCGAGATGGCCCGGCGCCAGCGCGGTCTGGTCGGCGGCGGTCGACACGGTGGTGGTGAAGTCGATCCAGTCGGCGTCGTTGCTGATGTAATTGTTGCCACGCGCCTTCGGGTCACCCAGCGTCGGCATGCGCGGCACGTCCGGCGGCAGGCCGTACTTGCGCCGGTCGCTGCGGTCGGTCAGCTGCAGTGCGCTCTGGTAGCCGAAATGCGGCAGCACGCCGCTGTCGAAGAACGTGCCGTTGCCGGCCAGGAACTGCCCGGATGGCTCGTTGGTGAAGCCGCGTGGCGCATATTCGAGGTCGAAATCGAAGGCCATCGAGGCGCCGGGCGCCAGCGGCGTCCTGAGCCGGTAGATCGCGTAGCCCAGCCGCCGGTCGTCGCTGACGGTGTCGTGCGGCGCGAAGGCGAGCGAGCTGACCGCGAAGTCCGTGTCCAGGTTGACGTGCAACGTGTCGATCGGCGCGGACGTGCGGTTGACCAGCGTGTAGCTCCCGCGGATGCGGAGCCGGCGGCGGTACGGATAGATCTCCACGTCGGTTTTCACCGCGCTGATGCGCGGCTGTGGCAGGCCCGCGTACTTCGAATACTTCTTCTCGTAGTCCGCGCGCCGGCGCGTGGCCTCTTCGCTGCTCGTGTAGTGGTTGAGCACGTTGATGTTGTAGAAGATCCAGGCGCCGGTCAGCACGAAGCCGGCCAGTGCCACGCCGAGCGCGACCGCCGCCGGCCGCCGCAACCGCACACGCGCCTCGCGCAGGCGTTCGGGCCAGGCCCGGGCGGTGCCGCGCAGGTTGAACAGCGCGGCCACCACCAGCAGCGCCGCCGCCGCGAAGCCCCAGTACAGGTCGAACCACAGCGCGCCGGCCAGGTAGTGGCCGAAGCCGTTCATGTCCGAATACGGCACCGACGAGGCATGCCCGTAGATGAACAGGTTGTGTTCCCAGTGCAGCAGCGGGAAGCCGATGATCGAGGCGACCAGCCAGACGATGCCCAGCACGTAGCCGATGAACTTGCTGCCGGCCAGCGTCTGGAGCAGCAGCATCAGCACCGCCAGCAGCACGAACGGCGCGGCGTCCAGGCCCAGCGTCGCCAGGTAGAGGCCGATCTCCAGCCGCGTGTAGCCGTGGCCGAGCTGCCAGCCGATTGCGACCAGGTCGCCGACCACCAGGTACACCAGCACCACCGCCACCAGCGCCAGCAGTCGCGCCGCCAGCGGCAGCCAGTCCGGCAGCGGCAAGGCATCGACCACCTCGGCGGTGTGCCGATCGCGGTCGCGCCAGACCAGTTCGCCGGCATAGAAGGTCACGATGATCGCCAGCAGCCAGTGGAAGCTGCCCTGCACCGTGCCGATGACCGAGTGGGTGACCGGATAGGTGGCCGTGCCGTAGATCGCCCCGGCAAAGGCCAGCGCGAACAGCAGGTTGACCAGTCCGAACGCGAGCATCACCAGGAACGGCACGCCGCGCAGTACCTGCGCCAGGTCGAAGCCCAGCAGTGCACGCAGCTGGGTCAGGCGGCTGCGCGGGCCGTAACCCGGCCGCACCGCCGGCAGCGTGATGCGCGCCGCGCCAGCCGCCGGGCGCAGCAGCGGCGGTTCGGCGCGCGGCTTGCGGCGCGGCAGGCGCAGCCCTTCGCGGCTGGTGCGGAAGAGCGCGAACGCCATCCCGCCCAGCAGTACCGACACGCCGAGCCAGAGCAGCCGGTTCCACAGCAGCAGGCCGTCCAGCGGCGGCAGGCGGTGGTTGAGTTCGTCGGCGGACCAGTAGCGCGTGACGATACCCAGCGTGCGATGCCCGAACGGATCGAGCATCGCCGCAATGAGGTGGTGGTTCACGTCGCGGGTGAGCAGGCCCGAGAGCGACAGCAGCACGATGAAGGCGATGATGCCGATGTAGGTGGCCAGCAGCGAGCGGGTCACCGTGGCCAGCAGGAACAGCAGCGAGGCGGCGAACAGCATGTCCGGCAGCACGATCACGCCGAACGCCCAGGCGTAGCCGTGCCAGCCGGCCGGACCCAGCCGCGCCGGGTCGATCCATGGCATCGCACCGCCCAGCGCGATGCCCAGCATCACCACCAGCATCACCGCCACCGTCGCGGCATAGCCGGCGGCCAGCCGTCCGCCCAGGTAGCCGCCGCGGCCCACCGGCGTGGCGAACATCAGCTCGGCGGTGTCATGGTCGAAGTCGCGCAGCGCCGCACCCGCGACGAACACGCCGCCGGCCAGCAGGCCGACGATGGTGAACTGGTTGATCAGCCGCACGATCACCATCGGCGCGTTGCGCAGCACGTTGCCGCTGGCGCCGCCGATCATCACCGCGTCCGTGCAGGCGACCGCGAAGGCCAGCGCGCCGAAGGTCAGTGCGAGGATCCAGAACAGCGGCGCGCGCCATTGCTGGCGCCATTCGAAACGGAAGACCTCCGCCAGCATGGCGTCAGGCCGCCCGCACCGCAGCCTGCGCGCGCAGGCGGCCGAAATAGACGTCTTCCAGGTCCGGCACCACCGGCTCGAAGCCGGGCTCGGGCCGGGTGTCGGCCAGCACGTGCAGCAGCGTGCGGCCGCCGGCCAGGCGGGTGGAGAGGATGGTCATGCGCGCGCGGTAGCTGTCCAGCTCCGCCTTGTCGATCGAGCGGCGCCATACCCGCCCGTCCAGGCTGCGGATCGCCTCGCGCGGTTCGCCGGTCAGCAGCACCTGGCCCTGGCCGATGATCGCCATGCGCGGGCACAGGTCGGTCACGTCGGCCACGATGTGGGTAGAGAGGATCACCACCACCTTCTCGCCGATCTCGGCCAGCAGGTTCAGGAACCGGTTGCGCTCCTCCGGGTCCAGCCCGGCGGTCGGTTCGTCCACGATCACCAGCCGGGGCGCGCCGATCAGGGCCTGGGCGATGCCGAAGCGCTGGCGCATGCCGCCGGAGAAGCTGCCCAGCTTGCGCTTGCGCACGTCCCACAGGTTGACCTGGCGCAGCAGCGCCTCGGTCAGGTCGCGCCGCTCGCCACGGGCGGTGACGCCCTTGAGCACCGCGAAATGGTCCAGCATCGCCTCGGCGGACACTTTCGGGTAGACGCCGAATTCCTGCGGCAGGTAGCCCAGCAGGCGGCGGGTCGCCGGCTTGTCGGCCAGCAGGTCCCGCCCGTCGAGCTCGACGCTGCCCTGGTCGGGATCCTGCAGCGTGGCGATCGTCCGCATCAGCGAGGATTTGCCCGCCCCGTTGGGCCCGAGCAGGCCGAACATGCCCTGCGGGATGTCCAGGTCGATCGCACGCAGGGCATGCACGCCGTTGGCGTAGGTCTTGGACAGGTGGCGGATGGTCAGCATGCCTTGGGTCTCCGCGCCGCCCCGCGCGACGCCGCAGGACCAGCATAGGCAGCGCGGCCGGCGGGCACATCGGCACAAGGTCATGCATGCCGGGGGCATGGGCAGCCGGCCCTGTGCGGCGGGCGGCCGTTCGCTATCATGGGAGGCCTTGCGCGGCCGCCATCCCCGGGCGCTGCGCCCTTGTCATCGCAGGAGACCCCATGGCCGACCCCAAAGAAGCACGCGTCCCCGATATCGGCGGCCACGACAATGTGCCGGTAATCGAAGTGCTGGTGAAGGCCGGCGACCGCGTCGAGAAGGAACAGAGCCTGATCACGCTGGAATCGGACAAGGCGACCATGGAGGTCCCCTCGCCGTTCGCCGGCGTGGTGAGTGAAATCAAGCTCAAGGTCGGCGACGAGGTCTCCGAAGGGGCGCTGATCGCGATCATCGAGGCCGAGGGCGCTGCCGCGCCCGCACCCGCCGCCGCGCCGATAGCCTCCGCCCAGCAGGCGAAGGCCGCCGAGCCGCGCTCGGGCAAGGGCGCCATCGACGAGGCGTCGCCGCAACCGCCGCCCGCCGCGCCGCCGGCCCCCGGCGGCGTGCGCGAGGCACGCGTACCGGACATCGGCGGGCATGACAACGTGCCGGTGATCGAGGTGCTGGTGAAGGTCGGCGACACCGTCGCCAAGGACCAGAGCCTGATCACGCTGGAATCGGACAAGGCCACCATGGAAGTGCCCGCGCCGTTCGAGGGCGTGGTCAAGGAACTCAAGCTCAAGGTGGGCGACGAGGTGTCGGAGGGCGCGGTGATCGCGCTGATGGAGACCGCTGCTGCGGCCCCGGTCGCGCCCGCGCCGTCGCCCGCGGCCGCGCCGGATGCGCAGTCGGCCACCGGCCTGCCGGTCAGCGGCGGCGGTCCGAAGACGCCCGGGCAGCCCGCACCGGTCGGTGGACGCGGCGTGCAGCCGGGCAACGTGCCCGAGGGCGACGTCGCGCCGCGCGCGCGTCCGCCGATGGACGCCAAGGTGATCATGCCCGGCGACGCGCCCTATGCCAGCCCGGCGATCCGCGCCTTCGCGCGCGAGCTGGGCGTGGACATCGCTCAGGTGAAGGGCTCCGGCCGCGGCGGGCGGATCCAGCGCGAGGACGTCAGCGCCTACGTCAAGCACGCGCTCGCCTCGGGCGCGCGCCCGGTGCAGGGTGCGCCGGTGGCGGCCGGCGGCGGGCTCAACCTGCTGCCCTGGCCGAAGGTCGACTTCGCCAAGTTCGGCCAGGTCGAGGAGAAGCCGCTCTCGCGCATCCAGAAGATCTCCGGTGCAAACCTGGCGCGCAACTGGGCGATGATCCCGCACGTCACCCAGCACGAGGACGCGGACATCACCGAGCTGGAGGCGTTCCGCAAGCAGCTCGGCGCCGAGAACAAGGATCTGAAGGTCACCCCGCTGGTGTTCCAGATCAAGGCGGTGGTCGCGGCGCTCAAGCAGTTCCCGCAGTTCAACGCCTCGCTGGACGAGACCGGCGAGAAGCTGGTCCTCAAGAAGTACTTCCACATCGGCATCGCGGTGGACACGCCCGATGGCCTGGTGGTGCCGGTGATCCGCGATTGCGACCAGAAGGGCCTGCTCGACCTGGCCCGCGAGCTGGGCGAGATCTCGAAGAAGGCGCGCGAGAAGAAGCTCGGCCCCAACGAGATGTCCGGTGGCTGCTTCTCGATCTCCTCGCTGGGCGGCATCGGCGGCACCGCGTTCACGCCGATCGTCAATGCGCCGGAGGTGGCGATCCTGGGTGTCTCCAAGGCGTCCATCAAGCCGGTGTGGAACGGCAAGGAGTTCGCGCCGCGGCTGATGCTGCCGCTGTCGCTCTCCTACGACCACCGCGTGATCGATGGCGCGCTCGCCGCGCGCTTCGCCGCGTTCCTCGCCAACCAGCTCGGCGACATCCGCCGTCTGCTGCTCTGACGGACTGGCGATGGGCCGGCCCGCTGCGCTGACCGCCGCCGCTCCGGTGCATGCACCGGAGCCGTCCGGGCTCGCGGGCTGGCTCGACTGGAGCGTCGCGGTCGGTGGCATGCGGCTGACCCTGGCATCGCTGCTTGCAGCCGTGCTCGTGCTGGCGTTGTTCCTGGTCGGCTCGGCGCTGGTGCGGCGCGGGCTCAACCGCTATGGCCAGACCCACCAGGGCATCAACCCCTCATCGCTGTATACGGTCGAGCGTCTGGTGCACTACCTGCTACTGGTGATCGGCGTGCTGTGGGCGCTCAGCGTGGCGGGCGTGCCGGTCGCCAAGATGACCGTGTTTGCGGGCGCGATCGGCGTCGGCCTGGGCTTCGGCCTGCAGGCGATCTTCAACAATTTCGTCTCGGGCCTGATCCTGCTGTTCGAGCGTAGCCTGAAAGTGGGCGACTTCGTCGAGCTCGCCTCCGGGCTGCATGGCACGGTGCGCGATATCCATATCCGCGCCACCCGCATTTCCACCAACGACAACATCGGCATCCTGGTGCCGAACTCCGAGTTCGTCAGCGGGCGGGTCGTCAACTGGACATTGAGCGAGGCCGCTCGCCGCCAGAAGATCCCGTTCGGCGTTGCCTACGGCACCGACAAGGAACGGGTGAAAAAGGCCGCCCTCGAGGCCGCCGCCGCGGTGCCGTTCACGCTCTGCCAGGACGGGCCCCGGGCGCCGCAGGTGTGGCTGAGCGGCTTCGGTGAGTCCTCGCTCGACTTCCAGCTGGTGGTCTGGCTTACCCCCGAGGCCACCCGTCGTCCCGGTTCGGTCACGGCCGCCTACAACTGGGCCCTGCACACGGCGCTGGAGAAATACGGCATCGAGGTCCCGTTCCCGCAGCCCGACCTGCACGTCCGCAGCTGGCCGGACTCGCGCCCGGGCGCGACCTCGCCGGCGCGCCCGGACACCCCCATCGGGCTGGCGGACAACGACGCCGCCCGCGATGTGCAGCGCGAAATCGACGAGTCTGCAGCATCCCCATCCCCCACCGGCGACGCCACGGCGCGCTGAGCGACAAGCAAAGGATCCATTCATGGCCACTATCGAAATCAAGGTTCCCGACATCGGCGGCCACGACAACGTGCCGGTGATCGAGGTGCTGGTGAAGGCCGGCGACCGCGTGGAGAAGGAACAGAGCCTGATCACGCTGGAGTCGGACAAGGCGACGATGGAGGTGCCCTCCAGCGCCGCCGGCGTGGTCAGGGAGGTGAAACTGAAGGTGGGCGACGAGGTGTCCGAGGGCGCGGTGATCCTTACCCTCGAAGCCGAGGGATCGCTCCCCTCTCCCACCGGGAGAGGGACTGGGGGTGAGGGTTCGGCCGGAGCGAAACCTGCCGCTTCGCCCGCACCCTCTCCCGCCCCTGCGGGGCACCCTCTCCCGGCGGGAGAGGGAAAGGCGCCGCAAGCGGCGGGCAGCTCCGGCCGCCAGCCGGATTTCGAATGCAAGCTCGTCGTCCTCGGCTCCGGCCCGGGCGGCTACACCGCCGCCTTCCGTGCCGCCGACCTGGGCGTCGACACCGTGCTGGTCGAGCGCTACGCCACCCTGGGCGGCGTCTGCCTCAATGTCGGCTGCATTCCTTCCAAGGCGTTGCTGCATGCCGCCGCGGTGATCGACGAGGCCGCGGCCATGGCCGCGCATGGCGTCAGCTTCGGCAAGCCGACCATCGAGCTGGACAAGCTGCGCCACTTCAAGAACCAGGTGGTCGGCAAACTTACCGGCGGCCTGGCCGGCATGGCGAAGCAGCGCAGGGTGCGCACCGTGCAAGGCACCGGCCGCTTCGTTTCGCCGCATGAACTGGAAGTCGAGACGGCCGAGGGCACCAAGCTGGTCCGCTTCGAGCACGCCATCATCGCCGCCGGCTCCCAGGCGGTGCGCCTGCCGATGTTCCCGTGGGACGACGAGCGCGTGATGGATTCCACCGGCGCGCTGGAACTGGCCGACGTGCCGAAGAAGCTGCTGGTCGTCGGTGGCGGCATCATCGGGCTGGAGATGGCCACGGTGTACGCGGCCCTGGGCAGCGAAGTGACCGTGGTCGAGTTCATGGACCAGCTCATCCCGGGCGCCGATGCGGACCTGGTCAAGCCGTTGGCCAAGCGCCTGGGCGGCAAGCTCAAGGGCGTGCACCTCAAGACCAAGGTGGTCGAGGCCAAGGCCACGAAGAAAGGCATCGAGGTCCGCTACGAGGGCGAGAGCAGCCCGGAGACCTCCGTGTTCGACCGCGTGCTGGTTGCCGTGGGCCGCTCGCCCAACGGCAGCAAGATCGGCGCCGACAAGGCGGGCGTGGCCGTGAGCGAGCGCGGCTTCGTCAACGTCGATACGCAGATGCGCACCAACGTGCCGCACATCTTCGCCATCGGCGACCTGGTCGGCCAGCCGATGCTGGCGCACAAGGCCACCCACGAGGCGCGCGTCGCCGCCGAGGTGGTCGCCGGCCTGAAGAGCCACTTCGACGCCCGCGTGATCCCGTCGGTCGCCTACACCGACCCGGAAATCGCCTGGGTCGGCGTCACCGAGCGCGAGGCGAAGGAGAAGGGCCTGAAGGTCGGCGTCGGCAAGTTCCCCTGGGCGGCCTCCGGCCGCGCCATCGGCATCGACCGCACCGAAGGCTTCACCAAGCTGCTGTTCGACGAGCAGACCCATCGTGTGGTCGGCGCCGGCATCGTCGGCCCGCACGCGGGCGACCTGATCTCCGAACTGGCCCTGGCGATCGAGATGGGCGCCGAGGCGGCCGACATCGCGCTGACCATCCACCCGCATCCGACACTCAGCGAATCGGTCGCGATGGCGGCCGAGGTGTACGAAGGCACCATCACCGACCTGTACCTGCCGAAGAGGAAGTAATCACCATTGCGCCCGCCCACCAGGGTGGTGGCGGGCCTATCCGAGCGAGGCGCCATACCCGCACCGCGGACCCGCGCAGCGTGGCTGGAGCAATTCCTTATGTACCAGACGTATCGGCTGGGTTGACCGTGGTGGATCGGCCCCAAACCTTGGTCCCGTTCAGCGCCCCGGCGCGTCGGCCGACGCTTCCTTTAGCCGGTCTTCCAAGCTGCCCAGGTTGTTCTGGGCCTGGTCGAGCATCAGCGTCATCTGGCCGATCACGTGCAGGAACTCGCGCGGGTCGATGTTCCCGGTGCGCAGGTCGGTCATCGCATCGACCATGCGTGGCCCGTTCATCACCAGCGCCAGGTTGGCGCTCAGGGTGGTGACCATCTCGCGTTGGCCGGCATACACCGCCGAATAGCGCCGCATGGCCGCATCGTCGATCCAGCTGACCGACTGGTTGGCCACCGCCACGTCCCAGGCCTCGCGGCGCAGCGTCGGCCAGCTCAGGTTGAGGTTGAAGCCATCGATTTGCACCAGGGCCTGGATGTGGCGGGTGATCGCCTGGTCCGTCGCATGCGCCTTGAAATCCTGCACCAGCGCATCGCGGATGGAGGCGAGCGCCTTGGCCTGGCGCGCGTTCTTGGCCAGCGAGCCCTGGAGCTCGGACAGGTTCGAGCGGATCTCGGTGTCGATCTGCGCCCGCGCGATCTCGGCGGCATGCACATGGTGCGTGTGCTCGATCCAGGCCTCCAGCCCCAGTGCCGTGAGGATGCTGAGCACGATCATCAGGTAATGCTTGAGAAAATCCTTGAGCGAGTCGAGCCGGGCCTTGGGCAGTTCCAGGTGCATGGGGGAATCCTTGTGTGGGTCGGTCAGTCGCGCGGCGCGACAGTGTCGAACAGGTCGCGCTGGGCGGCAAAGTGGTCGCGGTCGACGAAGCCGGCCAGTCCCACGCCGACCAGCCGGTAGCGCGTGCCGGGCGGATGGTCCACACGCGCGCGCAGCGCGCAGGCGAGCTCGGCCAGCGCGTGCGCCGAGCCGGGCAGGGTGGGCGGCGAGAAGCTGCGGGTGAGCGTGCGGAAGTCGGCGGTCTTGAGCTTGAGCACCACCGTGCGCGCGATGCGGCCTTCCTCGCGCTGGTGGCCGGCCCAGGTCTTCTCGGCCAGGCGGCGGATGTGCGGCTCGAGCTCGTCCAGCGTGAGGTCGTGTTCGAACGTGTCCTCGGCGGACACCTGCAGGGTCAGCCGGTCCGGCTGCACCGGATGCTCGTCGATGCCCCAGGACAGCTGGTAAAGGCGCCGGCCCCAGCGCCCGAAGCGCTGCTCCAGTTCCGTCTCGCCCAGCCGGCGCAGGTCGGCCGCGGTGGCCACGCCCATCGCCGCGAGCTTGCGCTCCATGACCTTGCCCACGCCGGGCAGGCGGCCGACCGCGAGCGGGGCCAGGAAGGCCTCGACCTGGTGCGGGCGCACCACGAACAGGCCGTCGGGCTTGCGCCAGTCCGAGGCGATCTTGGCCACGAACTTGTTCGGCGCCACGCCGGCAGAAGCGGTCAGGGCGGTTTCCTCGCGGATGGCGGCGCGGATCGCCTCGGCCGTCGCGGTGGCCGAAGGCAGGCCGCTCTTGCCGGTGGTCACGTCCAGGTAGGCCTCGTCCAGCGACAGCGGCTCGATCAGGTCGGTGTGGCGCGCGAAGATCGCGCGGATCTGTCGTGACACCGCCTTGTAGCGGGTGAAATCCGGTGGCACGAAGATCGCCTGCGGGCACAGCCGCTCGGCGCGCACCGCCGGCATCGCCGAGCGCACGCCGAACACGCGCGCCTCGTAGCTGGCGGCGCACACCACCGAGCGCGCGCCGCGCCAGGCCACCACCACCGGCTTGCCGCGCAAGGAGGGATCGTCGCGTTGCTCCACCGACGCGTAGAACGCGTCCATGTCGATGTGCAGGATCTTGCGCGGGGTGGGAGACACGAAAGAAGCCGGGGGATGCCTGAAGGGGGATTCTAGGCGACCGGCGCAGGCGTGCGGCAATGGCCTGTCGAACCCGCCCCTGCATGGTTTGACACGCGGTTGATAGCGGCCGCACTAGCGTGGTGGGGCACCCCCGGAGGGTCCCGCCCATGACCGATTTCGCCCACCTACGCCAACGGATGGTCGAGCGCCAGCTGGCCGGGCGCGGCATTACCGATGCGCGCGTGCTGGAGGCCATGGGCGCGATTCCGCGCGAGGCGTTCGTGGCCGGCAGCATGCACGAGTTCGCCTACGAGGATTCGCCGCTGCCGATCGAAGCCGGGCAGACCATCTCGCAGCCGTTCATCGTCGCGCGCATGCTGCAGGCGGCCGAACTGCACGCGGGTGACAGCGTGCTGGAGATCGGTGCCGGTTCCGGCTACGCCGCGGCGGTGATGGGGGCGCTGGCCGCGTGCGTCTACGCGATCGAGCGCCACGCCGAGCTGGCCGACCTGGCGCAGCAGCGCTTCGACACGCTGGGCTACCGCAACATCCGCCTGCGCGTGGGCGACGGCAGCGGCGGCTGGCCGGAGGCGGCGCCGTTCGATGCCATCATCGCGGCGGCCGGCGGACCGGCGGTGCCGGACGTGCTGCGCCGGCAGCTGGCTGTGGGCGGGCGGCTGGTGATGCCGGTGGGCGAGACCCTGTACCGGCAACGGCTGGTGAAGGTCACCCGCGTGGCCGAGGACCGTTTCAGGGAGGAGGAGCTGGAGGAGGTGCGCTTCGTGCCGCTCGTGGGCAGCTACGGCTGGAGCGAGCAGGATGCCTCGCCGCGGCCGCGGATCGAGCCGGTGGCCGCGCGCGCGCCGGTCGACGGGGGCGGCCTGCCGCAGCTGATCCGCGAGGCGGCCGAACCGCTGCCCGATCTCGACGATCCGGCGTTCGGCAGGCTGTTCGACCGCTACGGCGACGCGCGCGTGGTACTGCTGGGCGAAGCGAGCCACGGCACCAGCGAGTTCTACCGCGCCCGTGCGGCGATCACCCGCCGGCTGATCGAGGCGCACGGCTTCACCATCGTCGCGGTGGAAGCGGACTGGCCGGACGCGGCCGCCCTCAACCGCTACGTGCGCGGGCGCCCGGCGGCGGGCGACGAGCCGATCTTCCAGCGCTTTCCCACCTGGATGTGGCGCAACCGCGACGTCGCCCGCTTCATCGACTGGCTGCGCGACCACAACGAAGGCCGCCCGGCGGCGGAGCAGGCCGGCTTCTACGGCCTGGACCTGTACAGCCTGGACAGCTCCATCCGTGCGGTCATCGACTACCTGGACCGGGTCGATCCGGAGACCGCGCAGGTCGCGCGCCACCGCTACGGCTGCCTGATGCCCTGGAGCAAGGAGCCGGCGCAGTACGGCCGGATGGCGCTCAATGCCGGCTACCCGCTGTGCGAGAAGGCGGTGGTGCAGATGCTGCGCGAGCTGCTCGCGCGACGGATCGACTACGTCCGCGCCGACGGCGAGTACTTCCTCGACGCGGCGCAGAACGCGCGCCTGGTGAGCAACGCCGAGGCCTACTACCGCGCCATGTACTACGGCTCGGCCGAGTCCTGGAACCTGCGTGACAGCCACATGTTCGAGACGCTGGAAAACCTGCTCGCCGCAGCCGGCCCGCAGTCGAAGGCGGTGGTGTGGGCGCACAACTCGCACATCGGCGACGCGCGCCACACCGAGATGGGCCAGGTGCGCGAGGAACTGAACCTGGGCCAGCTGTGCCGCCAGCGCTTCGGCCAGGACGCGGCGCTGATCGGCTTCGGCACGCACACCGGCACGGTGGCTGCGGCGGACGACTGGGACGAGCCGATGAAGGTGATGGACGTGGTGCCCTCGCGCAGCGACAGCTACGAGCGCCTGTTCCACGACGCCGGCCGGCCGCGTTGCCTGCTCGATCTGCGCGGCAAGGCCAACCGGGACCTGTGCGGGCGTCTTGCCGCCGGCCGGCTGGAGCGCTTCATCGGGGTGATCTACCGCCCCGATACCGAGCGCTGGAGCCACTACGTGGAATGCTCCATGCCGCGCCAGTTCGATGGCTACGCCTGGTTCGACGAGACGCACGCGGTCGAGCCACTCGGCCAGGAACCACGCACCGGCGCCGCCGAAACCTGGCCGTTCGGCCTCTAGCTGTGATCTCTCAGTAGGTTGTTCACCCGGGGCGATCCCGGGATTCTGGAGGTGCGACCCAACCAGCACACCAGGAGCCCC
>NZ_DASSES010000037.1:0-40992 GCF_035695185.1 Frateuria sp.
ACGCAACTGGGCGTGCGCACGGACACCGGCGAAGGGCCGGACCGCCAATGGGTCGCCTTCGGCATCCAGGGCCTGGCGCCCTACTGGTTCGAACTGGAGGCAACCGGCTACGTGGGGCCCGCGGGGCGGACCGCCGCGCGCCTGCGCGCCGATTACGAGCTGCTCTTCACCCAGCGGCTGATCCTGCAACCGGAGTTCGAACTCGACGCGTACGGCAAGGCCGACCCGGCGCGCGGGCTGGGCAGCGGCCTGGCCGACGCCTCGCTGGGCCTGCGCCTGCGCTACGAGCTCCGGCGCGAGGTGGCGCCGTACGTGGGCGGGGTCTGGATCCGGCGCTTCGGCGCCAGCGCCGACCAGGGGCGCGGCCGGTTGGAGTGGCAATGGGTGGCCGGCGTGCGCATCCAGTTGTAAAGGTCGCTGCGCCCGGCGAAGGCGCGGCGGCAAATCCACTGACGCTATCCTTGTGCGCACGAGCAACACGGGTAAGGAGCCATCGATCATGAGTCTCGACGTCTGTCTGGCGGGTGCGACCGGCTGGGCCGGTTCGGAACTGGCCAGGGCGATGGCGCACACGCCAGACCTGACCCTGGTGGCCGCGGTTGGGCGCCGGCATGCCGGGCAGGACCTGGGCGTGGCGCTGGGTGGCAAGCCACTCGCCTGCCCGGTCTTCGCCAGCGCCGGCGAGGCGCTCGCACGGCACTGCGATGTGTTCGTCGAATACACCGGCGTGGCGACGGCCAAGGCCAACATCCTCGCCGCCCTGGAGCACGGCGCCCACGTGGTCGTCGGCTCCTCGGGCCTTGGCGACGAGGACTACGCGCAGATCGATGCGGTCGCGCGCGCGAAGGACCTGGGCGTGCTCGCCTGCGGCAATTTCGCGTTGACGGTGGTGCTGCTGCAGAAGTTCGCCGAGATGGCGGCCCGCTACATCCCGCAATGGGAGATCATCGACTACGCGCACGACGACAAGCGCGACGCCCCCAGCGGCACCGCGCGCGAACTGGCCAGCCGGCTGGGGCGCGTGCAGACGCCACAGCCGACGGTACCGCTGGAGCAGACCCTCGGCGTCCGTGATGCGCGCGGGGCGACGCTGGCCGGGTCGCAGGTGCACTCGATCCGGCTGCCCGGCTTCGTGATCGGCGCCGAAGTGATCTTCGGCATGCCCGACCAGAAACTCACCCTGCGCCACGATGCGGGCAGCAGCGCCCGCCCCTACGTCGACGGCGCGCTGCTGGCCGTGCGCAAGGTGCCGGCGTTGCGCGGCGTGCATCGCGGACTGGACCGGGTGCTCGATCTCTGAACGGGGGCCAACCGGCTGGGGCCCGGCGCCTGCCCGACAGGTGTTTTTAAAGCATCGGCAGCCTTCTTTTCGCGCTCCGTAGACAGCCCGAAAAAGAAACTACATCCAGTTGTTTTGGAAGGTGTTTCGCCCGATGACCATGAACGTCCGCAGCCCCTCTACCCTCCGTCGCCATCCCGGCTTCATCCGCGATCACGACTGGACCATCAACGGACCGGCGATCGGACCGGAGCAGACACCGCGCTGGCCGACCGACGAGGACGCCCCGCAGGACCGTCGCCACTCCGAGATCGAATGGCCGATCGAGGACCGTCGCACGCCGCGCGTGCCGGTGCCGACCCCGGAACGCGAGGAGGAAGACGAGTTCCCCTGGATTTCCCCCACGCAGCCGGCCACCTGCTGGCTGATCTGAAGCGACAGCGGATGCTGACAAGGCGCGGCGACGGCCGCGCCTTTTGCATGCCCGTCCGCCGCAGCGCAGGCAAACCAGCCCGACGCCCGCCTGCCTGTCGGCCAGGCATGCGCGACATTGAGCGAGGCCCGGCGCGACGCTAGGCTGCGCCGATGTCCCGCTCCCCGCATCCCGGCGCGCGCAGCCTCACCCCGCACACCGCCGACCTGCGATGAGCGTCGCCCTGGTGCTGTTCCGGCGTGACCTGCGCCTGGCTGACAATCCCGCCCTGAGCGCCGCCTGCGCTTCGCACGCCCGCGTCCTGCCGGTGTACGTGCACGCGCCCGAAGAGGAAGGCGATTTCCCGCCCGGTGCCGCCAGCCGGTGGTGGCTGCACCATTCGCTGGCCGCGCTGGCGGGAGCACTGCGGGAACGACAGGCCGGCCTGCACCTGGCCCGCGGCCCCACGCTCGAGACCCTGCTTGCGCTGGTGGCGCAAAGCGGCGCGACCGCGGTGTACTGGAACCGGCTCTACGAACCGGCCGCGATCGCGCGGGACACCCGGCTGAAGTCCGCGTTGCAGGAACAGGGTATCGAGGTGCACAGCCACCCTGCCGCCCTCTGGTGCGAGCCCTGGCGCATCGCCACCGGGCAAGGCGGGCCGTACCGGGTATTCAGCCCGTACTGGCGGACGCTGCGCGCGCAACTGGCGTCGGAAGCGCCCCTGCCCGAGCCGTCCCTCGGGGAGTGGCGTGAAATGAACGGCGCGCTGCCGCTGTCCTCGCTCGGCCTGCTGCCGGACCGGCCCTGGGATGGCGGCCTGGCCGCGGCCTGGCGCCCCGGCGAGGCGGGCGCACACGAGCTGCTGGACATCTTTGCCGACGATGCGCTGGCGGACTACGCGCAGGTGCGCGACCTGCCGGCGCGCCACGGCACGTCACGGCTGTCGCCGCACCTGCACTTCGGCGAGATCTCGCCGCGCCAGATCCACCACCGGCTGGCCGCGCGCAACGAGCGTGCCGGCGGCCGCCTCGACCTCGAACCCTACCTGCGCGAGCTCGGCTGGCGCGAGTTCGCCCATCACCTGCTGTACCACTTTCCCGCCACCCCCACCACGAACTTCAACCCGCGCATGGGGGACGGGCTGTGGGAGGCGCCGGATGCGCACTCACTGGCACGCTGGCAACAGGGGCGCACCGGCATCCCGCTCGTCGATGCGGGCATGCGCGAGTTGTGGCACACGGGCTGGATGCACAACCGCGTGCGCATGATCGTGGCCAGCTTCCTGACCAAGAACCTGCGCCAGCACTGGCGCCACGGCGCCGCCTGGTTCTGGGACACGCTGGTCGACGCCGATCTGGCCAACAACACGATGGGCTGGCAATGGGTGGCCGGTTGCGGGGCCGACGCGGCACCCTACTTCCGCGTGTTCAACCCGGTCACCCAGGCGCTGCGCTTCGATCCGCAGGGCCGCTACCTGGCGCGCTGGCTGCCCGAGCTGGCCGCGGCACCCGCGCCGTTGCGGCACGAGCCGTGGAAGGATCCCGCGCTGCTCCGGCGCAGCGGGTATCCCGCGCCGATGGTCGACCTGGCGCGGTCGCGCCAGCGTGCGCTGCAGGCCTACCGGCAAGTCGGGGGCTGACGGGCCGGGTTCATCCCAGCACCGTCGGGTTGAGTTGCCACACGCGCCAGTTCAGCGCCGCGGCGAAGCTCACCCAGCCCAGGTACGGCAACAGCAGCGCACCGGCGACCGGGCGCACGCGCCAGAACGCCAGCACCGTCGCCAGCAACAGCAGCCACAGCACGGCGATGTCCACGAACGCCCATCCGCCCAGCTGCCAGCCGAAGAACAGCCAGCTCCAGGCGGCGTTGACGGCCAGCTGCGCGACGAACAACCCCAGCGCGCCGCGACGCCGGTTCCAGCCGCCGGCGCGCCAGACGCACCAGGCAGCCAGTCCCATCAGGGCATAGAGCAACGTCCACACCGGCCCGAATACCGCCGCCGGCGGCGCCCAGGACGGCTGCACCAGCTGGGCGTAGAACGCGCGGGCCTGGAGGGAGGCCGCTGCACCGATGGCCGCCGCGGCGAAGCTGAGCAGCCACCAGCCGGCCAGACCCAGCCAGGGATGGCGTGGTTCCGACGGATGCGCGTTCGTCATCTGCATGCTCCTCGCAGGGCCGGCCGCTGCACGGCCGGCGCCGGATCAGGACGCCAGCGGTTCCAGCACCGCGACCGGCAGCGGCGCCAGCCAGGCGGCCGGCGAGAGCACGTCGCCGACGCTGGCCACGCCTTCGCCGAACAGGCTGCGGTAGCGGCCGGGCGTGATTCCGCGTACACGCGCCCCGGGCGACAGCAGGCTGGCGCTCGCGGCGGCGTCCCAGTGCGGATCGCGCGCATCGAACAGTACCCCCGCCGTATGGCGCAGGGCCAGCACGACGACTGCCTGGCCGTCGAGTCCGCGTTCGAAGGCCAGCAGCCGGTTGCCGGCGTCCGCGCCGCCGGCCTCGACCGTCAACTGGCGATAGCCACCCTGGGCGAATGCCGCCGGATGGCGCGCGCGCAGCTGCAGCAGCTCGTGGAGCAGGCGCTGCTTGAGCGCGCCGTCGCGCCAGCGCCGCAGCAGGTCGTCCCAGGCCGCACCGGCGGCCAGCGCGGCGCGGTGGGCCGGGAAGTCGACCGGGTGGCGGTTGTCCGGATCGACCAGGCTGAAATCCCAGAACGTGGTGCCCTGGTAGGTGTCCGGCACGCCGGGGGTGGTCAGCCGCAACGTGGTCTGCACCAGGCTGTTGGCGGCACCGGCGGCGGCGATGCGCTGCACGAACGCGTGCAGTTCGCCGGCGAAGCCGCTGGCCGGCGCCAGCAGGGCGGCAAGGAAGCGCTCGCAGGCGTCCTCATAGGGCTCGTTGGGACGGGTCCAGCGCGAACGGCGCTTGGCTTCGCGCAGCGCCTTGCGCTGCCACTGCGCGATGCGTTCACGGAAGGCGGCCAGCCCGTCCGCATCGTCCGGTGCGAGCGTCAGCGGCCATGCGCCGACCAGGGTCTGGTACAGCATGTATTCGTCCGCCGGCGAGGGCGCCGTCGCCCCCTCGAGCAGCGTATGCAGCGAAGCGTTGCGCTCGCGCCAGCGCTGCACGGTGCCGGCCCAGTGCGGCACCACGGCGGCCTGCGAGAGCACCGCCAGGCGGGCACGCGCATCCTCGCCGCGCTTGTGGTCGTGCGTGGCGGTGGCCAGCAGGTTGTGCGGGAAATCATGCGCGCGCTCGGCGCACAGCGCGTGGAAGGTGGGGATGTCCAGCGCCAGGTGACCGGGATCGGCGCCGACCTCGTTGCGGGAGAGCAGCCGGCCGTAGCGGTAGCAGGCGGTGTCCTCCACCGCCTTGGCCGCCATCGGCGAGGTGGCCTGCTGGAAGATGCGCATCGCCCGTTCGCGCGCCTGCCGCACGCGGCCCGGCGGCAGGCCGCGTGGCGCCTGCCCACCGAGCCAGGCGGCCACCTCGGCGAGCAGCTCGCGGTCCTCGATGCGCACGTGGTGGCGTGCACGTGCATAGGCCTGCTGGAACACCGCCTCGTCGACCGCGTCGCGGCCCAGCCCGCCGGCATAGGTGCGGTAGACCGGGAAGTGCACCAGCAGCTCCACCAGGACGCGGCGGATCGCCGGCAGGCTGACGTCGCGGGTCGAGACATCGGCGCGTGCCGCGTCGAACAGCGCGCGGGCGGTACGGTCCAGCTCCGATTCGAAGCTGTCGACCAGGATCTGGCGCCGCGCGGCACTCGCCACCGCCGCGAAGTCCGCGCGCTCGCCACTGATGGCCTGCCACAGCTCGGTCAGCATCCCCTCGCCGGCGCCGTCGTGCAGCAGCGCGCCGACCTGGTCCATGAACTCGTAGCCGGTGGTGCCGTCCATGCGCCAACCCTGCCGCAGCCGTTCGCCTTCGGCGAGGATCTTCTCCACCACCAGGTAGGCCGGGCCGCGCGGCGCGTCGGCCGGACGCTGGCGCTGCAGGCGGCGCAGCCGGTGGCGCAGCTGGCGACAGTAGCGGTGCGGGTCGGCCAGTCCGTCGACGTGGTCCACGCGCAGGCCATCGATCAGGCCCTCGGCATAGAGCCGGAACAGCAGCGCGTGGCAGTCCTCGAACACGCGCGTGCGATCCATGCGCAGGCCGGCCAGTTCGTTGATGTCGAAGAAGCGCCGGTAGTCGATCGTGTCGTTGGCCAGCTTCCACAGCGCGAGGCGGTAGTGCTGCTGTTCCAGCAGGGCGTGCAACCGCTGGAAGCCGTCTTCGTGCCGGCCGTCGTGCGCGGCCAGCACGGTGGCCGCTTCCCCTGCCCCGCGCAGCGCGGCGATCGTGGAGGGCGCAAGCGGCAGCGGGCTGTCGTGCACGCGCAACCCGTATTCCGGCCCGTCTCGCTCCAGCCGCACGTCGCCGTCGCGCAGCGCCTGCGCATACGGCTTGCCGAGGATGGGCAGCAGCACGTGTCCGCGCACCAGCGGATCGGGGCTGCGCCAGTCGATGTCGAAATAGCCCGCGTAGCGACTGGCGCGGCCGTGGCGCAGCAGGTCCGTCCACCAGGCGTTGCCGGGACCGGCGAACATGTGGTTAGGCACGATGTCCAGCACCAGGCCCATGCCCTGCGCGCGCAGTCGCCGGACCAGCCGGCGCAGCGCCGGCTCGCCGCCGAGCTCGGGGTTGACCTGGTGGTAGTCGACGACGTCGTAGCCGTGGTTCGAACCGGGGCGCGCGGCGAACAGCGGCGAGGCATAGAGGTGGCTGATGCCCAGGTCGGCGTAGTAGTCGACCTGCGCAGCGGCATCGTCGAGGGTAAAGCCGGCATGCAGTTGCAGCCGGGCCAGCGCGCGCGGCGGGACAGGTGCGGGATCGCTCACGGCAAGGCCCTTCGGCTTCGCCTCGCTGCGTCCAGGGCGAACGGAGGAGAGGATCCTCCGGACGGAAACCTCCGCCCTTCCGAAAGGTCCGGGGTGAGGAAGCGGGTTTGCGGCAGCCCCCCGCGGACGCACCGTCGTGCTTCCCGCGGCGTCGAGACAGCGCGGCGCAGCCGTGCAGTCATGACACGCCACGCGCGGCGGCGACGGCTCCACAGCAGGCCTGCGCCACCGGACCGTCGAACAGCGCGGCGGCCGACTCGGGCAACCGGCGGCGCCAGTTGGGATGCATTGCATCGGTGGGACCCGGCAGGTTGGGCTGCTCCGGCAACGCCAGCAGGTCCTCGGCCGGGATGACCACCAGCGGCGCCGGCGCACGGGCGACGTGACCCGCCGCGGCGATGGCCACGGGGGCCACGTCCTCCGGCGAGGGCGGGCGATTCTCGTCAGGCGAGCCACCGGCATCCTGTGCCGCGCCCGAGGCACAGAGCGCGCGCCAGAGGCGTTCGCGGTCCATCGCGCGCTCGGCGGCCTCGTCGACGCCCGGCTCGGCCAGGCCCGTGCGCGCGCGCCACTCGATATCGCGCCCACTCCACCAGCCGGCCACCGTCGGCACGTCGTGGGTGGAGGTGGTCGCCATCGCCTCGGACGACCAGTGCGCCGGCGCGATGAAGCCGCGATCGGCCGCACGCTCGAACCAGAGCACGCGAATGCCCAGCGCGCCGGCCGCCGCGAGGCGCTGGCGGAAGTCGGCCGGCACCGTGCCGAGGTCTTCGCCGATCACCACGGCGCGGTAATGGTGCGACTCGATGGCGAGCAGCCGCAGCATGTCGTCCAGCGGGTAGCGCACGTAGGCCCCCTCGGTGGCGCCGAAGCCGTGCGGCACCAGCCACAGGCGCTTCAGGCCCAGTACGTGGTCGATGCGCACGCCGCCGGCGTGGGCGAGCGCGGTCCGCAGCATGGCCAGATAGCCGGCGTAGCCGCTGCGCTCGAGCCCCCGCGGCGAGAACGTGGTGAGCCCCCAGTCCTGCCCGTTGCGGTTGAGCAGGTCCGGCGGCGCACCGACCGAGAGGCCGTGCAGTACCTCGCCATGGTGGCTCCAGGCCTGGCTGCCGCCCGGATCGGTGCCGACCGCCAGGTCCGAGATCAGCCCGATCGCCATGCCCGAGGCGCGCGCGGTGTGCTGGGCGTCTTCCAGGCCGCGCTGGGCGAGCCATTGCAGGAACGCATGGAAGGCCACCTCGCGGCCGTGTTCTCGCGCGAAGGTCGCCACCGCCGGGCTGGCCGGGTCGTGGTACTCGGTCGGCCAGGCCTGCCAGCCGCCCGGCGTGCCGTGCGCCCGGAAGTGCACCTGCAACGCCTCGAAGCGCGCATGGCGCTCGAGCGCCTCGCCCTGCTCGCGGCGGAAGGCGCACAGCGCCCGGGTGAGCGTCGAGTCGGCCGAGGACCATTCGAACAGCGCATGCAACAGCGTCATGCGGGCGCGGGCGGCGCGCGGCCAGTCGATCAGATCCAGCCATTCCAGCTCGGCCAGCTCCTGGCGCAGGTTGTGCGCGTCGGCGACGGTGCGCAGGGCGGCGGCGCCACCCACGCGGCCCGGATCGACGTACAGCGGGTTGAGGAACAGGCGGCTGGAGGGCGCGTAGGGGCTGTAGCGCTCGGGCGCGGCGGCGAACAGCGCGTGCACCGGGCTGATCGCCAGCGCGTCGGCGCCCCGGGCGGCCGCCGCGCGCGCGCACTGTTCCAGCGCGGTGAAGTCACCGATGCCGCCATCGCCCGGCCGGCGCAGGCTGGCCAGCTGCACGGCCACGCCCCAGGGGCGCTGCGCATGGGCGATGTCGCCCACGCCGAACGCGCGCCGGGGCGCGGCGGCGAGCGTGCACTCCTCACCGCCGAGCAGGAGGCGGTAGTAGCCGGGTGCGACGGGCGCGCGCAGCGAGCACTCGCCGGCCGGCACTGTGCCCTCGCCGACCGGTTGGCCATGCGGGTCATCGATGCGCCAGCGGCGCGACGCCGTCGCCGGCGGCACCCGGAACGGGAGGCCGGCATCGGCGACCTGCAGGCGTGGCAGTTGCGTGCCGGCGCGTTCGCGGCGCAGGCGTTCGAGGCTGGCCGCGATGTCGTCCGCGTTCGAGCATGCCAGACCGAGGGCCTCCAGCACCGCGCGCAGGGTGGGTGCGGACACCCGTTGCGGGCGGTCGTTGGCATCGCGCCAGTGCACGTCCACACCGGCCTGCCCGGCCAGTTCGGCGAGGCGCGCGTCGATATCGCTCACGAACGCCCTCGGGAGCACCTGCACGCGTGCGCCCGGTGCGCTGCGCAGCCGCGCGCCGGGTGCGTCCCTGCAGGGCCAGGGAAATTGGCGTTGACATTCATGCCGAAGGTTCCAGGAAGACCAGGGTGCAGGCGGGTTCGAGGCGGCCTTCGGCCAGGGCGGCGATCGCCGACGCCTCGCCGTGCAACCATCGCGCATCGGGTGTTGCCTTGGCGTCGACGGCAGCCGGGCGGTCGCCGAGGTTGCAGTACACGTGCAGGCGCGCATCGCCCAGTTGCCAGTGCGCCTGCAACGCGTGCGTGCCGATCGCCCTTGCCCCCAGCGGTCGTGCCTGCTCCAGGCGCGGCAGCAGGTGCCGCCGGCGCTGTGCCAGCAGCAGCCGCACCAGGGTCAGGCGCGCGAGGCCTTCCGGGCTGGCCGCCTCGCCCGGGTCGGGCACCGAGCGTTCGAAGGTCGATGGCGCGTTCGGGTCGGGCACGTCCTGCTTGCCGTGACCTTCGAATTCGGCGAATTCCTTGCGCCGGCCTTCGCGCACGGCGGTGCGCAGCTGCTCGTTCTGGTGGTCGGTGAAGAACAGGAACGGCCGGCGGCTGCCCCACTCCTCGCCCATGAACAGCATCGGCACCGACGGCGTGAGCAACAGCAGCGCGTAGGCCGCATCCAGCCGTTTCGGATCGACCAGCACGGTGAGGCGCTCGCCCAGGGCGCGGTTGCCGACCTGGTCGTGGTTCTGCAGGAAGTCGACGAAACACAGCGGACTCAGCCGGCCGCTCGGCTCGCCGCGCGGCTTGCCGCGCATCGGCTCGCCCTGCCAGGCGAAGCCCTCGGCCAGGCAGCGCGCCAGCCTGCCGGCCGGATCGTCGGCGTAGGCACCGTAATAGCCGGCGGTCTCGCCGGTCAGCAGCACGTGCAGCGCGTTGTGGAAATCGTCGTTCCACTGCGCGTCGAAGCGGCGTGGGCCGAGCAGGTGCGCCTGGTTGGCCTCGTTCTCCAGCACCAGGTGGACCTGCCGGCCGGCAGCGGCCGCCCGCACGCGCGCGGCGAGCGCGAGCAGCCAGGCCGGGTTGTGCAGCGCATGCACGGCATCCAGGCGCAGGCCGTCGAAGCGGTACTCCTCCAGCCAGTACAGCGCGTTGTGCACGAAGAAGTCGCCCACCTGCGGCAGCGCCACGTCGATCGCCGCGCCCCAGGGCGTGCCCGGGCCATCCGTGCGGAAGAACGGCGAGGCGTAGGCGCCCAGGTAATTGCCGTCCGGGCCGAAATGGTTGTAGACCACGTCCAGCATCACCATCAGCCCCAGCCCGTGCGCGGTGTCGACGAGGGCCTTGAGCTCGTCGGGCGTGCCGTAGGCCGCGGCCGGGGCGAAGGGAAGTACGCCGTCGTAGCCCCAGTTGCGACGTCCCGGGAATTGCGCGATCGGCATCAGCTCGATGACGGTCACGCCCAGCGCGTGCAGGTCCGGCAGCATCGTCCGCACGCCGCGGAAGCCGCCGCAGGCACCCACGTGCAACTCGTAGACCACCGCCTCGTGCCAGGGACGCCCGCGCCAGCCGGGGTGACGCCAGGTGTAGGCGCCGGGATCGACCACGACGCTGGCGCCGTGCACGTCGCCCGCCTCCTGCAGGCGGGAGGCCGGATCGGGTACGCGCAGGCGGTTGCCCGCGCAATAGCGGTAGCGGGTCCCGGCGGGCGCTTCGCACAGGCACTCGTGCCACCCATCGTCCAGCGCGCGCATCGGATGGACGCCACCCGGCTCGAGCTCGAGCCGTACCTGCGCGGCGTCGGGCGCCCACAACCGGAAGCGGGTACGTCCATCACCCTGCAGTTCCGCGCCGTAGGGCATGGCGTGGCGGAAGCGCCCGCTCATGCACCGTCCTGCCGCGGCGCGGCAGAGAGCAACATGACGCTGGAACCCTTCAGCTCCAGTGTGGCCTCGGCGATGTCCCGCTCGGGCGCGTCGGGGTTGCCGGTGTCGATGCGCAGGCGCCAGGGCAACCGGGGCTCGGGCAACGTGAAGGTGTGCGGTTCGCCGGTGCCGTTGACCAGCAACAGGGTGACGTCGATGTGCCGCCGTCCCTTGGGACAGGCGCGGCGCAGCATCAGCAGGCGGCCCTGCGCGTCGTCCCAGTCGCCCTGGCGCATGGCGGCCCCGCGCTCGTTGAACCACGACACCGGGGTGAGTCCCGGCAGCAGCTCCGGGCCGCCATGCATGAACGTGTCCGCGCGCAGTGTCGGGTGCTGCGCGCGCAGGCGGACCAGCCGGGCGACGAAATCGGTCAGCGCACGGCCGCCATCGGATTGGGCCAGCTTCCAGTCGAACCAGGAGATCTCGTTGTCCTGGCAGTAGGCATTGTTGTTGCCGCCCTGGCTGCGGCCGAACTCGTCGCCACCGAGCAGCATCGGCGTGCCGTGCGAGAACAGCAGCGTGGCCAGCATCGCGCGCTTGGCACGACCGCGGGCGTCGAGGATCGCCGCATCCTCGGTCGGCCCCTCGGCGCCGTGGTTGTTGCTTTCGTTGTCGTTGGCCCCGTCGCGGTTGTCCTCGCCGTTGGCCTCGTTGTGCTTGTGCTCGTAGCTGACCAGGTCCTGCAGGGTGAAGCCGTCGTGCGCGGTGACGAAGTTGAGCGAGGCCCACGGCCGGCGGTGCTGGTGGTCGAACAGCTCGGCCGAGCCCTGCAGCCGTCCGGCCAGTGCGCCGCGCAGCCCGGCGTCGCCCTTCCAGAAGCGGCGCACGTCGTCGCGGAACTGGCCGTTCCACTCGCCGAAGCCGGGCGGATGGTTGCCCAGCTGGTAGCCGCCGGGGCCGACGTCCCAGGGCTCGGAGATCAGCTTGACGCCGTTGAGCACGGGGTCCTGGCGCATGGCGTCGAACAGGCCGCAGTTCGGGTCGAAGCCGTGCGCTTCGCGCCCCAGCGTGACGCCAAGGTCGAAGCGGAAGCCGTCGACATGGAAGGTCTGCACCCAGTAGCGCAGCGAGTCCATCACCAGTTGCTGCACGCGCGGGTGCGCGGTGTTGACGGTGTTTCCCGTACCGGTGTCGTTGATGCAGTGGCGCGGGTTGTCCGGCAGCAGGCGGTAGTAGCTGGCATTGTCCAGCCCGCGGAAGCTCAGCGTCGGACCAAGCTCGCTGCCCTCGCCGGTGTGGTTGTAGACCACGTCCAGGATCACTTCGATGCCGGCCACGTGCAGCGCCTGCACCGCGGCGCGGATCTCGTTCAGCGCGCCCTCGGCCAGGTAGGCCGGCTCCGGCGCGAAGAATGCCAGCGTGTTGTAGCCCCAGTAGTTGCGCAGCTTCATCTCGGCCAGGCGCCGGTCCTGCACGAAGGCGTGGATCGGCAGTAGCTCGATCGCGGTGATGCCCAGGTTCACCAGGTGGTCGATCACGTACGGATCGGTCAGCGCGAGGAAGGTGCCGCGTTCGTGCGGGCGGATGCGCTTGAGCAAGCGGGTGATGCCCTTGACGTGCGCCTCGTAGACGACCGTCCGCGACCACGGCGTGCGCGGACGCCGGTCGCGCCCTTCCCAGTGCATCGATTCGTCGACCACCACCGCCTTGGGCATGGCCGCGGCGCTGTCGCGGCGGTCGAACGACAGGTCGGCGCGCGGCGAGGTCACGCGATAGCCATGCAGCACGTCCGACCACCGCAGCTGGCCGGCAAGCTGTCGCGCGTAGGGGTCGAGCAGCAACTTGTTCGGGTTGAAGCGGTGGCCCTGCTCCGGCTCGTACGGGCCGTGGGCGCGGTAGCCGTAGAGCTGCCCGCCGCGCAGCCGCGGCAGGTAGCCGTGCCAGATCTCATCGGTGCATTCGGGCAGTTCGTAGCGGGCGATCTGGCGGCGGCCGGACGGATCGAACAGGCACAGTTCGATGCGCTCGGCGTGGGCGGAGAACACCGCGAAGTTGGTGCCGATTCCGTCGCAGTGCGCGCCCAGCGGGTACGGCGAGCCTGGCTGCATGCGTTCGGGAAGGGTGGGCATCAACGGAGCTCCGGCAGTCCTGGACGCATCCTGCGCGCGCTCGCGTGGTTGCGACGTGGTCAGGCTGGCACGCCCCGGGTGCGCTGCGTCATGGAGCCACTCACGGCTGGCCGGCCAGGTAGATGACCGTTGCCAGCGGAGGCAGCGTGAGTGCCAGCGAGTGCGGCTGGCCGTGGATCGGTACCGGATCGGCCTGCGCCTCGCCCTGCCCCACGCCCGAACCGCCGTAGCCGGCGTCGTCGGTGTTGATCGCCAGCTGCCAGCGGCCCTCCTGCGGCACGCCGATGCGGTAGTCGTGCAACGGCGAAGGCGTGAGGTTGCTCACCACCAGCGCCGGACGCGCGCCTTCGGCGAAGCGCAGCCAGGCGAACACGCTGTTGTTCGCGTCGTCGCCGATCGCCCAGCGGAACCCGCGCGGGTCGCCATCCCACGCATGCAGCGCGGGTTCGCGCGCGAGCAGGTGGTTGAGATCACGCAGCAGCTGCTGCACGCCGCGGTGGCGCGGATCGTCCAGCAGGTGCCACGGCAGCTGCGCATCGTGGTTCCACTCGGTCGGCTGCGCCAGCTCGCCGCCGGCGAACAGCAGCTTCTTGCCCGGGTGCGCCCACATGAAACCGTAATAGGCGCGCAGGTTGGCGAAGCGCTGCCAGTCGTCACCGGGCATGCGGCCGAGCAGCGAGCGCTTGCCGTGCACCACCTCGTCGTGCGAGAGCGGCAGCACGTAGTGCTCGGAGTACGCGTACACCATCGAGAAGGTCATCTCGTGGTGATGCCAGCGCCGGTGGATCGGATCGCGCGACATGTACTCGAGCGTGTCGTGCATCCAGCCCATGTTCCACTTGTAGTCGAAGCCCAGGCCGCCTTCGGTGGCTGCGCGGGTGACCCCGGGCCACGCGGTCGATTCCTCGGCGATGGTGAGCACGCCCGGGTGGCGCTGGTGTACCACGGTGTTGAAGCGCTTGAGGAAGGCGATCGACTCCAGGTTCTCGCGCCCGCCATGGACGTTGGGCACCCACTCGCCGTGCTTGCGGCTGTAGTCGCGGTAGAGCATGGAGGCGACCGCGTCCACGCGCAGGCCGTCGATGTGGAAGCGCTCCAGCCAGGCCAGCGCGCTGCCGATCAGGAAGCCGGAGACCTCATCGCGTCCGAGGTTGTAGATCAGCGTGTTCCAATCCTGGTGGAAGCCTTCGCGCGGGTCGGCATGTTCGTACAGCGCGGTACCGTCGAAATGGGCCAGGCCGTGCGGGTCGGTCGGGAAGTGCGCCGGCACCCAGTCGACGATCACGCCCAGTCCCGCCTCGTGGCAGCGGTCGACGAAACGCGCGAAGGCTTCCGGCGGGCCGAAACGCGCGGTCGGCGCGTACTGGCCCAGCGGCTGGTAGCCCCAGGAGCCGCCGAAGGGATGCTCGGCCACCGGCAGTAGCTCGACGTGGGTGAAGCCCATGCCGACCAGATAGGGAATCAGGCGCGCGGCCAGCGCGTCCCAGCCGGGCGCCTCGCCCTGCTCCGTGTGCCACCACGAGCCGGCGTGCAGCTCATAGATGGACAGCGGCGCATCCAGCCGCTGGCGCCCCGCGCGCTCGGCCATCCAGGCATGGTCGGTCCAGCGGAACGGTGCATCGGCGGCGACGATGGAGGCGGTGGCTGGTGGTGCCTCGGTGACCAGCGCCACCGGGTCGGCCCGCTGTTGCACCGAGAAGTCGGCGCCAAGGATCTCGTACTTGTAGCGGGCGCCGGGCAGCAGGCCGGGCACGAACAGCTCCCACACGCCGTGGGGCAGGCGCAGGCGCATCGGGTGGCGGCGACCGTCCCACTGGTTGAAGTCGCCGACCACGCTGACCCGCCGCGCATTCGGCGCCCACACCGCGAAGCGCACGCCGGGCACGCCGTCGCGCTCGACCGGATGCGCCCCCAGTTGTCGCCAGAGCTCCGGATGCTGGCCTTGGGCGAGCAGTTCCAGGTCGTGGTCGGCCAGCAGGGTGCCGAAGGCGTACGGGTCGTCCAGCTCCTGCGCCGCGGTCGGCCAGTGCACGCGCAGGCGGTAGCGACCTTCGCCGGGCACCGTCCCCGCAAACAGGCCGTCTGCCAGCGGCACCAGCGAGGCAAGGACCTGACCCTGCGGATCGACCGCGTCGACGCCATGCGCCCCCGGCTGCAGCGTGCGGACCACGCGCCGGCCGTCGAGGTGATGTGGCCCCAGCACCGCGAAGGGATCGCCGTGCCGCGCCTGCAGCAACGCGTCCACGGCACCGGGGTCGAGTGCGCCCGGACCGTTCATGTGCCCGCTCCGCCGATGGCGGCCTCGTCGGTCAGCCGCAACAGGCCCTGCAGCGGCACGCCCAGCCAGCCGGGCCGGTTGGCCGCCTCGTAGGCGATCTCGTAGGCGGCCTTGTCCAGCAGGAACAGCTCCAGCATCGGCGCCAGCGCTTCGGCGCCGATCCAGCGCACCGGCGCGCGCTCGAGCACGGCGATGTAGGCACCCAGGAACACCTCCGAGGCGCGCAGGCGGAAGCGTTCGAGGAAGGGCGCGAAGAGTGGATCCTCGGTCGGCGCCACGCCTTCCTCGCCGCGCTGGGCGACGGCCGCGACATAGTCGAGCGAGCGCAGGAAGCCGGCCACGTCACGCAGTGGCGTGGTCTTGACGCGCCGGTCTTCCAGCGGGCGGGCCGGCTCGCCCTCGAAGTCGATCAGCCAGGCGTCGCCCTGCACCACCAGCACCTGGCCCAGGTGGAAGTCGCCGTGCACGCGCGTGCGCAGCGTGCCCTCGCCGGACCGGGCCAGGCTGTCGATGCGCTGTTCGAGCGCGGCGCGGCGCTGGAACAGGCGCTCGCGCTGCTCGCGCAAGGCGGCGTCCTGGGGATCCAGGCTTTGCAGCGCCTCGATCGCCCGCTGCAATTGCCCGCGCGCGTCGGCCACCCAGTCGCCGACATCCGCGGTGCTGGCGGTCTCCGGGCGGAAGGCCTCGTCCTCGCTCGGTTGCGCGAGCACCGCATGCAGTTCGCCCAGGCGGGTGCCCACGGCCGCGGCGAAACCGTCGTAGTCGGCAAGGATCTCCGTGCGCGCGTCGGCATCCTGCGCATGGCTGAATTCGTCCCAGGTGCGCCGCAGGTAATCGAGCGTCCAGCGCCAGGCGTCGCCCTGGTTGCGCACGAAGCCCTGCAGCACGGCCAGCGCCGAGGGGATGCCGTCGGCGCCCACGTGCAGCACCTCGCCCAGCAGCGGGGGGGTGTTGGCGTAGCCCACGCGGGTCAGGTGGCGGCCCATCTCGAGCTCCGGGTTCAGGCCGTGCGAGATGTGGCGGTAGAGCTTGAGCATGCCGCGTTCGCGCACGATCACCGAGCTGTTGGACTGCTCGGCCGACAGCCAGCGGTTCTCGGCCTCGGCCGGGAACTCCAGCGCGTCGAAGGCCGGCGTGGCGGTGAAGCGGATCACTCCTCCCCGCTTGAGCGGCAGTTCCAGGCGCTGGCGCAGGCCCCGCAGCAGGCCCGAGACGAAGGCGTCGAGCACGAAACCGTCGGTGAGGTAGCCCACGCGGCGGCCGCGTCGCACCCGCGCCAGCGCCAGCTGCTGCGCGCGCGCGGGCGGGTTCTCGTCTTCCCAGATGATGCCCAGCGGCAGGCAGTAGCGTTCGGTGCTGCCGTCGGCGAGGGTGGTGATGATCTCGGTGATCACCAGGTCCTCGCCGCGGTCGGGCCAGGGCTGGCCGTACATCACGCTGATTGCCGGCACGCCGCGGTCCTTGGCGCCGAACCAGCGGCGACGGCCCAGGTAGGTGGGCAGCACGTCACGCTCGATGACCCCGCGGTGGTGCGCCATCACCGGGCCGTCCACCAGCGGGCCGCGCAGGACCAGCGTCTCGAAGTCCGGCATCGGTTCGGCAGGAACCTGGTGCCAGGCCGGCATCTGCGCGTTGGCGCACAGCTGGAAGGCGTAGAAGCCGAACGGCGGCAGGGTCAGCAGGTACGGCAGGCGGCCGATCGGCGGGAACGAGGTGCCGCCGAGGATCTCCACCGGCACGCGGCCGTCGAACGCACCCAGGTCCAGCTCCACCGCCTGCAGCGTGCGCGACATGTTGGCCACGCACAGCACCTGCTCGTCCTCGTACTCGCGCAGGTAGGCCAGGATCTTGCGGTTGCCCGGGTAGAGGAAGCGGATGCTGCCGCGGCCGAACGCCTTGTAGCGCTTGCGCACGGCCAGCACGCGACGGGTCCAGTTGAGCAGCGAGTGCGGGTCACGCGCCTGCGCCTCGGCGTTGACCGCCTGGTAGCCGTACAGCGGGTCCATGATCGGCGGCAGCACCAGCTTGGCCGGGTCGGCCTTGGAGAAGCCGCCGTTGCGGTCCATCGACCACTGCATCGGCGTGCGCACGCCGTCGCGGTCGCCCAGGTGGATGTTGTCGCCCATCCCGAGCTCGTCGCCGTAGTAGAGCACCGGGGTGCCGGGCATGGTGATCAGCAGCGAGTTCATCAGCTCGATACGGCGGCGGTCGCGCTCCAGCAGCGGCGACAGGCGGCGGCGGATGCCGAGGTTGATGCGCGCGCGGCGGTCGGCGGCGTAGGTCTCCCACAGGTAGTCGCGCTCGGCGTCGGTGACCATCTCCAGCGTCAGCTCGTCATGGTTGCGCAGGAAGATCGCCCACTGGCAGTTGTCCGGGATCGCCGGCGTCTGGCGCATGATGTCGGTGATCGGGAAGCGGTCCTCGCGCGCGATCGCCATGTACATGCGCGGCATCAGCGGAAAGTGGAACGCCATGTGGCATTCGTCGCCGTCGCCGAAGTAGTCCTGGGTGTCCTCCGGCCACTGGTTGGCCTCGGCCAGCAGCATGCGGTCGGGATAGTGCTCGTCGATCTCCTTGCGGATCAGCTTCAGGATGTCGTGCGTCTCGGGCAGGTTCTCGTTGTTGGTGCCCTCGCGTTCGATCAGGTACGGCACCGCGTCGAGTCGCAGGCCGTCGACGCCGAGGTCCAGCCAGAAGCGCATGACCCCGAGTACGGCCTTGATCACCGCCGGGTTGTCGAAGTTGAGGTCGGGCTGGTGCGAGAAGAAGCGGTGCCAGAAGTACTGGCCGGCGACCGCGTCCCAGGTCCAGTTGGACTTCTCGGTATCGAGGAAGATGATGCGCGTGCCCGAATAGGCCTGGTCGGTGTCCGACCACACGTAGAAGTTGCGTGCGGCCGAGCCGGGCTTGGCCAGGCGGGCGCGCTGGAACCACGGGTGCTGGTCGGAGGTATGGTTGATCACCAGCTCGGTGATCACGCGCAGGCCGTGCGCGTGCGCCGCGGCGATGAAGCGCCTGGCATCGGCGAGCTTGCCGTAGTCCGGGTGCACCGCCTTGTATTCGGAAATGTCGTAGCCGTCGTCGCGGCGCGGGCTCGGGTAGAACGGCAGCAACCACAGCGTGTTGACGCCCAGCTCGACGATGTAGTCGAGCTTGTCGATCAGGCCCTGGAAGTCGCCCACGCCGTCGTCGTTGGAGTCGAAGAACGACTTGACGTGCACCTGGTAGATGATCGCGTCCTTGTACCAGAGCGGATCGCTGGTAAAGCTGCGCCTGGGGGTCCTGGGCTGCGCGCTCATGCGGAATTCCTTGGCTCTGGCTGCTCCCCCTGCCTGCAGGGGGAGGCTGGGAGGGGGGCGCCCGGGCTAAGCGAAAAGCACCCCTCCCCAGCCCTCCCCTGCAGGCAGGGGAGGGAGCAGGAGCGATGCGCGCAGGCTGCAGTCATCCGCATGCTCAGGCCTCCACACGCCAGATCGCATACGGCATGCCCTGCCCCAGCCACACATGCTGGCGGCCGCCGCGCCAGGTCAGCGTGGCGTCGTGCAGCAGGTCCTCGACGATGAGCGGTGCGTCCTCGTCCACACCCCAGTGGGCCAGCGGCAGGTGCAGCGTGGCGCCGTGCGCGTGGTGCGGGTCGAGGTTGATCGCCACCAGCACGCGGTCGCGCCCACCGGGCGCCGTCTTCTCGAAGAACAGCACCTGCTCGTTGTCGGCATGCAGGAAGCGCACGCCGAGGTGGCTCTGCAGCGCCGGCTGCTCGCGTCGGATCGCATTGAGCTGGGTGATCTCGGCGACGATGTTGCCCGGCGCCTCCCAGTCGCGCGGCTTGATCTCGTACTTCTCCGAGTCGAGGTACTCCTCCTTGCCGGGAATCGGCACCGACTCGCACAGCTCGAAGCCGGAGTACATGCCCCACAAACCCGACAGCGTGGTCGCCAGCGCGGCGCGGATGAGGAACCCCGTGCGGCCGGAGCGCTGCAGGAAGTGCGGATTGATGTCCGGCGTGTTGACGAAGAAGTGGGGACGGAAGAACTCGCGCGGCGGCCCGTGCGCCAGTTCGGTGAGGTACTCGGTGAACTCGTGCTTGGTGTGGCGCCAGGTGAAATAGGTGTAGGACTGGCTGAAGCCGAGCTTGGCCAGCCGGTACATCGGCTTGGGCCGGGTGAAGGCCTCGGACAGGAACAGCGCATCGGGGTACTGGCCGCGCACGCGCGCGATCATCCATTCCCAGAACGGAAACGGCTTGGTATGCGGGTTGTCCACGCGGAAGGTGCGCACGCCCTGGCCCGCCCAGTACAGCACCACGTCGCACAACGCCTGCCACAAAGAGGGGACGGCGTCCTCCTGGTAGAAGTCGACGTTGACGATGTCCTGGTATTTCTTCGGCGGATTCTCCGCGTAGCGCAGGCTGCCGTCCGGGCGCCAGTCGAACCATTCGGGGTGCTCGGTGAGCCACGGATGGTCGGGCGAGCACTGGATGGCGAAGTCCAGCGCCAGCTCCAGTCCATGCGCATGGGCCGCGTCACGCAGCGCGCGGAAGTCATCGAGGGTGCCCAGCTCGGGATGGATGGCGGTGTGGCCGCCCTCGGCCGAGCCGATCGCGTAGGGGCTGCCCGGATCGTGCTCGCCGGGCGTGAGCGTGTTGTTGCGCCCCTTGCGGAAGGCACGGCCGATCGGGTGGATGGGCGGGAAGTACAGCACGTCGAAGCCCATGTCGCGGATCGCCGGCAGGCGTCCGATCACGTCGCGGAAGGTGCCGTGGCGGTCGGGGCTGTCGGTGATCGAGCGCGGGAACAGCTCGTACCAGCTGGCGAACCGGGCGGCGCGGCGGTCGACCTCCAGCGGCAATGGCGGATGTTCCACGGCGAACGCGCGCAGGTCGCCCTCGGTCATCGCCCGGGCCGTGTCCTCGGCGATCATCAGCCGGTAGCGGGCCTCGTCGTCCGCCGCCTTGGCCAGGGCACTGGCGAGGGCGCGCAACGGCTTGCGCCGGGCCGGTACGGTGCCGGCGGCGGTCTGCTCGACCAGGTGCTGGCCTTCGCGCATTTCCAGCGCGATCGGCACGCCGGCATCGTGCTTGGCGACGATCTCGTGGCGGTAGCTCGCGTAGGCATCTCGCCAGGCCTGCACGATGTATTCGTAGCGCCCCATGCGGGAGGGCGTGAAGCGGCCGCGGTAGCGGTCGTTGCCGAGCGGCTCCATGCGCAGTTCCTGCCAGTGCTTCTCGTCCAGTGCGCGCCAGCGCAGCGCCACGGCGAGCTTGTCGTGGCCGTCCATGAACACGTCCGCCTCCACCGTCACCACGTCACCGACCACGCGCTTGACCGCGAAACGCCCATCGTCGACGCAGGGCGTGACCGCCTCGATGGCGATGCGCGGCGACTGCGTGGCCGCGGCCAGCGCCTGCCTGGCCGCGGTGGTGCTGGTGCGCGTGGCGACCGCTCGGGTGCGGGTGCCTTCGAGGATGCGCACCTCGCCCGGGGCCAGGGTGATCGGCTCGGCGACGGACGCGCCGTCGGGCGCCGTCCAGTCGCCGTAGGCGCTGGCCGCGCCACCGGCGACCGCGCCCAGCTCCACCGGGGTGCCGGCATCCAGCCGGGCGTTGAAGAGCGCAAGCCACGCCAGGTCGCCATGCCGGCGCAGGACACCGACCCAGGCGTCGTCGACGTGGATCACCGCCGGCTCACGTGCCTGCGCGCCCAGGCGGCACAGCCAATCATTGATGGCGAGGATCTCGCCGGTCAGGTCGAGTCCCTGCTGGTCGTCGCGTGCGAAGCCGGCGGGCATCAGCCAGCCGCCGGCGCAGGTGGCGGCAAACCACGCGGCGCGCCGGCGATGGCGCTCGGCGAGATCGCGCGCGCCGAAGCCACGATCCGCCGCGGGGTCGCCAAAGGGCGCCGCCGCGCAGGCCAGTGGGGAGGCGACCCCGGCAACACGCCGCAATTCGCGGGCCAGCCAGCCGGTACGGAAGTCCCACCACTCGGCCGAGCAGAACGCATGATCGAAACCGACCTCGGCGAACGCCGCCAGGTCGGCCGGTGCCAGTCCCTGGGTCCAGCCCAGGAACAGCGCTTCCGGCACCTTGCCGCGCAGGCCATCGACCAGGTGCGCCCACCAGGCCGGCGGGGCGGCATCGAGCGAGCGCAGCCGCAACCCCGCCGCGCCGGCCCGCAGCGCCCCGAGCAACCGTTCGCACCACCAGGCCAGCGCGTCGGGCGCCACCGTGTCGTCGTGGAAGCGCCAGCGCACCCCGGCTTCGGCCGCCGGACGACGCGGGTCGGGCAGCACCCCGGGATCGGGTACGGCATGGAACCACTCCGGATGCTCGGCGCGCAGGGTCGCCTCGGGTGGCAACGGGCGTGCCACGTCGACATCGAGCAGCAGGCCCAGGCCGTGTTCGCCGCAGACGCGAACCATCGTGTCGATCGCTTCGACGCCCTCCTCCAGCAACGTCGCCGGCGCGAGCACGTGGCTGAAACCGAGTTCGCCGGCATGCGCCAGCCAGGAGGTACGCCCTGCGGTGCCGGCATCGAGCCCGGCGGGAAGACTGAGGATTCGAAGCGGTGCGGCCGCGTGTGCCGGCATGGAGGCTCCCGGGTCGGAGGTCGGGCCCGCCATCGCGGCAGGCGGCGGGCGGCGGCGCCGTCCGGCGACGCCGGGGCCTGCGGGCACGTCCGCTGTCCCCTTGCGCCGGGCCATCAGTCGCCGCGTCGGCGGCTGGCGCCGCGCGGCTTGTCCGCATGGCTGGCCTGCGGCCGGTTGGTGTACTGGCGCACCGCCTGGGTATTGGTGCCGACCACGGCGATCGCCTCGCGCAGGTCATGCTCGGAGATGCGCAACTGCTTGGACCAGTACCGCATCGCGAACGGATCTCTGTCGTTGATCGTGCTCAGGGTCCGGTCGGACTGGCTCATGATTCACCCGTGGGCGGCGGTGCTGCGGCAGCGCAGGCATCTTGGTGGTGGCGCATTGAAGGCGCCGTCACGGAAAGATGAGACGCTCGTAAAGCGTTCCTGTAGGAGCGCCCGCGGACGCGACCGCACCGGTACCGCCGGAGGCATGGCGGCCACGCCCGGGCATCCCGCGGGGCGCGTGCCGCGCCATACTTGCGCCATGCATGCCACTGCCCCGCTCACCCGCTTCATCGACGCCCATCCCCGCCTGTTCGTGCTGACCGGCGCCGGCTGCAGTACGGACTCGGGCATCCCGGACTACCGCGACGCCGAGGGCGCCTGGAAGCGCACGCCGCCGGTGACCTACCAGGCCTTCATGGGCGAGGAGCGCACGCGCAGGCGCTACTGGGCGCGCAGCCTGGTCGGCTGGCGCCACTTCGGAAAGGCCCGGCCCAACGGGACCCACCACGCCCTGCAGCGGCTGGAGGCGCAGGGCCGGCTGGAACTGCTCGTCACGCAGAACGTGGACGGCCTGCACCAGCGCGCCGGCCAGCGCCAGGTGGTGGACCTGCACGGGCGGCTGGACCAGGTCCGCTGCATGGGTTGCGCCTGGCGCCAGCCGCGCGAGGCGTTCCAGCAGGAACTCGACCGCCTCAATCCAGGCTGGTCCACGCTGGCTGCCCGCGAAGCGCCGGATGGCGATGCCGACCTGGACGCGCCGCACTTCGACGATTTCGTGGTGCCGCCGTGCCCGGCGTGCGGTGGCGTACTCAAGCCCGACGTGGTGTTCTTCGGCGAGAACGTGCCGCGCGAACGGGTGATGCAGGCGATGCAGGCGATGGAAGCGGCCGACGCGGTGCTGGTGGTCGGCTCCTCGCTGATGGTGTTTTCCGGCTACCGCTTCGTCCACGCGGCAGCGCGTGCCGGCAAGCCGGTGGCGGCGGTGAACCTGGGGCGCACGCGGGCCGATCCGTTGCTGGACCTGAAGGTCGAGCAGCCATGCGCGGAGGCGCTGGCGTTCCTGCTTGCCTGAAGACCCCGGCGGCGCGGGCGCGGCCGGGGCCCACCCGGCAAGGGAATGCTGCCTGATAGCCGGCAGTACGCCGCTTCACCGCCGCGCGAGACCGCTTCACCGCCGCGCGCGGAAGAATTCCCGCAGCATGTCGCCCGACTCCGCGGCCAGCAGCCCGCCCTGCACCAGCACGCGGTGGTTGTGCCGGTCGGATATCAGCGTGTCGAACACGCTGCCGGCCGCGCCGGTCTTCGGGTCCGTCGCCGCGTACACGACCCGGCCGATCCGCGCGTGCACCAGCGCCATCGCACACATCGCGCAAGGCTCCAGCGTCACGTAGAGGGTGGCGCCGACGATGCGGTGGTTCGCCAATTTCTCGCCCGCCGCGCGCAGGGCCATGATCTCGGCGTGCGCCGTGGGGTCATGCAGGGTGATGTTGCGGTTCCAGCCCAGCCCGACGATCTGGCCCTCGTGCACCAGCACCGCGCCCACGGGTACCTCGCCTTCCGCGTCGCGCGCATGCGCCGCCAGTTGCAGGGCCCGGCGCATGCACTCCGTATCTTGCGGTGAGAACGCCGGCTCGGGCGGCTTGGCGGGATCGATCAGGGACACGCGCGGAACCATTGACGAAAGACGGGGCATTGTACCGGCGGGCTCATGGAACCGCCCCACGCCCGAGGCCGCCTTGACGGGTGGTTCAACCCGGACGGGCCAGCATCCGGCTGTTCCGCTCACCAGGAGCCGCCATGAATCCCGATGTCGCCGTGGGTCGGACCTTCCCCGACTTCGTCCTTCCCGACCACACCCGAACGCCGCGTCGCCTGTCGGACCTGCAAGGCACGGCCGACCTGATGCTGCTGGTGCTGATCCGCGGCTTCTTCTGTCCGAAGGATCGCGAGCAGCTCAAGGCACTGACCGCGTTCCACCCGCAACTGGTCGTGGGCAGCTGCCACCCGGTGGTGATCACCATCGACGACTGGCACACCACCAACAACCTGCGCCAGCAGCTGGGCGCGCACTACCCGTTCCTGTACGACGAGAAGCACCAGGTGCGCGATGCACTGGATATCCTCGAATACACCGACCCCACGCACCAGCCGATGATCCCGCACACGTTCCTGCTCGCGCCCGGGATGGAGATCCGCCGCATCTGGAACGGCTATTACTACTGGGGACGCCCGTCGACGGCGGAACTTCACCAGGCCCTGCGCGAGGCGACCCAAGCCATCCGCCGGGACTGGGATCTTTCCGATCCGGAACTCAAGCGGCAGTGGGATGCCGGCGACAAGTCGAACTTCTACCCCTACGGCGTCAAGTCGATGGAGCAGACCCTCGTCGAGATGGCCGGGGCGGTGGACCAGTACGCCGGCTCCGCCTGATGGCGAGCCGGGCTGGATCGGGAGCACCCGGCTTGCGCATCTTCATCACCGGTAGCACCGATGGCCTCGGCCGCGCGGCGGCCCGCGCGCTCCTCGGACAGGGCCACGCGGTCGTGCTGCACGCGCGGTCGAACGAACGCGCTGCGGCCCTCGCGGACCTCGCGCCCCGCGCGGCGGGCGTCGCGATCGGGGACCTTGCAAGCCATGTGGAGACCTGCGACGTCGCCCGGCAGGTCAACGCGATCGGGCGCATGGACGCAGTGATCCACAACGCCGGCATCTACGCCCGTCCAGGTCGCGACACGACGCCGGAGGGCCATGCCGGCACCCTGGCGGTGAATACGCTCGCGCCGTTCCTGCTGACGGCGAAAATGGAACGGCCCGGTCGGCTGGTCTACCTCAGCAGCGGCCTTCACCGCCAGGGCGAAGGTCCCCTGCGCGACATCGACTGGACCGAGCGCCGCTGGGATCCCTCCCGGGCCTACGCCGAAAGCAAGCTGTACGTCGTGGCGTTGGCCTTGTGCCTGGCGCGCAGATGGCCCGACGTGATCAGCAGCGCGGTCGATCCCGGCTGGGTGCGCACCCGCATGGGCGGCCCCGGGGCCCCGGTGGACATCGACACGGGACAGCGCACGCAGAGCTGGCTTGCCGCCAGCATGGACCCCGAAGCACGGGTCAGTGGCCGCTACTGGCACCACATGAAGCCCGAGCAGCCGGCTGCCCAGGCGATGGATCCCGCATTCCAGGAGGCGCTGGTGGCGCGCCTCACGGAACTGACCGGCGTCGTGCTGCCCGCCTGACCCGGCTTGCCATCGGCTATTCCCACTCGATCGTGGCCGGTGGCTTGCCGCTGATGTCGTAGACCACGCGCGAGACGCCACGCAGCTCGTTGATGATGCGGTTGGAGACCTTGCCGAGGAACTCGTACGGCAGGTGTGCCCAGTGCGCGGTCATGAAGTCGATGGTTTCCACCGCGCGCAGCGCGATCACCCATTCGTAGGCGCGCGCGTCGCCGACGACGCCGACGGACTTGACCGGGAGGAAGACCGCGAAGGCCTGGCTGGTCTTGTCGTAGAGGTCGGCCTTGCGCAGTTCGTCGATGAAGATCGCATCGGCGCGGGCGAGCAGTTCGGCGTACTCGCGCTTCACCTCGCCCAGGATGCGCACGCCCAGGCCGGGCCCCGGGAACGGATGGCGGTAGACCATCTCGCGCGGCAGGCCCAGCGCGACGCCGATGCGGCGCACCTCGTCCTTGAACAGCTCGCGCAGCGGCTCGACCAGGCCGAGCTTCATGTCCTCCGGCAGGCCACCGACGTTGTGGTGGCTCTTGATGACGTGCGCCTTGCCGGTCTTGCTGCCGGCCGACTCGATCACGTCCGGATAGATGGTGCCCTGGGCCAGCCACTTCACCTGGCCATGCCCGGCTTCGGTGACCCTGGCCGACTCCTCGTCGAAGATCTCCACGAACAGGCGGCCGATGATCTTGCGCTTGGCTTCCGGGTCCGCCACGCCTTCGAGCGCCTGGAAGTAGCGATCGGCAGCGTCGACGCGGATGACTTTCACGCCCATGTGCTCGGCCATCGTGGCCATCACCTGATCGCCTTCCTTGAAGCGCAACAGGCCGGTGTCGACGAACACGCAGGTGAGCTGGTCGCCGATCGCCTTGTGCAGCAGCGCGGCGACCACCGAGGAATCCACGCCGCCGGAAAGGCCCAGCAGCACATGGTCGCTGCCGACCTTCTCGCGCACGCGCGCGATCTGGTCCTCGATGATGTTGTCGGCGGTCCACAGCGTGGCGCAGCCGCAGATGTCGACCACGAAGCGCTTCAGCAGCGCGTTGCCCTGCTTCGTGTGGGTGACTTCCGGGTGGAACTGCACGCCGTACCAGCGCTTGTCCTCGTTCTCCATCACGGCTACCGGGATGCGGTCCGTGGTGCCGGTGACGGCGAAGCCTGGCGGCGCCTTGCTGACGTGGTCGCCGTGACTCATCCATACATCGAGCCGATGCGTGTCGGTGTGATCGCTGAGGCCGGCGAACAGGCGGCTTTGCAAGGTGATGTCCACCTCGGCGTGGCCGAACTCGCGGGCATCGGCAGCCTCGGTGGCGCCACCCAACTGCGCAGCCAGGGTCTGCATGCCGTAGCAGATGCCGAGGATCGGCAGGCCCGCATCGAACACTTCCTGCGGCGCCTTGGGGGCGCCCGGCAAAGTGGTCGACTCCGGACCGCCCGACAGGATGATGCCCTTGGGCGCAAAGCGGGCGATTTCGGCCGGGTCGTGGTCCCACGCCCAGATCTCGCAATAGACGCCGAGCTCGCGCACGCGACGCGCGATCAGCTGCGTGTACTGCGCGCCGAAGTCGAGGATGAGGATCTTGTCGGAATGGATGTTCTGCATCGGACCGGGCTCTTTGGGCTGTCGTCCAGAAACGGACCGGCGTCATTCCCCGGGAGCGGGGATCGATGGATGCGACAGGTCTGCTGCCGCGGGAATGGCGCCATAAGAAATCGGGGCCCGCATTGGGCCCCGTGTGTCACGAGTTCAGCCGGTAGTTCGGCGCTTCCTTGGTGATCTGGATGTCGTGCGGGTGCGCCTCGGTCACGCCGGCGGAGGTCACCTTCACGAACTGCGCCTTCTGGCGCACGTCCTCGACCGTGGCGGCGCCGAGGTAGCCCATCGAGGCACGCAGGCCGCCGATCAGCTGGTGGATGATGTTGCGCAGCGGACCGCGGTACGGCACGCGGCCCTCGATGCCCTCGGGCACCAGCTTGTCGGCGTCGGCCTCGTCCTGGAAGTAGCGGTCCTTGGAGCCCAGCGCCATCGCGCCGAGCGAGCCCATGCCGCGGTAGCTCTTGTAGGAGCGGCCCTGGAACAGTTCGACCTCGCCGGGCGATTCCTCGGTGCCGGCGAACATCGAGCCGAGCATCACCGTCGACGCGCCGGCGGCCAGCGCCTTGGGAATGTCGCCCGAGTAGCGGATGCCGCCATCGGCGATCAGCGGGATCTCGTCCTTGAGCGCGGTGGCGACCATGTCGATGGCAGTGATCTGCGGCACGCCGACGCCGGCGACCACGCGGGTGGTGCAGATCGAGCCCGGGCCCACGCCGACCTTGACCGCATCCACGCCGGCATCGAGCAGCGCGCGTGCCGCCTCGCCGGTGACGATGTTGCCGGCGATCACCTGCACCTGCGGGTAGCGCTGCTTGACCCAGCCGGCGCGCTCGATCACGCCCTGCGAATGGCCATGCGCGGTGTCGACCACCAGCACGTCCACGCCGGCGTCGACCAGGGCCTCGACCCGCTGTTCCGTATCGCCACCCACGCCGACCGCGGCGCCGACCAGCAGGCGCTCGTGCGAATCCTTGGCCGCGTTGGGGTTGTCGCGAGCCTTCTGGATGTCCTTCACGGTGATCAGGCCGCGCAGCTGGAAGTCGTCGTTGACCACCAGCACCTTCTCGATGCGGAACTTGTGCAGCAGCTGCAGCACCTCGTCCTGGCTGGCGCCTTCGCGCACGGTGACCAGCTTGTCCTGGCGCGTCATGATGTTGCGCACCGGATCTTCCAGCTTGCGCTCGAAACGCAGGTCGCGGCTGGTGACGATGCCGACCAGCTTCTCGCCGTCGACCACCGGCACGCCGGAGATGTTGTGCGCGCGGGTCAGCTGCAGCACCTCGCGGATGGAGGTGTTGGGTCCGACGCTGATCGGGCTGCGGATCACCCCGGCCTCGAACTTCTTCACCAGGCGCACTTCGGCCGCCTGCTGCGCGGCGGTCATGTTCTTGTGGATGATGCCGATGCCGCCCTGCTGGGCCATGGTGATGGCCAGCCGCGCCTCGGTGACGGTGTCCATCGCGGCGGACACGATCGGGATGTTCAGGCGCAGGTTGCGGGTCAGGCGCGTGGAGGTGTCGACGTCGCGCGGCAGGACGGCCGAGTGGGCCGGAACGAGGTACACGTCGTCGTAGGTCAGGGCCTCGGCGAGGATGCGCATGCGGGTGGGTCTCGCTGCAAAGATGGGATTATACGCGAGGAGATGCGGGGCGGGCGAGAAAAGGTCGTGGGGAGCGCGACAGGCGGATGCCGGCAGTACGCCGGCGCACCGACGCCATCCGGGCGCCCACGCCACCGGTCTCCCGCCCCGGCTTCACCCCCGCGCCTCGGCCGCCTCGAGCGTGTTCTCGATCAGCGTCGCGACCGTCATCGGCCCCACGCCGCCAGGCACCGGCGTGATCCAGCTCGCGCGGTCGGCCGCGGTAGCGAACTCGACGTCGCCCACCAGTCGCCCGTCGTCCAGCCGGTTGATACCCACGTCGATCACGACGGCGCCCGGCTTGATCCATTCGCCTTTGACCAGGCCAGGCTTGCCGACCGCGACGATGACGATATCGGCCTGGCGCACGAACGAGGCCAGGTCACGCGTGAAGCGATGGCAGCAGGTCGTGGTGCAGCCGGCGATCAGCAACTCCAGCGCCAGCGGTCGCCCGACGTGGTTGGACACCCCCACGACGACCGCGTGCTGGCCACGCACCGGGCGGTCGGTGTGCCCGAGCAGCGTCATCACGCCCTTGGGCGTGCAGGGCCGCAGCCCGAAACGGCGCAGCGCCAGGCGGCCCACGTTCACCGCCTGGAAGCCATCGACGTCCTTGTCGGCATCGATGCGGTCGACCAGCGCGTCCTCGTCGATGTGCGGCGGCAATGGCGACTGCACCAGGATGCCGTGCACGGCCGGATCCGCGTTGAGCCGGTCGATCAGCGCGAACAATTCCTCCTGCGTGGTGCTGGAGGGCAGGTCGTAGTCGAAGGAACGGAAGCCGACCTGGTGGCAGGCCTTGCGCTTGTTGCGCACGTACACCGACGAGGCCGCATCGTCGCCCACCAGCACGACCGCAAGTCCGGGCTCCGGCAGCCCCTGCGCCCTGCGCTCGGCCACGCGCCTGCCCACGCGATCGAGCAATTCCTGGGCGATGCGCTTGCCGTCGAGGATGCGTGCGGTCATGGGTCTGCCTGCTTTGCGAAGACGGTCATTATCCCGTCGGCGCCAAGGCTGCACAAACGGAGGCGTGCCCGCGGGGTGGATTTCAGCCGCCGGGCCCGCTGCCGCACAATCACGGTCTGCTGAAGCCAACCCCACGACCATCATGCGATCGACGGAAACCACCGTGCCCCTGCCCGCCGACCTGGAACTTGCCGAAGGCCCCCTGCTCCTGCGCCCGTGGCGGCCCGGGGACGCGCCGGCGCTGCACGCGGCGGTGCAGGAGTCGCTGGAATCCGTGGGCTGCTGGCTGCCCTGGTGCCATGCCGGCTACGACCTTGCCGCGGCGCAGGCCTGGATCGGGCATTGCCGGGCGGCCTGGGCGGACGGTGAGCATTTCGCCTTCGGCGTCTTCGCGCGGCACGACGGTGCCCTGCTCGGCAGTGTGGGACTGAACCAGCTCAACCGCCTGCATCGCAGCGCCGCGCTGGGCTACTGGGTACGCCAGTCGCGGCAGGGCGAGGGCATCGCGTGGCAGGCGGCGAGGCACGCGGCCGGCTTCGGCTTCGAGACGTTGGGGCTGGTCCGGATCGAGGTCGTGGTGCTGCCCGACAACCATGCCAGCCGGCGGACGGCGGAACGGGCGGGCGCGCGGTTCGAGGCGATCGCGCGGCACCGGTTGTGGATGCGCGACGAGGCCAGGGACGCGGCGGTATATGCGTTGGTGCCCGGCGATCCGGCCGGGCCGCGGACCAGCTGAACGGCAGGGCCCGGGCTCGCCCCGAGAGGGGAGACCTCCGCGCCGGGGCCGACCGGCTACTTCTTGCGCCGCTTCATCTCGCGGATCATTCGCTGGCGCTTGCGCTGCTGGCTCTCGGTCAGGACGTTCCGGCGCCCGGCGAACGGATTGTCGCCGTCGCGGAAGTCGATCCGGATCGGCGTGCCTTCCATCCGGTAGCGCTTGCGGAAGAAATTTTCCAGATAGCGGCGATAGGCCGGCGCGATGTGCTTGGTGCGGCTGCCGTGGATCACGATGGTCGGCGGGTTGGAGCCGCCCGGATGCGCGAAGCGCAGCTTGGGCGCGTGGCCGCGGACCAGCGGCGGCTGGTAGGCCTCGTAGGCTTTCTCCAGCGTGCGGGTGAGGTCGGACGAGCCCAGTTCCAGCGTCGCCGAGGCGTGCGCGCGGACGATGGCGCGCATCAGCTCGCGCAAGCCGGAGCCGTGCAGCGCCGAAATGAACACGGTCTTGGCCCAGTCGACGAACACCAGCTTGCGCTCGAGCGTGCGCTGGCATTGCTCCCGCTGGTAGGCGTCCATGCCGTCCCACTTGTTGACGGCGATCACCAGCGCGCGACCCTCTTCGACCGCATGGCCGATCAGGGTGAGGTCCTGGTCGGCGAGGTTTTCGCGCGCATCGACCATCAGCACGACCACCTGGCTGGCCGCCATCGACTGCAGCGTCTTGATGACGCTGAACTTCTCCACGCCCTCTTCCACGCGCGCCCTGCGGCGCACACCGGCGGTGTCGATCAGCGTGTAGCGCTTGCCGTCGCGCTCCAGCGGCACGCGGATGGGGTCGCGGGTGGTACCGGCGACGTCGGACACGATCAGCCGGTTCTCGCCGAGCAGGCGGTTGATCAGGGTGGACTTGCCGGCATTGGGACGGCCGACGATGGCGACGCGGATGCTGTCGTCCTCGACGTGTTCGGCGGATTCGTCCTCGTCCGGCGGCAGCAGCGGCAAGGCCGCGGCGATCAGCTCCTCGGTGCCGCGGTTGTGCGCGGCGGACAGCGGCAGCGCGGCGGCGATCCCGAAGCGGGCGAACTCGGCCAGCGCGTCCTGCACTTCCAGGCCGTCGGTCTTGTTGACCCCCAGCAGGATCGGCTTGCCGCTGCGGCGCAGCTCGCCGAGGATGCCCTGGTCCTGCGGCAGCAGGCCGTCGCGCGCATCGACCACGAACACCAGCACCTGGGCCTCGTCGATCGCCAGGCGCACCTGCTGCGCAGTGAGCGCGTCGAGCCCTTCCTCGACCCCGGACAGGCCGCCGGTATCGACCACCACGAACGGGCGCGCGCCGAGATGGCACACGCCGTAGTGGCGATCGCGGGTGACGCCCGGCATGTCGGCGACCAGGGCGTCGCGGCTGCGCGTCAGTGCATTGAAGAGGGTCGATTTACCGACGTTGGGGCGACCGACCAGGGCGACGACGGGCAGCATGATTCAGCATCTTCCTTGCGAGGCGGCGATCAGCGCGCACCGCCGAGACGGTAGGCGCCGATGCGGCCCTCCACGTCCTCGACGTACACGACATCACCCACCACCAGCGGCTGGGCGCGGATGGCGTGCCTGGAGAGCCGCTCGCGCGCGGCCAGGGCACCGTCGCCGGTCTGCAGCCAGTGCACGTAGCCCTCGATGTCGCCGACCACCACGTAATCGCCCTGCACCGCCGGGCCGGTCAGCCAGCGGTACTTGAGCTTGTCGTTCTTCCACATCTCGGCGCCGCCGCTCTTGTCGAACGCCCACACCCGCGAATCCTCGTCGGCGGCGTAGAGCGCGTTGCCCTTGAGCGCGAGCGAGGTGTAGGTGGAGAACGCATGCGCCCACATCGGCCGGCCGCTGGGGCCGTCGATGGCCACCAGGTTGCCGTGGTAGGCGGCGCCATAGAGGGTGCGCCCGTCGAGCAGGATCGAGCCGTCGGCATCGTCCAGGCGCTCGATCTCGGTGCGGCCCTCGCCACTGGCCAGGTTCTGCTCCCACAGCTTCTCGCCGGTATCCAGGCGCAACGCGACCAGTTTGCCGCCGTCGCTGCCGAAGAACACCACGCCGTTGGCGACCAGCAGCGGACCGTTGCCGCGCAGGCTGAGCAGCGGCACTTCGCTCTGGTCGTAGACCCAGCGGCGCTCGCCACTGGCGGCGTCCAGGCCATAGACGCGACCGTCGCCGGTGCGCACCACGACCAGGTCGCCGACAACGACGGGCGAGGCCAGCACCTCGGACTTGAGCGTGGCTTCCCAGCGCGGGCTGCCGTCCTTGGCGTTGACGCCGTAGACGTGGCCGTCGAGCGTGCCGACGGCGAGCAGGTCGCCGCTGACCGCCGGGCCACCGGCGTAGAAGGCGTCCTTGCGCTTCTTGTCGCCCCAGCCGAACCAGCCATGGGTGCGCGAGCTCTTGGACCAGATCGTCTTGCCGGTGGCGGCATCGAGGGCGACCAGCTTGCCGTCCGCGCTATCAGCGTAGAGCACGCCATCGACCACCGTCGGGCGCAGGCGCACGCCGGTGTCCTTTGCCCCGTCGCCGATGGACTCGCGCCACAGGCGGGTGACCTGCACCGTGGGCTTGAAGTCCTTCGACAGCGGCGTCGGCGGCTCGACGTTTTCCTTCTTGGCGTTGTGGCAACCCGCCAACGCGACCAGGCCGACCAGCGCCACCATTACCGCCCGCTTCATGCCAATTACCTTCATGCGCCCTGCTTCCCGGCCACGGCCAGATCGTCGAGTTTGAGTTGCAAGGCGGCGCGCTGCGGCGCGTCCTCACCCATCGCGGCCAGCGCCGCCCGGTAGGCCTTGCGCGCGTCGTCCGCGCGACCAAGCTTGACCAGCGCATCGCCACGTAGTTCCTGGCGCAGCGCCTCGTAGCCCTTGGCGTGGACCGCGTCGAGCGTGCCCAGCGCGTCCTTGGCCTTGTCGGCGGCCAACTGCACCTTGGCCGTACGCAGCTCGACCAGCGGCTTGAGGGCGTTGTCGCCGACGTGCTCGCTCGCCCAGTGCAGCGAAGCCAGCGCCTTGTCCAGCTGCCTGGCCTCGACCAGGCGCTGGGCCTGGTCGCTGGCGGCGAAGACTGCATAGGCCGACTTCGCGTATTCCTTTTCGAGGCGATCGACCAGCTTGTCCGCTTCGCCCGTGTTGCCGGAGGCCAGCGCGGTCTGAAGCTGCTGGTAGAGGTTGGAAGCCTCCATCTCGCGCGTGGCCTGGTGGTTGCGCCACTGCTGCCAGCCGAAGATCGCGACCAGGCCGATGACGATGCCGATCACGATGGACAGGCCGTTCTGGCGCAGCCATTGCTGTACACGTTCGCCTTGTTCGTAATCGTCGTATGCGTCGAATGCCATGCGGGTGTCCATCAAAAGCGCGCGCCGCGACGGCTGGAGCCGACCCGGCGCAGGGCTGAATGTGAGTTGGGAAAAGCCATGACCGCGCGTGAACAGCGGTCAATGGACAAGCATAACCGAACCACCGCGGCCGCGGGCAGTTCGGTCACCTCCCGGCGAGATCCGCAGCCGTCCCGAACGGCACCTTCTGCGCAGCCGGCATGGCGGTCGTGCGCCGCTTCCGCGACGACCGGACCGATCAGGCGTCGCCGGGCGCGGGCTTGCCGTCCTGCACGCGGAAGTGGGCCACGTTGGCATGGCGGTAGGCGTCCAGTGACAGCGGCTGGCCGTCGACGCTGACCTTGGCGGCGCCGGCGTTGCCGATGCGTACGTCCAGCGGCTGCGTGCTGTTCCAGGTCCTGGTGCTACCGGCCGGAAGCAGGCCGTATTGCAGGCGCGAGCCATCGGCGGCCACGACCTCGACCCAGCTGGCCTCGCCGAGTGTGACGCTGACGCTGTGCCCGCCCGGGGCAACGGCGGCCGGGGCCGCGGCGGTGGTCGCCGGATCCGGCTTGGCGGACGTCAGGCTACCGCCGTCCAGGCCGGGAAACGGCGCCATCGAAGCGAGCAGCGGCTGCTGCTCCTCCGTCGACGCCGGGGCTGCGGCCTTGTTCGCGGACGTGGTCGCGGCGACCCGGGGGCTGTTGCCGGCCGGCGCGGCCTGCTGGGCAGCGACCGGGGTGGCATCCAGCGGCGCCAGGTGGCTGAGGTCGCGATCGAGCGTGCCGCGCACGCCCAGCCACACCATCGGCACCACGATCACCGCGGTAAGCACCACGTAGGTCGCGGCCGTGGCATAGCGCTCCAGCAGGTAACGCGAGTGCGACATGCCGCCGGTGGCCACCAGCGTCGGCTCGGCGCGCCTGAGGCTCGCCAGCTCCGCCTGGATGGCGTCCTCGTCGACGCCCAGGTGGCGCGCGTACTTGGTGATGTAGCTGGCCAGGTAGACGGCGTAGTCGATGCCTTCGCGCTGGTTGCCCTCGAGCTGGCGCAGCACGCGCGCCGGGAGCTTGAGCGCGTGTGCGCAGGCATCGATGTCCAGGCCGCGTGCCTCACGGGCGGCGCGCAGGCGGCTACCGAAACTGGGGGACTGTTCGTTCGACGGGCCATCCGTGATCGCCGCGACGGCGAACAGATCAATCGCGCGATGGCCGGGATTGGACTGCTGGAAGGTCATGGGCTAGCGGGTGCGTCGAGGGCGTGGGCCTGATCCGAATCCGGGAACTGGCTTTGCAGTCGCCTGCGGTAGTTTTGGGCAGCGTCCGTGTTGCCCAGGCGGGTTTCGATGTCGTGGCCGAGCTTGAGCGAGTCGGCGCTAGGCTGGCCCAGCGCGTCGAAGCGCTGGATGAACGCCCTGGCGCGGAAGGCATCGTTGTTCAGGTAGAGCACCTTTGCCAGGTGCAGCAGCGCGTCGCCGTCCTGTGGATTGGCGTCGAGCGCCTTGCGCAGGCTGCCCTCGGCACCGGCCAGGTCCTTCATGCGCAGCTGGCAGATGCCCTTGTTGGTCAGCGCCACGTCCGGTGTCCGGTAGAACGGATCCTTCAGCGCCCGGTCGAAGAACCGGATCGCCTCGGCGCCCTTGCCGATGCGGCACAGGAAGGTGCCCAGATTGTTGTTCGGCATGCCCTTGTCGGGCTCGAGCTGGACCGCGCGGCGGTAATGCTCTTCGGCCAGTTCAGGCCGGTTGATGCGCTCGTCGAGCACGGCCATCACCGTGTGCGCCGGCGCGTAATCCTTGTCGAACTGCAACGCCTTGGTGAGCTTGTCCATGGCCGTCTGCAGGTCACCCTGTGCCAGGTAGCGCTGCCCGAGTTGCGTATGGATGCGCGCGGCATCCTCGGCCTCCTGATGCACGTTGCCCCGGGGCAGTGCGGCGCCCAGTCCGTTGTCGGTCGTCGTGGTGACGCAACCGGCCAGTGCCAGTGCGAGCGCTGCCCCCATCCAGCGTTCAAGACGCATGCGCGACTCCCTGCCCCTGATCCAGTCGTTTGCGGAACTCCGCCTGCCGGCGGGTGCGGTCCAGCACCTGGCCCTTCAACTGGCCGCAGGCGGCATCGATGTCGTCGCCGCGCGTGCGACGCAACATGGTGAGCACGTTCGCGTTGAGCAGCTGGGTCTGGAAGGCGCGGATCGTCTCGGCATCCGAGCGCTCGAAGCGCGTACCCGGGAAGGGGTTGAACGGAATCAGGTTCACCTTGGCGCTGCCGGTAGGCAGCTTGCGCATCAGCTTGATCAGCTGCTTCGCGTGCTCGGGCTGGTCGTTCACGCCCTTCATAAGGGTGTATTCGAAGGTGATCGAGGTACGCGGGCGTCGTTCGATCCAGCGCTGGCAGGCCCCCAGCAGCTCGGCGATCGGATAGCGCTTGTTGAGCGGCACCAGCTCGGTGCGCAGCTCGTCGTTGGCCGCGTGCAGCGAGACCGCCAGCGACACGTCGATCGCCTCGGACAGCTTGTCGATCATCGGCACCAGGCCGGCGGTGGAGAGCGTCACGCGCTTGGACGCCAGGCCGAAGCCCAGGTCGTCGCGCATCAGGCTCATCGCCGCGACCACGTTGTCGAAGTTCAGCAGCGGCTCGCCCATGCCCATCATCACCACGTTGGTGATGCGCCGGTTCTGGTGCGTGACGTTGCCCAGGTGCTTGGCGGCCACCCACACCTGTCCGATCACCTCGGAGGTCGCGAGGTTGCGGTTGAAGCCCTGCGTCGCGGTCGAGCAGAACTGGCAGTTCAGGCCGCAACCGACCTGCGAGGACACACACAGCGTGCCGCGGGTCGGCTCGGGGATGTAGACCGCCTCGACGGCGTTGCCGCCGTCCATGCCGAGCAGCCACTTGTGCGTGCCGTCGGCCGCGGCCTTGTCGAACAGCGTCTTCGGGGGACCGACGTAGCACGAGGCTTCGAGCTTGGCGCGCAGCGCCTTGCCCACGTCGGTCATCTTGCCGAAGTCGTCTTCCAGGCGATGGTAGATCCACTTCATCACCTGCTCGGCGCGATACGGCTTCTCGCCCAGCTGCGCGAAGAAATCACGCAGGCCCTGGCGATCGAAGTCGAGCAGGTTGACCTTGTCGCTTGCGGCTTTCGGGTCGGATGGAGTGGAAGTGACCTGGTTCATTTTGAGAGTGCGGCCATGGCTGGCCGCTTTTTGACCTTCGCGCTCACGGATGAGCGCACGAGTTACCTGGGGGAGACTTCCGTCTCCGCGAAGAAGTAGGCGATCTCGACCTTGGCGGTCTCGGCGGCATCGGAGCCGTGCACCGCGTTGGCGTCGATCGAGTCGGCGAAGTCGGCGCGGATCGTGCCCGGCGCGGCGTCCTTCGGATTGGTGGCGCCCATCAGCTCGCGGTTCTTCGCGATCGCGTTCTCGCCCTGCAGCACCTGGATCATCACCGGGCCGGAGATCATGAACTCGACCAGCGCGTTGAAGAACGGGCGCTCCTTGTGCACTGCGTAGAAGCCTTCGGCCTCCTTGCGCGAGAGCTGCTTCATCTTCGCGGCGATGACCTTCAGGCCGGCCTGCTCGAAACGGGAGTAGATCTGGCCGACCACGTTCTTGGCGACGGCATCGGGCTTGATGATGGAAAGGGTGCGCTCCAGCGCCATGTGTCTGCTCCGGGAAAACTGGTATCTGAGTGGGCTATCGGCTGGCTTGCCGATCAATGTAGGACCAAATCCGACACGAAATGCGGATTTAGCTCACGAAAGTTTGACAGATTCTAAGCTGATCGCAAGCGGACACGGCCTGAGCCGAACGGCCGTTTGACGCGCCGGAAGCCCCCCGCGTATGCTCAAACGATCGTTTGATTCCCACCCGTGCGAGCGAGCCCCAGCGTGAACAGTTCCGCCTCGACCAAGGAACGCATCCTCGCCGCCGCCGAGGTGCTGTTCGCCCAGCGCGGCTTCGACGGCGCCTCGCTGCGCCAGTTGACGGCCGCCGCCGGCGTCAATCTCGCCGCGGTGAACTACCACTTCGGCTCCAAGGACAAGCTGGTCGAGGAGGTGTTCCGGCGCCGCCTGGACACGCTGAACGCGCACCGACTGGCCGCACTGGCGAAGGTCGCCGGGGAACCGGACACCACGCTCGAGGACGTGCTCGATGCGTTCATCCGCCCGGCCCTGGCGCTCTCCGGCGACGGCAGCGGCTCGCTGTTCATGCGCGTGCTCGCGCGCGCGTTCGCCGAGCACGACGATCACCTGCGCCAGTTCATGTCGGAGAACTACGGCCACGTCATGCGCCAGTTCACCGCCGAATTCGCCCGCCTGTTGCCGCAGCTCAGCCGCGAGGAGCTGTACTGGCGCATCGACCTGGTCACCGGCGCGCTGACCCATGCCATGTCCGGTTTCGGCATGATCCAGCGCAAGGGCGGTGTCAGCGAGGCCGCCCACCGCGAGCAGACCATCGCGCACCTGATCCGCTTCGCCAGCGCGGGCCTGAGCCACCCCTGACCCCTTCCGACTCACCGGCCAGCCACGACTGGCTGCCTAGCCTCTTTCCGTTTCGCTGTCCGCATCCCCTGGAGAAGCCAATGCCCGCAACACTACGCATCCGCAAGGCCGCCGTGCTGGGCGCCGGCGTCATGGGCGCGCAGATCGCCGCGCACCTGACCAACGCCGGTGTCGAGACCGTGCTGTTCGACCTGCCCGCCAAGGAGGGGCCCAAGAGCGGCATCGCGCTGAAGGCAATCGAGAACCTCAAGAAGCTCTCGCCCGCCCCGCTGGCGGACAAGAACCTCGCGGCCGCGATCATCCCCGCCAACTACGACGAAGACCTCGATCACCTGAAGGAAGTCGACCTCGTCATCGAGGCGATCGCCGAGCGGATGGACTGGAAGCTGGACCTGTACAAGAAGATCGCCTCGCATCTGTCGAAGACCGCGGTCATCGCGTCCAATACCTCGGGCCTGTCGATCAACACGCTGGCCGAGGCGCTGCCCGAGGAGATGCGCCATCGCTTCTGCGGCGTGCACTTCTTCAACCCGCCGCGCTACATGCACCTGGTCGAGCTGATCCCGACCCGGTTGACCGATGCCAGCGTGGTCGAAGGCCTCGAAGCCTTCCTCGCTACCACCGTCGGCAAAGGTGTCGTCATCGCCAAGGACACCCCGAACTTCATCGGCAACCGCATCGGCGTGTTCTCGATGCTTGCCACCATGCACCACACCGAGCAGTTCAAGCTCGGCTTCGACACGGTCGATGCACTGACCGGCCCCGCCATCGGCCGCCCCAAGAGCGCCACCTACCGCACCGCCGACGTGGTCGGCCTGGACACCATGGCGCACGTGATCAAGACCATGGGCGACACCCTGGCCGACGATCCCTGGCACAAGTACTTCAAGACGCCCGCCGTGCTTCAGGGCCTGATCGATGCCGGTGCACTCGGCCAGAAGACCGGCGCCGGCTTCTACAAGAAAGTCGGCAAGGAGATCATGGTCCTCGATCCTTCCAAGCAGGACTACGTGCCGTCCGAACAGAAGGCTTCGGACGAAGTCGCCGCGATCCTGGCGATCAAGGACCCGGCCGAGAAGTTCGCCAAGCTGCGCGCCTCAACCGACCCGCAGGCGCAGTTCCTGTGGGCGATCTTCCGCGACCTCTTCCACTACACCGCCTACCACCTGGCCGACATCGCCGACACCGCGCGCGACGTCGACTTCGCCATCCGCTGGGGCTACGGCTGGAAGCTGGGCCCGTTCGAAACCTGGCAGGCCGCGGGCTGGCAGCAGGTGGCCGGCTGGATCGCCGAAGACATCCAGGCCGGCAAGGCGATGAGCGACGCGCCGTTGCCCGCCTGGGTCACCGACGGCCGCACCGGCGTGCACGGCAAGGCCGGCTCGTACTCGGCCGCGTCGAACACCGACAAGCCGCGCTCCACGCATGCCGTCTACGCCCGCCAGCTCTTCCCGGACGCGATCCTCGGCGAGAAGTTCGACCAGGGCACCACCGTGTGGGAGAACGACGGCGTGCGCCTGTGGACGCTCGGCGACGACGGCGTCGGCATCCTCTCGTTCAAGACCAAGATGAACACGGTCAACGACCAGGTGCTCGACGGCATCCAGCACGCCATCGGCGTGGCGGAGGAGAAGCTCAAGGCGGTGGTGATCTGGCAGACCGGCGAGCCGTTCTCGGCCGGTGCCGATCTGAAGGGCGCGCTCGGCCTGCTCAAGAACGGCAAGTTCGACGCCTTCGAAGCGATGGTCGAGAACTTCCAGCGCACCAGCATGCGCATCAAGCACTCGCTGGTGCCGGTCGTCGCCGCCGTGCGCGGCCTGTGCCTGGGCGGCGGCTGCGAGTTCCAGATGCACTCGGCCCGCACCGTCGCTGCGCTGGAAAGCTACATCGGCCTGGTCGAGGCCGGCGTCGGTCTGCTGCCGGCCGGTGGTGGCCTGAAGGAGCTGGCCGTGCGCGCCGCCAACGCCAACCCGGCCGATCCATTCGAGTCTCTGAAGAAGGTGTTCGAGACCGTGGCGATGGCCAAGGTTTCCGGCAGCGCACTGGAAGCGAAGCAGCTCGGCCTGCTGCGTGACTCCGACATCGTCGTGTTCAACGCTTACGAGTTGCTGCACGTGGCCAAATCGGTCGCCGTCGCGCTGGCCGAAAGCGGCTGGCGCCCGCCCCTGCCCGCCCGCGCCATTCCGGTCGCCGGCGACACCGGCACGGCCACCTTCAAGGCCTCGCTGGTCAACCTGCAGGCCGGCTACTTCGCCTCCGAGCATGACGTGGCGATCGCCAGCCGCATCGCCGACACCCTGTGCGGCGGCGGCATCGAGCGTGGCTCGGTGGTCGACGAGGCGTGGCTGCTCAAGCTCGAGCGCAGGCACTTCGTGGAGCTGGCGAAGACCGAAAAGACCCAGGCGCGCATCGATCACACGATGAAGACCGGCAAGCCGCTTCGCAACTAACCGCGCACCCGCCCTGCTCCCTCCCCTTCAAGGGGGGGCCGGGGTGGGGATGGGTTTCCCGCACAGCCACGACACACCCGCCCAAACCGCGCAGCGCGCGACGGGCATCGGAGACCGAGATGACCAAGCAAATCCAGGACGCCTACATCGTCGCCGCCACCCGCACGCCGGTCGGCAAGGCGCCGCGCGGCGTGTTCAGGAACACCCGCCCGGACGACATGCTCGCCCACGTGATCCGCGCCGTGATGGCGCAGGCGCCCGGCATCGACCCGCAGCGCATCGGCGACGCCGTGATCGGCTGCGCCATGCCCGAGGCCGAGCAAGGCATGAACGTGGCGCGCATCGGCGTGCTGCTGGCCGGCCTGCCGCATACCGTGCCCGGCGTCACCATCAACCGCTTCTGCTCGTCCGGCCTGCAGGCCGTGGCCTATGCCGCGGACGCGATCCGCCTCGGCGAGGCGGACCTGATGATCGCCGGGGGCACCGAGAGCATGAGCATGGTGCCGATGATGGGCCACAAGGTGGCCATGAACCCGGCGATCTTCGACAACGAACACATCGGCATTGCCTACGGCATGGGCATCACCGCCGAGA
>NZ_DASSES010000038.1:0-23851 GCF_035695185.1 Frateuria sp.
ATGGAAGCAAACGAAGAGATATCCACGGGGATCACTCATGGGTCAGCAGCAAGCGTATTTCGTACCGGCCAAGAGCCAGTGGCCGATCGTGGCCGCGGTGGTCATGTTCCTCACCGTGTTCGGTGCCGCGCACTGGCTGAATGCTCCGCCGGGCGAAGCAGGCTTCGGCAAGACGGTCATCGCCATCGGCTTCATCGGCATCCTGCTGATGTTCTTCGGCTGGTTCCGCTCGGTGATCCACGAATCGCTGTCCGGCAAGTACGACGCCCAGGTCGACCGCTCGTTCCGCATGGGCATGATGTGGTTCATCTTCTCCGAGGTGATGTTCTTCGGCGCGTTCTTCGGCGCGCTGTTCTACACCCGCATGTTCTCCGTGCCGTGGCTGGGTGGCGAAGGTCATGGCGTGCTGACCCACCAGTTCCTGTGGAGCGACTACGCCGCGGCCTGGGGCGCGGGCGGCGGCAACGGCCCGGCCAACATCGGCGGCAGTTTCCAGACGGTGGCGCCGTGGGGGCTGCCGCTGCTCAACACCCTGATCCTGCTCACCTCCAGCGTCACCGTGACCATCGCGCACCATGCGCTGAAGGCAGGCCACCGCGGCAAGATCCTGGTGTTCCTGGGCCTGACCGTACTGCTGGGCGCCACGTTCGTGTACGCCCAGGCGCACGAGTACATGGAGGCCTACAGGGAGCTCAACCTCACGCTGCACACCGGCGTGTACGGCTCGACCTTCTTCATGCTGACCGGCTTCCACGGGCTGCACGTGACGCTGGGCACGATCATGCTGGCGATTATCTGGCTGCGCGTGCTCAAGGGCCACTTCAGCCCCGAGCACCACTTCGGCTTCGAGGCGGTGGCGTGGTACTGGCACTTCGTGGACGTGGTGTGGCTGGGCCTGTTCATGTTCGTCTACATTCTCTGAGGCGACGTCGGCCGCACAGCGAAAAAGCCCGCCGGATGGCGGGCTTTTCGTTTGGGGCGCTGCAGATGCGCTAAATGTCGCGCCGGTGGGCCCGCCCGTCCGGGGCCGCTACAATCAGCGGCCGACGCCATGGGGCTGCAGCCAGCCCATCCAGATGCCCAGCATGATCATGGCGATCAGCACGATCGACAGGCCGATGCGCCGGGTCAGCGCCCAGGCGGTGCGTTTGCTGCCGTCCTTGTCGGTCATCATGTAGTAGAGCGCCTGGCCGAGGTTGAACACCACGATCAGGAACATGATCACCAGCGCGACTTTGTAGATGGTTTCCACGTGAGCGGTCCGAACGACTTCCGAGCCGGCAGTATAGCCACCGCCGACGAGGCCTCCGCGTGACACGTTGGCGCAGGCCGGCCTGGTGGAGCGTGCTGCTGACCGTGGCCGCCGCGGCGCTGTTCGTGCGCCTGGGCGTGTGGCAGCTGGACCGCGCCGCCTACAAGGACAGCCTGGTGCGGCGTTATGCCGCCGCGGCCGCCGCGCCGCCGGTGCCGTTCGGGCAGGTGGCGGTGGCGCCGCCGGCCGATGCGTTTCCGCGGGTGACCGTGCGCGGGCGCTGGCTGGCGGACCGGGTCTACCTGCTCGACAACCCGCACCACGACGCCCGCGGCGGGGTGGAGGTCTACGCGCCACTGGCGCTGCCGGGCGCGTCGCGCCTGCTACTGGTGGACCTGGGTTTCCTGCCGGGAACCGGCAATGAGCAGGCCCCTCCGCTGCCGCCGCTGCCGGCCGGCGAGGCCGACCTGCATGGCCTCTACCTGCCGCCGCCCGGCGTGGGCCTGGAACTGGGCGGCGACGCGCTGGCCGGCCAGGTGAATTGGCCGAAGACGACCATCTATCTCGACCTCCCGCAGGTGGCGAAGGACCTTGGGCGCCCCTTGTACCCGCGGGTACTCGCGCTGGACGCGGATCCGACGGCGGTCTATCAACGTGAACACGCTTTCGATTTCTCCTCGATGCCGCCCGCCCGGCATCGGGCCTATGCCTTCCAGTGGTTCAGCTTTGCGGTGGCGGTAGTGGCGATCTTCCTGGTCCTGCACCGCAAGCGCCGCCCGCGCCGTACGGAAAACCCATGACCCCCGCTCCCTCTCCCGACCTCAAGGCCAGCCGCCTGAAGCTGCTGGCGATCATGGCGGTCTTCGCGCTGCCGATCATCGCCGCCGGCGTGCTGACCTTCACCGGCTGGCAGCCGAGCGGGAAGGGCTACGGCCTGCCGATCCAGCCACAGCGGAATTTTGTCGACGAGCACCTGCGCGTGACCCTCGCGGACGGCAGCGACTACGCCTGGCGCAACCCGGAGGAGCCCCGCATGACGCTGGTCGCGCTGGCCGGTCCCGGTTGTGCCGCGCGCTGCTTCGAGACGCTGACCGGCATGGCCAAGGCGTGGGTCATGCTCAACCGCAACCAGAAGCGCCTGCGCCTCCTGTACGTCGGCACCCCGCCGGCCGATCCCGGGCGGCTCGATGCGATGAAGTCGTTCTGGATCCTCGGCCGCGATGGCGGCGACAAGCTCGCCGCCTTCCGCCCGCAGGCGCCCGACAGCGTCAGCGCACTGCTGGTCGAGTCCAACGGCACGGCGCTGGCGTACTACCCGGCCGGCTTCGACGGGACCGGCCTGCTGCGCGACATGCACAAGGTGATCAAATGAACGGTGAGGGTGGCGGCCACATGCTGGCCGCGAACGGATCGTCGGTGGGGGCGGCCAGGGTGCGTCGCCTGATGCGCTGGCTTGCGCTCTGTGCGGCGGTGTTCGCCTTCGGCGTGGTGATGTTCGGCGCGTTCGTGCGGCTGTCCAACGCGGGCCTCTCCTGCCCGGACTGGCCGACCTGCTATGGCCAGGTGACCTGGCCGCATCACCAGCAGGCGGTGGCGAACGCCGACGCGGCGTTCCCGGACCGACCCTACGAGGCGACCAAGGCCTGGCGCGAGCAGGTCCACCGCTTCCTTGCCGGCACGCTGGGCGTGCTGGTGCTCGCGCTCGCCCTGATGGCGGCCTGGCGGCCGCGGTGGGCACGCATGGCGGTGGTGCTCGGCGCGGTCTTCGCCGCCGGCGGTGTCACCCTCTACATGCGCGGGGAGCACGCCTGGTCGTCCCTGCTGGCGGTGGTGGCGATCGCCCTGCCGCTGGCCGCGGCGATCCGCTTGCGCAGCCCCGGTGCCTGGCGGATCGCCGTGCTCGCACTGGCGGTGATCATCTTCCAGGCCATGCTTGGCATGTGGACCGTGACCCTGCTGCTCAAACCGATCGTGGTGATGGGTCACCTGCTCGGCGGCATCACCACCTTCGCCCTGCTGGCCTATGCGGCGTTGCGCCTTGCCGGTGTCGGTGCCCCCGACCAGCGCCACGCGTCGCTGCGCCGCTGGATCGTGCTCGGCATCGTGCTGCTGGCCTGCCAGATCGCACTGGGCGGCTGGACCTCGTCCAACTATGCGGCGCTCGCCTGCGGCACGGGGCCGGGCGCCTTCCCCAAGTGTCTGGGCCAATGGATGCCACCAACCGACTTCAGGGAAGGCTTCGTGCTGTGGCGCGGCATCGGCGTGAACTACGAGGGCGGGATCCTCGACATGGCGGCACGCAGCGCCATCCAGATCGCGCACCGGCTCGGCGCGCTGGTGGTATTCGCCTACCTCATGTGGCTCGGCCATCGCGTCGCCCGGCGCGGGCTGCGGCTCGCCGGCGCGGCGATCGGCATAGTGCTGGTGGCGCAGGTGCTGCTGGGCATCAGCAACGTGCACTTCGGGCTGCCGCTGCCGGTGGCCACCGCGCACAACGGCGTGGCGGCGCTGCTGTTGTTCACGCTGCTGGCGACACTGGCGCGCACCCAGCCACACCCGGATGATGGAGCGATGCCGTCCATGGAGCCACGACGATGAGCGCGCACCTGCGCGAATACCTGCAACTGACCAAGCCGCGCGTGGTCGCGTTGCTGGTGTTCTGCGCGGTGATCGGCATGTTCCTGGCGGTGCCGGGCATTCCGCCCTGGCGCGCGCTGGTGTTCGGCACGCTCGGCATCTGGATGGCCTCCGGTTCGGCCGCCGCCTTCAATCACCTGATCGACGAGCGCATCGACAAGCTGATGGCGCGCACCCAGCGCCGTCCGCTGGCCACCGGCGCGCTCAAGCCGCGCCAGGTGCTGCTGTTCGCCATCTCGCTCGGCATCGCCTCGATGCTGGTGCTGGCGCTGCTGGTCAACCCGCTGACCGCGTGGCTGACCTTCGGTGGCCTGATCGGCTACGCGCTGGTCTACACCGCCTACCTCAAGCGTGCCACGCCGCAGAACATCGTGATCGGTGGCCTGGCCGGCGCGATCCCGCCGGTGCTGGGCTGGACCGCCGTGACCGGGCACCTGCACGCGTTCGCGCTGCAGCTGTGCCTGATCATCTTCGTGTGGACGCCACCGCATTTCTGGGCGCTGGCGATCTTCCGCCGCGAGGACTACGCGCGCGCACAGATCCCGATGCTGCCGGTGACCCACGGCGTCGCCTACACCCGCTGGCACGTGCTGTTCTACACCGTGTTGCTGGTGCTGGTGACCCTGCTGCCCGCGCTGACCGGATTCAGCGGCGGGGTCTACCTCGGCGGCGCGGTGGTGCTCGGCGCGGGCTTCCTCTACTACGCCGTCCGCCTGCTCGATCCGCCGGACGAGTTTTTCGCCATGCGGGTGTTCAAGTACTCGATCGTGTACCTGATGGCGCTGTTCGCTTTCCTGCTGGCCGACCACTGGCTGATCGGTCCCATGCAGGACGCCGGCGTCACCCTGCAACGCGCGGCGTGACCCTCCTGCGTGCTTGACAGGCACGCATGCGGACACCAGAATGCGCGCGCCCTCCGGCGCGCCGCGCCGTGGCATTCCCCAAGACCTTCCAAGGCATATGGACGTCTACCCTAGTCGCAGCGTCGACACCCGCGAGCATCGGGTGCCGGCGTCGCATCACAAGCTGAACGCCTGCGGCGACCGCCTGCGGTCGGCCGGCGCCTTCCTCGACTAGGAACGCCCGGCCCACTCCCTGCGGTGCCGCCGGCACCGATACGAGGAGATGGGTGATGAACCTCCTTCGCGATGTTTCCTTGCTGCGCCTGTGGCGCCGCCTTGCGGCGGATCGCCGCCGCGCGGCGCCGCCGGTGTACCGCATCACCGTGCCGGCGCCGCTGGCGGACACCGGCCTGCCCGCCCAGCGCCACCCCGTGGTGGTCGCCCAGCCCGTGCCGCTGCCGCGCGCGGCGAACGGATGAGCCTGCGTCCGCGCCGCAAGGGCTGGCCTCCGCCAGCACCGCGTCAGGTCCCGTCGCCCGGACGAACGGACCTGCGGTAGCCGGTGCACGCCTGGTCGAAGGTGCGCCCCGGTCGATGAAGCGACAGACGGAAGCGACAGATGATCAGGCAGACCCTCCAGACCGCCGCGGCCCGGGCGACCGGCAGAAGCGCGCCGCCCGTGCACGTCACGGCCGCCGGCTACGCGCTGCTGCGCAACGACGAACTGCTGGCCCGGCTCGATACCGGCACGACGGGCCTGGATGCCGGGCGCATTGCCGCAAGCCTGCACCGCGACGGCCCCAACGAGGTTTCGCACGAAAAACCACCGCATTGGTCGCGGCAGCTGCTGCGTGCCTGCCGCAACCCGTTCATCGCGGTCCTGGTGCTGCTGGCGATCGTGCAGCTGGCGACCGACCGTGCGGACCTCACCGGTCCGTCGATCATCGCCGTGATGGTCGGCATCAGCGTGCTGCTGAGCTTCACCCAGGAATACCGCTCCTCGCGCGCCGCCGAGCAGCTCAAGGCGATGGTGCGCAACACCGCCAGCGTCACCCGGCGCGCGGCGGACGGCCACAGCGAGCGCATCGAGGTTCCGGTCGGCGAACTGGTGGCCGGTGACATCGTGCATCTGGGCGCCGGCGACATGGTGCCGGCGGACCTGCGCCTGCTCTCGGCCAAGGACCTGTTCATCAGCCAGGCCATCCTCACCGGCGAATCGCTGCCGGTGGAGAAGGCCGCGCCGAGCGCGCGCGACCTGGCCGGCGGCAACGCCGGTCACCCGCTGGACCTGCCCACCGTTTGCTACATGGGCACCAACGTGGTCAGCGGCACCGCCACCGCGGTGGTGGTGGCGACCGGCTCGCGCAGCTACCTCGGCTCGCTGGCGCACACGCTCGCCGGCGCGCGCGTCCAGACCAGCTTCGACCGCGGCGTGCGCTCGGTGAGCTGGCTGCTGATCCGCTTCATGGCGGTGATGGTGCCGGTGGTGTTCGCGATCAACGGGCTGGACAAGCACGACTGGCTGCAGGCGTTCCTGTTCGCGCTGTCGGTCGCGGTCGGCCTGACGCCCGAGATGCTGCCGCTGATCGTCACCGCCAACCTGGGCAAGGGTGCGCTGGCGATGTCGCGCCGCAAGGTGGTGGTCAAGCGCCTCAACGCGATCCAGAACTTCGGCGCGATGGACGTGCTGTGCACCGACAAGACCGGCACGCTGACGCTGGACCGCATCGTGCTCGAGCGTCACCTGGACCTCGACGGCGAAGCCTCGGACGAGGCGCTGGAATACGGCTACCTCAACAGCCGTTTCCAGACCGGCCTGAAGAACCTGATGGACAAGGCGGTACTTGCCCACCGCGACCTCGAGCCGATGGCCGGCCGATTCCGGCTGATCGACGAGATCCCGTTCGACTTCCAGCGCCGGCGCATGTCGGTGGTGCTCGCCGGTGACGACGGCCACCACCTGCTGGTCTGCAAGGGCGCGGTCGAGGAGATGCTGGCCATCTGCACCGCCGCGCGGCTCGACGGCATCGACACCACGCTGGACGACGCGCGCCGCGCGGAGATCCGCGCGATGACCCGCCGCCTCAACGAGGATGGCCTGCGCGTGCTGGTGGTGGCGGTCAAGCGGCAGGGCCCGAGCGGGCGCGCCTACGGGGTCGCCGACGAAGCCGGCCTCACCGCGATCGGTTGCCTGGCTTTCCTCGACCCGCCCAAGGATTCGGCCGCCACCGCGATTGCCGCGCTGCGCGAACACGGCGTGGCGGTTAAGGTGATCACCGGTGACAACGAGGCGGTGACCCGCAAGATCTGCCGCGAGGTCGGGCTGGAAGTCGCGCATTCCGCACAGGGCCGCGACATCGAGCCGCTCGACGAGGCCGCGCTCGATGCGCTGGTCGCACGCACCACCGTGTTCGCCAAGATGTCGCCGCTTGAGAAGGCTCGCGTGGTCAAGTCGCTGCAGCGCCAGGGCCACACCGTCGGCTTCCTGGGTGACGGCATCAACGACGCACCCGCGCTGCGCGAGGCGGACGTGGGCATCTCGGTGGACAGCGCCACCGACATCGCCAAGGAGTCGGCCGACATCATCCTTCTCGAAAAGAACCTGATGGTGCTGGAAGAGGGCGTGATCGAAGGCCGCATCACCTTCGGCAACGTCATGAAGTACATCAAGATGACCGCCAGCTCGAACTTCGGCAACGTGTTCAGCGTGCTGGTCGCCAGCGCGTTCCTGCCGTTCCTGCCGATGCTGCCGCTGCAGCTGCTGGTGCAGAACCTGCTCTACGACATCTCGCAGCTGGCGATTCCGTTCGATCGCATGGACGCCGACTACCTGAAGGCGCCGCGCCAGTGGGACGCCAGCGACATCGGTCGCTTCATGGCCTGGGTCGGGCCGGTCAGTTCGGTGTTCGACCTGACCACGTTCTGGCTGCTTTGGCATCTGTTCGGCGCGAACGACACGGCGCACCAGGCGCTGTTCCAGTCCGGCTGGTTCGTCGAGGGGCTGCTTTCGCAGACGCTGATCGTGCACATGATCCGTACGCGGCGGATTCCCTTCCTGCAGAGCGTCGCCGCGGCCCCCGTGCTGGCACTGACCCTAGCCATCGGCGCGATCGGCGTGGGCGTGCCCTACAGCCCGCTCGGCAGCAAGCTGGGCATGACCGCGCTGCCGCCGGCCTACTTCGGCTGGCTGGCATTGACGCTGCTTTGCTATGCCGCGCTGACCCAGCTGGTGAAGCACGTGTATATGCGCCGCTACGGCCGCTGGCTCTGAGCCGCCCCGGAATTTTTCCTACGAATTTTGCCAATACCGTCGCCATCGGTCGGCGCCTATAAAACGTGTCGGGGGAATCCTTACAAACGTGTAGGGGTTCATATGCAAGCAAGAATCTGGATGGCTCGCGCGCTGATGCTGGCGGGCCTGGGATGCTGCGGCCTGCCGGCCGCGTGGGCCGGCACCGCATTGCCCGACCACCAGGAATTCGAGGCGGCGCTGCAGGTGCCTTTCCAGGCGGCCGCGGGCCGACCGGTGACGCTGCACTTCGCCTATCCGGGCGCCACGCCCGGCACGCCCGTGGCCTGGGAGGTCGCGCTGCTCGGTCCTGACGGGGACGTGCTGCGTGCCTGGGAGGGTCACACCACGCTGCAGGCGCGCACCGCCACCGCCCGCTTGCGCTGGGATGGCAAGGACGGCCAGCACCATGCGCTGCCGGCCGGGTATTACACGGTGCGCCTGCGTGCGATCGCGCTCGACGAGGACAACGTGCGGCGGCTGGGCACGGGCCTGCCGGGCCACGCGTTGGTCCTGGCCGCCTCCCGCGCGCCCGGTCACGTCGAGGAGCAGCGCTACGACATCCAGGTTGGCAACGTGGCCCCCGCGCACGTGCCGACGTTCCACGCGCTGCCGCGCCAGGACGCCACCACGTTGCAGGCGCAGTCGGTCAGCGCCGGCTCGCTGCCCTACACGATCTACTACGGCAACCTGCACAGCCAGACCAACCACAGCGACGGCGGCGGCGAGCTGGCCACCTGCCAGGGCGCGCAGGCCCCGCAGAGCGGCGCCTACGGTCCGACCGATGCCTACCAATACGCGATGAACCGCGGCCTGGACATGCTGATGACCTCCGAGCACAACCACATGTTCGACGGCTCCACCGGCACCAACAGCTCGGCCGACCCGGCCACCGCGCGCAACCTGTTCGCCTCGGGCCTGCAGGCGGCCTCCTCGTTCCGCGCCGCGCACCCGAGCTTCGTCGCCCTGTATGGCCAGGAATGGGGCGTGATCAGCAACGGCGGCCACTTGAACATCTTCAACGCCGACGGCCTGATCGAGTGGGAGAAAAACAGTGCGGGCCAGCTGATCGGCGATTACGAGATCGCCAAGGGCGACTACGCCTCGCTCTACACGCTGATGCGCCAGCACGGCTGGGTCGGGCAGTTCAACCATCCGGCATCGAGCGGCCAGTTCGTGGTCAACGGCACCAACTTCGGCTACACCGCCGACGGCGACAGCGTGATGGTGCTGGCCGAGGTGCTCAACAGTTCCGCTTTCTCGGTCAACACCAGCGAGACCGAAAGCTCGCGATCGAGCTACGAAACCGCCTTCAACGAGATCCTCGAGCGCGGCTATCACGTGGCGCCCAGTTCCGACCAGGACAACCATTGCGCCAACTGGGGCGCGAGCTACACCAACCGCACCGGCGTGCTGATCCCCAGTGGCACGGCGCTCAGCCTGACCAGCTTCCTCGACGCGCTGCGCGCCCGCCGCGTATTCGCCACCGAGGACAAGGCGGACCAGATCGTGCTCACCGCCAACGGCCATGTCATGGGCGAGCGGTTCGACAACACCGGGCCGCTCACGCTCGCCGTCAACTACGCCAGCACGTCCGGCGACAGCGTCCAGCGCGTGCAGGTGTTCGAGGGCGTGCCGGGCAGCAACGGCACGGTCGCGCAGCTGTCCGACACCGCGACCACCACCCTCACGCCGACCACCGGCGAGCACTTCTACTACGCCAAGATCACCCAGGCCGACGGCAACCGGCTGTGGTCGGCGCCGGTGTGGGTGAGCCAGGGCAGCGGCGGTGGCGGTGGCGACACCACGCCGCCGACGGTCAGCGCCTCGGAAAGCGGCAGCGCCGGCACGATCACGCTGGCGGCGACGGCGAGCGACAACGTCGGCGTCAGCCGCGTGGAGTTCTACGTCGATGGGGCATTGAAGGCCACCGACAGCAGTTCCCCGTACCAGGCCAGCCTCGACTCGACCACGCTGAGCGATGGCTCGCATACGCTGGTCGCAAAGGCCTACGATGCGGCCGGCAACGTCGGCAGCAGTGCCGGTGTGGCCTTCAGCGTCGCCAACGGCAGCGGCGGCGGCAGCAGCCAGTTGCTCAGCAACGGTGGCTTCGAAAACGGCGCCACCGCCTGGACGCAGACCAGCGGCGTGATCACCAGCGACAGCAGCGAACCGGCCCATGCCGGCAGCTGGAAGGCGTGGCTCGACGGCTACGGCAGCAGCCACACCGACTACGTGCGGCAGCAGGTGAGCATCCCGTCGACGGTCGGCAGCGCGACGCTGGACTTCTACCTGCACATCGACAGTGCCGAGGGCACCGGCACCGCCTACGACACGCTGCAGGTGCAGGTGATCACCTCCACCGGCAAATACATCACGCTGGCCACCTTCTCCAACAAGGACGCCGCCGGCGGCTACCAGCACCACAGCATCAGCCTCAATGGCTACAAGGGGCAGACGCTGCAGGTGAACTTCTACGGCACCGAGGACGGCAGCCTGCAGACCTCGTTCGTGGTGGACGACGTGGCGGTCAATACCCAGTAGTCCCAAGCCCCGTGGGCGCCCCACGGGGCTCCTACGGGCGCGGGGGCGCCTTTGCGCGGTCGGCGTAGCGCCGCGCCAGCAGCGCGCAGACCATCAGCTGCATCTGGTGGAAGATCATCAACGGCAGCAGCAGCGCCCCCAGCCCGCCGACCTGGCTGGCGAACAGGATCTTGGCCATCGGCACGCCGCTGGCCAGGCTCTTCTTCGAGCCGCAGAACACCAGCGTGATGCGGTCGCCGCGTCGGTGAGGCCGTCCAGCCACAGCGCGGCCTGGCCGCGGCAGGGCAGCACCGTGGCCAGCGCGACGGCGGCGCGCAGGGCCAGGGTGAATCCGTCGGGAAGCAGCCGACGAAGCGGGGCAAGGGGCATGAGGGAGCGGGGAGGCACCAGCGCAGCGGCCGATGGTAACGGGCCGCCGGGACCGGGGTCAGTCATCGGTCCCGCAGCGCGTGCGCCGGCCACGGCGCCACCACAACACCAGCCCGGCCAGCACCAGCAACGTGGCGAGGATCCACAGGCCGTGCTGCCCGCGGCCGATCCACATCGCCAGCCACTCGCGGTTGTTGGCGCCGAAGTAACCCAGGTATACCCACACCGGCACGCTGACCAGCGCGGCCAGCCCGTCGAGCAGGAAGAAGCGCAGGAACGACACGCGGTGGGTGGCGCCCGCAGTGACGTACACCGCCGTGCGCATGCCCGGCAGGAAGCGCGCCAGGAAAAGCAGGCGGTTGCCGTAGCGGGCGAACTTCTCCTGCACCCGGCCGTAGCGCTCGGGCGTCAGCAGGCGCGCCACCAGCGGCCACCGCATGATGCGCGCGCCGTGCCGGTGGCCGAGCAGAAACATCGCCGCGTCGCCGGCCAGCACGCCGACCAGCGAGACCAGCGCCATCACGTGCACGTTGGCAAAGCCCAGACCGGCGATCACGCCGCCGGCGACCAGCGTGATGTCCTCCGGCAGCGGGGCGCCGGCGCCACACAGCAACAGCGCGGCCAGCACCGCGAGGTAGCCGCTCTCGGCGAACAGCAGCACCAGCCGTTCAAGCAGCGGCATCGGTGATCCTGGCGGGCGCGCGCGCCGGTCGGAGAGGGCGCACGCGCCTGGAGACCGCCCGCATCGATCAGCTCTGGGTCGGGCGGCGTGCCGCCAGCAGTTCGCGCAGCTCGGCCTTCTCGGCGCTGGTCAGCGTGCCGTCGCGGTGCCGGGTGGTGAGCGCCTCGCGGCGCAGCGCGGTGGCCTGCTCGTCCATCCGCGCCAGCGCGTCGAGGAACTCCTCGCGCTGGGTCTCGGGTTCGCCCACCACCATCGCCGCCATCAGCTTCTGCAGTGCCGGGTACTCGGCGCGCTCGGCGAAATGCTCGACCAGCATCGCCGGGTTGATGCCCGGGCGCGCGCGGCACAGGTCGACCAGTTCGGCAAGCAGCCCCACGCCCGGCTTGTCCAGGCGCAGGAAGCGGTAGGGTGGTTCGACCAGGTCGGCCAGCCCCGGCTGCGCCAGCAGCAGCGCAATGGCGCTGCGCACCAGCGAGCGCTGCACCGCCACCGGCCGCTGCACCGCGCGCCGCGCGGCCGGCTCGGCCGGGACGTTGGCGCGTGCGCCGGTGCGCTTCTCCAGCTCCTGCGCCATCAGGTCACGGAAGGCGCCATCGGGGAGTTTGGCGATCAGCGGGCGGGCGCGTTCGGCCAGCCGCGCGCGGCCGTCAAGGCTGGCGGTGTCCACGTCGTGCGAAAGCTCGCCGAAGAAATAGTCCGACAGCGGCATGGCCTCCTTCAGGCGCTTCTCGAAGCCGTCCTTGCCCTCCTTGCGCACCAGCGAGTCGGGGTCCTCGCCTTCGGGCAGGAACAGGAAGTAGGCCTGGCGGCCGTCGCGCAGCCGCGGCAGCGCGGCGTCGAGCGCCTTCCATGCGGCGGCGCGGCCGGCACGGTCGCCGTCGAAGCAGAACACCACGTCGGGTGCGGCGCGGAACAGCACCTCGGTGTGCTCGGGTGTGGTCGCGGTACCGAGCGTGGCCACCGCGATCGGCAGTCCCGCCTGGTGCAGCGCGATCACGTCCATGTAGCCCTCGACCACCACGATACGGGCCAGCTGGCTGTTGGCCTGCTTGACCTGCCACAGCGCGAACAGTTCGCGGCCCTTGTGGAACAGCGGGGTCTCGGGCGAGTTGAGGTATTTGGGGCCCTGGTCCGAACCGAGCACCCGCCCGCCGAAGGCGATCACGCGTCCCCGCCGGTCGAGGATCGGGAACATCAGCCGCTCGCGGAAGCGGTCGTAGCGATGGCCGCGCTCGCCGGTGGCGACCATGCCGGCCTCGGTGAGCAGCTGCATGCGCCGGTCGCTGCCGCCGAGCGCCTTGATCAGCCCGTCGTAGCCGGCCGGCGCCCAGCCGAGGCGGAAGCGCGCGATGGTGTCGGCGTCCAGCCCGCGCTTGCGGCAGTAGGCCTGCGCCTCGGGGCTCTGCGGCAGCTCGCCCTCGTACCAGCGCGCGGCGCCGTCGAGCAGCGCGTAGAGGTCGCTCTTGTCCTCGCGCGGTGCCGCCTCGCGGCCGCCCTCGCGCGGCACGGTCAGGCCGACCGACTGGGCCAGCTCCTCCACCGCGTCGGGGAACTCCAGCCGTTCGTAATCCATCAGGAACTTGACCGCACTGCCGTGCGCGCCGCAGCCGAAGCAGTGGAAGAACTGCTTGGCGGGCGTGACGTAGAACGAGGGCGTGCGCTCGTTGTGGAACGGGCAGCAGGCGGTCCATTCGCGCCCGGCCTTCTTCAACGGCACGCGCCGCTCGATCACGTCGACGATGTCGACGCGGGCAAGCAGTTCGTCGATGAAGCTGTCGGGGATACGGCCGCGCATAGACGGCCTAGTCTAGGGCCTGTGCGCCTGTTCCGGGGCGCCTGCGGCAATGCGCGGGATGGGCCGTGCGGCCCATCCGCGCGCGCGCAGGTGAAGGCGCGCTTCCTCGCCCGGCTAGAGGATGTGGAACACCCCGATCACCGCCAGCAGGGCGATGATGAACAGGATCACGAAGATCACGAACAGGACCTTGGCGATCGTCGCGGCGATGCCGGAAATCCCGCCGAAACCGAGCCAGCCGGCAACCAGCGAGATGATGGCGAAAATGATGGCCCACTTGAGCATGCGGCTTCTCCCTCGCCGCGCGGCCGGGGGCGGAGGCCTCCGATCCGGCGACGCCGCCACGTTGTAGGGGATGGGGCGTGAAGGGTGCGCATCAGCTCGCTGTGGACGGCGTGAGGCGGACTTGCCCCTCTCCCTGGCGGGGAGAGGGGCGGGGCGAGCGGCGACTCTTGCGGGAGAGGCAGGCCGAAGCGCGGCAGGGGGTTCCCTGCAAGCCGTGCCCTCGCCTCAATCCTCTCCCGGAAGGGAGACGAAGCAGGGCGCTCAGCCGCCCAGGCGGGCCTTGATCCGCGCGGACACCTGCGCCATGTCGGCGCGACCGGCGGCCTGCTGCTTGACCACACCGACCACCTTGCCCATGTCGCGCGGCGAACTGGCGCCGGTCTGCGTGATGGCCGCGTCAATGAGGCCGTCGACCTCGGCGTCGCTGAGCTTGGCCGGCAGGTAGTCCTCGATCACCGCCATCTCGGCACGCTCGACGTCCGCCAGGTCCACGCGGCCGGCAGCGTCGTATTGCACGATCGAGTCGCGCCGCTGCTTGAGCATCTTCTCCAGCACGCCGAGCGTCTGCGCTTCGTCCAGCTCGATGCGCTCGTCCACCTCGCGTTGCTTGATCGCGGCCAGGATCAGGCGGATCACCGCCAGGCGGTCCTTCTGTCCGCCACGCATGGCGGCCTTCATGTCGTCGGTGATGCGCTGCTTGAGGCTCATGGGGCTGTCTCCGGAAACGCGAAAGGCCGGTGTCGCCATGCAGGGCAACACCGGCCTCGGGATGTCAAACCACCGTGCCGCGCGCTACGCAGCGGCAGCGGGGATCAGTACATCCGGGTCTTGCGCGAGACGTCGCGCGAGAGGCGGCGCAGGTGGCGCTTCACCGCGGCGGCACGCTTGCGCTTGCGCTCCTGGGTCGGCTTCTCGTAGAACTCGCGCTTGCGGGTTTCGGCGAGCACGCCGGCCTTTTCGCAGGTGCGCTTGAAGCGGCGCAGGGCAAGCTCGAACGGCTCGTTCTCGCGGACTTTGACGCTGGGCATGAAAACTCCGAGTGGTAAACTGGCCCGCCAACCTGGCGCGCCTGTGGAATAGGGCGAGCCGCGAAGTATAGCGTGGACACCGAGAAAATTTCAAACCCGCCTGTCAAGCCCGTCCTCGGCGTGGAAACCTCCTGCGACGAGACCGGCGTGGCGCTGCTGCGCTGGGAACCCCAGGCGCCCGGCAAGGGCCTGCTGGCCCACGCGTTGTACAGCCAGATCAAGCTGCACGCCGACTACGGCGGCGTGGTCCCGGAGCTGGCCAGCCGCGATCACGTACGCAAGCTGCTGCCGCTGGTGCGCGAGGCGCTGGCGCAGGCGGGCATGACCCCGGCGGACCTGGGCGGCGTGGCCTACACCGCCGGCCCCGGCCTGGTCGGCGCGCTGCTGGTCGGCGCGGCGGCGGCGCGGGCGATGGCCTGGGCGCTGGACGTGCCGGCGATCGGCGTACACCACATGGAAGGCCACCTGCTGGCGCCGCTGCTGGAGCCCGATCCGCCGGCACCGCCGTTCGTGGCGCTGCTGGTGTCCGGCGGCCATTCGATGCTGGTCGAGGTGCGCGCGATCGGGCAGTACCGCCTGCTTGGCGACACGCTGGACGACGCCGCCGGCGAGGCGTTCGACAAGACCGCCAAGCTGATGGGCCTGCCGTACCCGGGCGGACCGGCGCTGGCGAAGCTGGCCGAGCAGGGCCGGCCCGGCGCGTTTCGCTTCTCCCGTCCGATGACCGACCGGCCGGGGCTGGATTTCAGTTTCTCGGGCCTCAAGACCCAGGTGCTGCTGGCCTGGCAGCAGTCCGACCGCTCCGACCAGACCCGCGCCGATGTCGCGCGCGGCTTCGAGGAGGCGATCGTCGACACGCTGGTGATCAAGTGCCGCCGCGCGCTGGAGGCGACCGGCACGCATCGGCTGGTGATCGCCGGCGGCGTCGGCGCCAACAAACGGTTGCGCGAGACGCTCGCCGCCGCTGGCGAAAAGGACGGCTTCCGCACCTATTTTCCGCGGCTGCAGTTCTGCACCGACAACGGCGCCATGATCGCCCTGGCCGGTGCGATCCGGCTGGCGGCGGGGCAGGGCCAGGACGAGGCGGTGCGGGTGTCGCCCCGCTGGGACCTGGAAAGCCTGCAACCGGTGTAGGAGCGCACCGTGCGCGACCGCCAGGCAGGCCGTCCCGCCAGGCTCGTTCAACCGGGCGCGCACGGGACGCGTGCCCACTTGCCCTAGACTGGCGCGATGGACATCGTTTTCATCGAAGACCTGCGTATCGACGCGGTGATCGGCATCTACGACTGGGAGCGGCGCGTTCGCCAGACGCTCGCGTTCGACATCGAGATGGCGTTCGACAACACCGTCCCGGCGGCCAGCGACGACATCGCGCACACGCTGGACTACAAGGCCGTCTCCAAGCGGTTGATCGAGTACGTCGGCGGCTCCGGCTTCGGCCTGGTCGAGACGCTGGCCGAGCGCTGCGCGGCGATCCTGCGCGAGGAGTTCGGCGTCGCCTGGGTGCGCCTGAAGCTGTCCAAGCCCGGCGCGGTACGCGGCGCCCGATCGGTCGGTGTGCGCATCGAGCGCGGCGTCCGGCCGCAATAGCGGCGCCTGTTAGCATGAGCGGCTGTCACGGGCGCCGACGGCGCCCCGCACCCCGTCATCCGCACCGCCGCGTCCGAGCGACGCCTCCCTTCGCGGCGTGGGACTCAACCAGGAGGTGACCCTTGGACTACCTGCCCGGGTGGGCGCAGACCCCCTTGATGCATACGATCGCCGACGCGGCCGCGCTGCTGGTCGTGGCCTGGCTGGCCGGGCTGCTGGCACGCGTGTTGCTGTTCCGCGTGGTCCGCACCATGGCCGCACGCACCGCCTGGCGCTGGGACGACGAGCTGTTCGAACGGGGCGTGTTCCGCTGGATCGCGCGCCTGGTCCCGATGGTGGTGGTGCAGTCCGGCATCCGGCTGGTGCCCGGCGTATCGGCGACCACCGAGCTGGTGGTGGGCAACCTCGCCTATGCGCTGATGGTGCTGTTCCTGGTGATGGCATCGAGTGCCGGCCTGTCGGCGGTGGAGTCGCTCTACCGCTCCACCTCGCTGGGGGCGCAACGGCCGATCAAGGGCGTCGTGCAGCTGGGCAAGCTGCTGTTGTTCATCATCGCCACGCTGGTGATCATCGCGTCGGTGACCGACAAGAAGATCGGCCTGCTGCTGTCCGGGCTCGGTGCGATGTCGGCGGTCCTGATCCTGGTGTTCAAGGACACCATCCTCGGTTTCGTCGCGGGCATCCAGCTCGCCTCCAACGACATGCTGCGGGTCGGCGACTGGATCACCATGCCCGGCGCGGGCGCCGATGGCGACGTGCTGGACATCACGCTGTACACGGTGAAGGTCCGCAACTTCGACCGCACCATCGTCACCATCCCGACCTGGAAGCTGATTTCCGAGAGCTACCAGAACTGGCGCGGGATGGCCGAGTCGGGCGGTCGGCGGATCAAGCGCGCGTTGCTGATCGATGCGGCCACCGTGCACTTCCTGGATGCCGCGGAGCTGGAGCGGCTGGGCCGCTTCCGCCTGCTGCGCGAGTACCTGGGTGCCAAGCACACCGAGCTGGCCGAGTGGAACCGCGGCCTGGGTGAAGCCGGCGAGCAGGCCGTGAACCGGCGCCGCTTGACCAATCTGGGTACCTTCCGTGCCTATGTCCAGGCCTATCTCGAGGCCCATCCGCACATCCACCACGGCATGACCTGCATGGTGCGGCAGCTGGCGAGCGGGCCGCAGGGCATCCCGCTGGAGTTGTACTGCTTCACCGCCACGACGGCGTGGGACGAGTACGAGGGCATCCAGGCAGACATCCACGAGCATTTGTTCGCGCTGTTGCCGGAGTTCGGGCTGGCGTTGTACCAGCAGCCTTCCGGCCGCGACGTGCGCGCCGGCCTGGCGGCCTCCGCGGGTGCCCGCACGCTGGCGGAGGCGTGAGCCGATGGGGCATGCCTACCTCAGCCTCGGCTCCAACCTCGAACCGCGGCGCCACCTGCGCGCGGCGCTGGGCGAACTGCACGCTCGCTTCGGCGCGATCGCCGTGTCGCCGGCCTACCGCAGCCGCGCGGTGGGTTTCGAGGGCAACGATTTCATCAACCTGGCGGTCGCGCTGGAGACCGAGCTGGAACCCGGGCCGCTGAACGACTGGCTGCACGCGCTGGAGGACCGCCACGGCCGTCGCCGCGACGTGCCTCGCTATTCGGACCGCACCCTCGACGTCGACATCGTGCTGTACGACCAGCGCGTGCTCGACGGACCGGGCCACCTGCAGATCCCGCGCAAGGAATTGCGCCACGCCTTCGTGCTACGGCCGCTGGCGGATATCGCCCCGCAGCTGCGCCACCCGCTGGACGGCCGCAGCATGGCCGAGCTATGGGCGGCGTTCCCGCAGGAAAGCGAACCGCTGGAAACGGTATCCCTGTAGCGGTCGGGCCGCCGTCGGCTACACCGCCAGCGAGCGCCCGCCGTCCACGCGGATGATCTGCCCGGTGACGAACGGTGCGTCGCGCAGCAGCCACAGTACGGCGGAAGCGACGTCTTCCGGTGCGCCCGCGCGCTGCAGCGGTGTGCGCGCCAGCAGCGCGGTGCGGTCGTCGTAGTCCTTGCCCTCGGCAGGCCACAACACCGCACCGGGCGCGACACCATTGACCCGCACCTGCGGCGCCAGGTCCTGCGCGAGCGTGCGCGTCATCGCGGCGAGCGCGGCCTTGGCCATGACGTAGATCGGGTGGCCGGCCAGCGCGCGCTCGGCGTAGATGTCGACCAGGTTGACGATCGCCCCGCGCGCCTCCTGCAGCGCCGGCCAGGCGGCCTGGGCCAGGAAGAACGGTGCCTTGGCGTTGGAGGCGAACAGCTCGTCCCACTGGGCGGGCGTCGCGCTGCCCACCGGCGTGGGGAAGAACGCCGAGGCGTTGTTGACCAGCGCGTCGAGGCGGCCGTAGCGGGCCCGCACCTGTTCCACCAGCGCGGGCAGGCGGTCGGTCGCGGCCAGGTCCGCCTGCACTGCCAGCGTGCTGCCGGCACGTTCGCGCTCCAGTTCCTCCAGCAAGGCGGCGGCCTGCGCGCTCGAGTGGCGGTAATGCAGGGCCAGGTCGTAACCGGCCGCGTGCAGCGTGCGGGCGATGCAGGCGCCGACGCGGCGGGCGCCGCCGGTGACCAGGGCGACGGGGCGGGGGGGCGGAAGGCTCATGCGGCGAGCTTGCCGCAAAGCGGGCGGGGCGTCACGGCGGCGACGGGTTGCCCGGGCGGCCCGGCGTCGCTTCGATCGCCCCGTCAGTCACCTCCAGCGGCTCGGTCTGCACCAGGCTGCCGCTGCCGAACAGCTCGATGGCGGTGTGCGCCACGCTGCGGGTGTCATACCACGCGTAGGCCCCCACGCCCGCGGCGCCGATCACCGGCAGCCAGCGCGAAATCCCGGCGCCGACCGAACGCTGCGTCAGGCTGATGCCGATCCGCCTGGCCACCCGTTCGGCCAGCGAGGCCGAGAGTTGCCGGAACAGCAGCCGGTCGCCCATGCGCACCACCAGGTCGCGGAACGCCTGCGCTGCGGTGTGGCGGAACAGGCACCACAACATCTGCTCGCGGCCCAGGCTGGCGTGCTGGCCGTAGGCCGCGGCGATGTCGCTCACCATCTGCGCCTGGATGCGCCAGATCGCCACCAGCTCCGGTAGCACCGTCAACCAGCCGAGCGGCCCGGGCGGCAGCGCCAGCGAGCCGGCGGTAAGCGCCGCCTTGCGCGAGGCCTGGGCGGCCAGCTGGCGCGCCTGCGCCTCCGGGTGCAGGCCCCGGTGCACGTGGCTGCCGGGAATCTGGCTGGCGAAATCGAGGATCGCCGCGGCGATCCGGCCGTGCTCGACCGGCGCCGGCACGGCGGGAACCTGGGTGGGCGGATCGGCCATGGCTGCTCCTGCGGACGGGAGGCCCCAGTGTGGGCGACCCGCCGTGAATGGCGCATGGGGCCGGAATGGGCCAGGACACGAGGCAGGGGCGCGGAAGCCAGCCGTTGCTTCCGACAGGCTCCCCACACCGCATCGGCTAACCTGTACACCTTTGACCGACCCCGACCCATGGCCTCACGACTCCCCGATCCCGGCCCCGACGAGCGCGCCCATTCCGACCGCCTGCTGCAACTGCTGCGCGCGCAGATCGCCTCGCACGGCCCGATGCCGTTCGCCCAGTACATGGAGCGTTGCCTGTACGCGCCGGGGCTGGGGTACTACAGCGCCGGCAAGACCAAGTTCGGCGAGGCGGGCGATTTCGTCACCGCGCCGGAGCTGGGCGGCCTGTTCGCCCGTTGCGTGGTCCAGGCGCTGCAGCCGGTGCTGGCAATGCTCGGGGACGAGGCCGACTTCCTCGAGCTGGGTGGCGGCAGTGGCGCCTTCGCCGAAGCCGCGCTGCGCGCGCTCGCCGAGGCCGGCACGCTGCCGCGCCGCTACCTGATCCTGGAACCCAGCGCCGACCTGCGCGAGCGCCAGCGCGAACGGCTGGCCGCCACGCTGCCGGCCGGGCTCAACGCCCGCGTGGACTGGCTCGATCGGCCGCCCGAGCAGAACTGGCGCGGCGTGCTGTTTGCCAACGAGGTGGTCGACGCGCTGCCGACCACGCGCTTCACCCTGCGCGCGGGCGAGGTCTACGAGGAATACGTGACGCTGGACGGCGAGGGTCGGCTGATGCGCACCGATCGCCCGGCCGACGCGCTGGTGGCCGGCGCCGTGCGCCACCTGGAGCGCGACCTGGGCCACGCCTTCGCGGACGGCTACCGCTCCGAAGTGCTGCCGCAGCTGCCCTACTGGGTGCAGGCGGTGGCCGGCTCGCTCGAGGCGGGCCTGATGCTGTTCGTCGACTACGGCTACGTGCGCCGGGAGTTCTATCTTCCCGCACGCAGCGACGGCACGCTGATGGCGCACTACCGCCACCACGCGCACAACGATCCGCTGCACTGGCCGGGCCTGAACGACCTCACCGCCTCGGTGGATTTCACCGCGCTGGCCGAGGCCGGCAACAGTGCCGGCTTCGACGTGGCGGCCTACCTGCCGCAGGCGCAGTTCCTGCTCGCCAGCGGGCTGCAGGCGGCCTTCGAGCAGGCCTATGCGCTCGCCGGCGACGACTTCGCCCGCCAGCGCCTGGCGCAGGAAGTGCGCCGGCTGACCCTGCCCGAGCAGATGGGCGAGCGCTTCCAGGCGATGCTGTTCGCGCGTGGGCTGTCGGCGCTGCCGCTGGACGCCGGCCTGCTCGCCGCCGACCAGGGTGGGCGGCTGTGAACGCGCTGGCGCCGGACCTGGCGCCGCTGCGCTGGCGTCGTGGCTGGACCGTGCTGGGCGTGTTGCTGATGCTCGCCGTGGCGGCGATCGCCCTGCTGCCGGCGACCCGTCACCTCACCGCGCTGGCGCTGGCCCTGCCCGAGGGCGACAAGCTCCTGCACATCCTCGCCTTCGCCGTACTGATGGGCTGGTGGGGCAACCTCTACCACCGGCCACGCCGGCGCCTGGCCGTGGCGGCCGCCTGCCTGTTCTTCGGCCTGCTGATCGAGCTGGCGCAATGGCCGCACAATCCCAGGGACGCCAGCGTGTGGGACCTGGCAGCCGACGCGCTGGGCCTGGCGCTGGGCGCACTGCTGCTGCGCACGCCGCTGGCCGGCCTGCTGGTGCGGACCGAGCGCTGGCTCGGCGTGCAGCGGGCGCGAAGCTGACCTACCGCTAAAAGCCGGGCCAGCCCTGCGCGTGGCGGCGGACGAGGGCGGCCAGGCTCGCCACCTGCTCGGGCGAGTCGTTCAGCGCCGGGATGTAGCGCAGGTCATGCCCGCCGGCGGCCAGGAAGAACTCGCGGTTCTGCATGGCGATCTCTTCGAGCGTCTCCAGGCAGTCCACCGCGAAGCCGGGGCAGGCCACGTCCAGCCGCCGGATTCCCTCGCCGGCAAGCCGGCGAACGGTGGCGTCGGTATAGGGCTGCAACCACGGCTCGCGACCCACGCGCGACTGGAAGCTGAGCAGCAGCTGCGACTCGTCCAGGCCGAGCCGCGCACGCAGCCGTGCCGCGGTGGCCTGGCATTGCGCGAGGTAGGGATCGCCCAGCCGCACGTAGCGCTCGGGGATGCCGTGGAAGGACAGCAGCAGCTTCTCGCCGCGGCCGTTGGCGTCCCACCAGCGCTCGATGCGGGAGGCGAGCGCCTCGATGTGCACCGGATCGTCGTGGTAGTCGTTGACCAGCCGCAGCTCCGGTGGCCAGCGCAGGCGCTTCAGCGTATCGGCCACCGCATCGACCACCGAGCCGGTGGAGGTGGCCGAGTACTGCGGATACAACGGCAGCACCAGCAGCCGGCGCACGCCGGCGGCCTGCAGTTCGGCGATCTTCGATCCCACCGAGGGCGCCCCGTAGCGCATCGCCAGCGCCACCCGGGCGTGGCCGCGCAGTTCGTCCTGCAGCGCCGCGGCCAGCGCCTCGCTCAGCACGCGCAACGGCGAGCCGGCCTCCGTCCAGATCCGCGCGTAGGCATGCGCCGAGCGGCGCGGGCGGATCGCCAGGATCACCCGGAGGATCGGCCACCACAGCCAGCGCGGGTAGTCGATCACGCGGCGGTCGGACAGGAACTGCGCCAGGTAGGGCCGGAGCGCGCGCGGAGTCGGCGCGTCGGGCGTGCCCAGGTTGACCAGCAGCACGCCGGTCTCGCACGCGCCTGCCTGAACGTTCCGGTCAGGGCCGTGGTCGGAAGGGCCGGTATAGTGATCGTGCTGTGGCATCGAAGGCATCGGCGGCAAGCAGGCGGTGGAGTCTGCCACAAGCCGCGCGGTGCCCCCCGGCGCGGTTGCCGCACCCATCCCCCTGCGCAAGGAGTACCCCATGTTCAAGGCATTGCGTCGTTGTTCGCTGATCGCGCTGGCGCTGTTGCTGCCGGCGATGGCCGCTCACGCGGAAGACCCGCCGCTGCTGCGCGCGCAGAACGCCGTGCGCGTGCTGCACGAGATCATGCAGGCGCCGGACAAGGCGATCCCGAAGGACCTGCTGCAGAACGCCCGGGCGATCGCGGTGATCCCCGACATGGTCAAGGCCGGTTTCATCTTCGGCGGTCGCCGCGGCGAGGGGCTGATCTCGGTGCGCAGCCCGGACGGCACCTGGTCCAATCCCAGCTTCATCACCCTCACCGGCGGCAGCGTGGGCTTCCAGGCGGGCGTGTCCTCGACCGACGTGGTGCTGGTGTTCCGTACCCAGCGCGGGGTGGATTCGATCGTCAACGGCAAGTTCACCGTCGGTGCCGACGCCGCGGCCGCGGCCGGTCCGGTGGGGCGCACCGCCACCGCCGCCACCGATGCGCAGATGCGGGCGGAGATCTATTCCTACTCGCGCTCGCGCGGCCTGTTCGCCGGCGTGGCGCTGGACGGTTCGGTCCTGCGCATCGATTACGACGCCAACGAGGCCGTCTACGGGCCCGGCATCACGCCCCGGCGCATCCTCGAGGGCGGCGTCAGCAACGTGCCGGGCGCGGTCGTGGACTTCCGCGACCAGCTGGAGGAGTACACTGCACGTTGATCCCGTTGCTGGCATTAGCGGCTGGTAACCAACGTTTTCGGCACAGTCCGTCAGAGGTTTGAAGTCATGGGTCTGGACAGTTTTTGGCATTGGATCATCCTGCTGATCGTGGTGCTGGTGATCTTCGGCACCGGCAAGCTGGCGAAGATGGGCCCGGATCTGGGCAACGCCGTGCGTGGCTTCAAGAAGGCCATGCAGGGTGACGAAGAGGAGGACGAGGCCAAGCGCAAGGCGCAGGAGCAGCTGCGCGCCGACCCGCCGCCCTCGGAGTCCACCGCCAGCAAGGCGCGCGACACCAGCGAAACCAAGTAAGCGCGCGGTGGCGCGGCCATGATCGAGATCAGCTTCGGCAAGATGCTGCTGCTGGCGCTTATTGCGCTGCTGGTGCTCGGCCCCGAGAAGCTTCCCGGGGCGGCGCGCACCGCCGGCGCGCTGGTGCGCCGCGTGCGCAACACCTGGGACAGCGTGCGCGCCGAGGTCGAGCGCGAGCTGGAGATCGAGGAGATCAAGCGCACCGCGCGCGAGGCCGCCGCACGTGCCGAGGCCGCGCAGGCGCAGATGAACGCCACCGCCCGCGAC